>NZ_JBHWYX010000016.1:0-162273 GCF_042728795.1 Streptomyces sp. NPDC060184
ACCCCCTCACCCAAGCCGCCGAAACCTTCGAACGACTCGGCGCCACCACCTGGACCGAACGCGCCCACACCGAACTCCGCGCCACCGGCACCCCCGCCCCCGCCACCACCACCCACCTCGCCACCCTCACCTGGCAAGAACGCCGCATCGCCGACCTCGCCGCCGGCGGCCTCACCAACAAAGAGATCGGCGAACGCATGCACCTCTCCCCCCGCACCGTCAGCTCCCACCTCTACCGCGTCTTCCCCAAACTCGGCATCACCTCCCGCGCCGCCCTCCGCGACGCACTGGGCAAGATCACCGGGGAGCAGCGGGTGTGACCCGGTGCCAGGGCGGGGCGCACGGGGGCCGGGTCTTCCGGCCGGATGGGGCCGGATCGGATCGGGTCGTGCCGGATCGGGCTGGATCGGATCGGGTCGTGCCGGATCGGGCCGGATCGGGAAGCGGGATCCTGTGCCGTGCGTCGCGAGGCGGAGGAGGGACACGAGTCCGGCCCGATCCGGACGAAAGACCCTCTGGCCGGCCCGTGCGCCGGGTCGCCTCAGCGTTCGTCGGGCAGTGCGCGGATGCCGTGCTCGTCGAGCCAGGCGAGCACGTAGTCCGCGACGAAGCGCCATCCGTTGTCGACGGTCAGTGAGTGCGCGCGGTCGGCGAACTGCTTGAGATCGGTCACCGCCGTGCTGTCGCCGTACTGCTTGTAGACCGCGCGGGTCACGGCGTCGGGCACCAGCCGGTCCTCCTGACCGGAGATCAGCAGGAGGGGACCACGGCGCGCGTTGTCCGTGTCCGCCGTGGCCCGCGGATCGCGGACCGTGCCCAGGCACCCGATGTCGGTGAGCAGACGGCGCGGTGCCGGGACGGCGTACCGCTCGAAGAGCCGGTCGGATTCCTCGGCGGTGACGGTGTTCGCGAAGAAGCGGTGGAAGTGCTCCGGTGACAGGCGCACCACGTCGTCGGCCGGTGCCTCCTGACCGGGGGTCCACAGCCGGGGGCGGGCTCCGGTCAGCGGTACGCCGTTGACCGGAGCGGGTGCGATGGCCACCGCCGCCCGGCCGATGTCGGCGCTGATGAGGTGCTGGGCGATGAGTCCTCCGACCGAGTGGCCGACGATCACCGGCGAGATGTCGAACGACCGCACGATCGCGGTGTAGTGGTCCAGCAGCATGTCCAGACCGACGCCGCCGAGCGCTCCGGTGGTGGCCCTGGTCTCCCCGGCGACCTCGGCTTCCCCCGGCCACCCGGGGGCGAGTGCGAGAAATCCTCTGCTGGCGAAACGCTCCGCCCACGACTCCCATGAGAGCGCGTGCAGCCACGTGCCATGGATGAAGACGACGGGAGTACGGTTCACGGCTGGATCCTCCGAGCATGGCGACCGCCCGGCACGAACAGCGGGCGACTCGTTCAGGATGCTTCGGGCGCGGGTCAGGGACCACAGTCGAATGACTGAATGTCGGCCGTCGGGAGCGCGCGGCTCGGGCCGCCTCCAGAGGCCCGGAGCGCGGCCCGGCACACCAAAACGGACATGGGTCCACATAGCGACCTCGCGCGGCCACGACGGCCACGAAGCAAGTCATCGCCGTCGGTCAAGTTACCTATGAGCGACGGTCTCGCAGCGGCAAGAGTGGATCACGTCAGCATCCGCCACAGGGAGGACCATCCGTCATGAGCGGCAAACAGTCAGGTGTACAGGCCGACCCGGCGGCGCCGCACCACCGCTCCCGGCTCACCCTGGACATCGAGCGCGTGTTGGCCGTCTCCGCCCGGCAGACGCTCCGGGCGGATTTCCGGTTCGATCCGGCGTCTCCCTTGGTCGTCTCCGTGGAACTGCGGGTCGAGAACGGACCGCGGGTCCTGTGGCGCATCGGCCGGGACCTCCTCCAGCAGGGCCTGTACTCGATCAGCGGCTTCGGCGACGTCCAGGTCTGGCCCTCGAACCTGGAAGAGCGGCCGACCGCGTGGCTCAAGCTCGCCTCCGGCGACATGGCTGCCCTGTTCGAGCTGCCCGTGCCCCCGCTGGCGGAGTGGCTGGAGTACACCTACCAGGTCGTGCCCGCGGGCCAGGAGCTGGCCGGAGTCGACTGGGGGATCGCCACCGCGGGCCTGCTCTGCGGCCGGGAGGCCCGGTCCGACTGATTCCGCCCCTCGACGGCGTTCGTAGGAGCTGCGGAAGCCGACGGGTGGCGGCGGTCGGCGCACCAGTGCGGAACCGCGCGCCGTGCTGTGTGAGGAGGTCCAGAGGCATCCGCTCGCCGGTCACGCCGGTCACGCCGGTCACGCCGGTCACGCCGGTCGTGCCGGTCGTGCCGGGCGGTGCGGCGGGCGAGGCGCGCGTGCCGGGCCGTCCGGCGGGCGAGGCACGCCGCGGACAACTTCTCCTCGAACACGTGAACCCTCCCCGGTCGGCGCCCCGTTGCCTCAGAGAGAGCTCCTGCGGCGGGGATGTTCACTGGCTGGCCCGGCCGCAGGTACGGAGCGGCCGTCCTCATGCCCTTCCCCGGTGTGAGGGCGACCGCTCCACTTGCGGTGGCCGGGTGCGGACGGCGTGCTCAGGACTTCGCCGCGAGCATCTCGTCAGCCGTCCGCCCGCACCACATGTGCCGACCCGAGGCCGCCCGACCGGAGCGGACACCCGGCTCGTCGATTCCGCGAGCGTCGTCCCGACACATGCTCGTCCTGCGGAGGGTTAGGCTCATCCGTGAGTGAGGTGTCTCGGCGGGAAGGTCTGGGATGAGCGGGATACGGACGGAGGACACGGGTCTGTCCGAGGACGTGGCACTGACACGCGCCGCTCAGTCCGGGGACGTGTCGGCGCTGTCCCTGCTGCTGGAGCGGCACCGGCCCGGGATGCGGGCGGTGGCGCTCAGCCTGCTGGGACCCGGCCCCGACGCGGACGACGCCGTGCAGGAGGCCGCCCTGGTCGCGCTCCGGCGGATCGTGGACGTCCGGGACCCGGAGTCCGTGGGGCCGTGGCTGCGCATGGTCGTCCGCAACGCCTGCCGTACCCTCCTGCGGGAGTCCCGGCGAGTGGAACCGGTCGCGGAGGTGCCGCAGATGCGGGACGACGCGGGCCCCGAGCAGGTGCTGGCGAACCACGCGATGCGGGACTGGGTGTGGGAGGCGGTCGACTCGCTGTCCCCGACGCTCCGCCTCCCCGTCGTGCTCCGGTACTTCTCCACCGGGATCACCTCCTACCAGCAGATCGCCGAGGCGTGCGCGGTGCCGGTCGGCACCGTCCGCAGCCGATTGAGCCAGGCCCGCACGCTGCTGGCCCGGGCCCTCACCACCACCGTGGCCGCGGCGCACGCGGACATGCGGCGCCGCACCGAGGCGAGCTGGCACGAGGCACGTGAGACGCTCGCGGCGGCCGAGCGCGGTGAGTTCGGCAAAGTGGTCCGGGACCGCTACTCCCGCGAGGTCTCGCTGCTGGCCGGCGGGCAGCGGCTGGGCGGCACCGACCTGCTGCTGTCCGGTATGGACTGCGACCTCTCGGCCGGCGTTCGTCAACGCCCCGTCAACGTCGTGGCCGGCCGGTCCCTGGTCGTCTGGGAGATGGAACTGATCAACCCGGCCGACGACCCGGACCACTGTCCTCCGGGTGTCGCATGGATCATGTCCCTCGACGGTGGTCGCTTCGACCGGATCTCCCTCTACCACTCCCGACGCCCGGCCGACCCGTCCCGGGCGGCGGCCTGAGTCCCCGGCACCGCTGCGGCCGTCACCGAGTGATCCGGAACACACCGCTTCGATCGAACTTGCCGCCCGCGCCCTCGTCATGTCGGTGTCACACACCACTCCACCGCATGGAGGTTCCCCGTGAACACCTCGACCACGCCGAGCAGCGCCGTCGCCGCGCCCGACACCGCCCCGCTCTCCCCCGGCACCCACACCTACCGGCTGGGAGGTCTCGTCCAGCGGTATCACGTGTACGGCAGCGGTCCGGTCTGCGTGGCCCACTCCGGCGGTCCGGGCATCGACTGGGAGTACATGCGTATGCCCGCGCTCGAGGAGCACCTGACCATGGTCTACGTCGAGCCCATCGGTACGGCGAGGGACAGCCGCCTCCCCTCGCACCCGCACGGTTACACCAGGGAGCGCTACAGCAGCTTCCTGGAGACCCTCATCAACAGGCTCGGGGTCCCCTCCGTCCACCTGCTGGGGCACTCGCACGGCGCGTTCGTGACGGCCCATCACGCCGTACACCGTCCCCGGCAGCTGGCGGGGATCGTGCTGTACGAGGGCGCCCCCGTCACCGGGGCCGAACACGGGGAGGAGGCGGCGCGGATGGTGGAGGCGTTCGCCGCGAAGCACGCGGACCAGCCGGGACTGGCGGGCGTACTGGCCGCGTTCGGCGCGATGTCCGGTATGTCGGACGACGCCCAGACCGAGGCGGTCGCCAAGGGTGTGCTGCCGTCCTACTTCGCGGACTACTGGGGCGACGAGGAGCGGTTCGCGGCGTTCCGGGACGCGGTCCGGGCCACGTACATCTCGGGCCTGGACGAGGACGGTAACCCCGACGCCGTCGACGACCGGGTCGCGCTCAAGGGACTGACGGTCCCCGCTCTGGTGGTCGTGGGCCGGCACGACGTGATCTGCGGGATGCGTTGGGGAGTGGAACTGGACGAGCTGATCCCCGATTCCCGGCTGCTGGTCCTGGAGAACAGCGGTCACATGGGCCACGTCGAGGAACCGCGGCTCTTCGCGGACGCGGTGCGCGACTTCGTCCTCGACACCTCGGTGCCGCAGAGCACTCGGGCGTAGCGCGTCGGTGTTCCTCGTGCGCGTCGTCCCGGTCCGGGGCGACGCGCGCCGAACCCCGTGAGGGCCCTTCCTCGTCCTGCTGAAGGGCGCCGTACGACCCCGCCGGAGCGGACGGCCGAAGGCGGGGAACGGACACTGCCGCCGTGCCCACACGCAGGCGTGTGTGTGTCAGGAGGCCGACGTGACGACGGCGACGGACGACTGGGACCGCGGCGTCTTGGCGCCCCGCTTCCGCGGTGCGACCGTACGAGGGTCGACCGCCTCCCCCGGGGCGCCTTCGCGGTACAGGCCGTCCGGAAGGCTGTCACGATCGTGGGGCAGCAGGAAGAACACCCGGCGCTTGTAGAGGCCGCTGTCGGGGTCGGGTGACGCGTCCTCGTCCAGCAGGGCGTATCCCACCATGCGTCCGTCCCGAGCGTACGGTGGCTTGGTGTTGCGCCGCCTGGTCTTGTCCAGCGCCTGACGGACGTAGTCCAGACCTTCGAGTTTCTCCAGCCATACCACCTCGGCCTCGTGGATGAGGTCGCTCTCGGTCAACAGCGAACTCATGGCTGCAGCCTCTCCTTCATCGGCGTGTTCCCCGGCACAGGACATGGCGGGGCGTCGGTCCGTCTTGCTCGGGGCCGCTCGGCGCTGCGTGGCGCCCCGCTCCGCAGGGGCCACCGCACGGGGGCCTGCTCACCATCGTAGAGCGCGCCCGGCGTCAGCGGTGTAGGTCGTACGGTGAAGCCAGAAGCGCACACAGGACATCACGAGTGCGACAGCAGCGCGATACCCGGATAGTATTTCCGGCCATTCGACTTGATCATGTCGTTCGGTGAGGCGACGCCCACCTCCTGACGGGCTCGGTTGGCGAACGCCCGAGGCGTCGCCGGCCGGATGCCCTCACCGGCGTGGCACCACGAGCTGTACTCCGAGTAGAGCAGGCCCTGTTCGGCCCTGAGATCCTTGCCGGAATCAGCGTCGCGTGTGCAGCACTCGGCCAGGAAACGACCGATGTGGTCCTCGGTGGTGGCGTAGGCCGTCGTGGCCATACGGACCCTGTCGGGACCTTCCAGGGGGTCTCGCGTCCGCAGGTAACGCTGCGCGCCCTCGACGAGCCAGTGAAGGATCCCCGGTCCCTCGTCCCGGACCAGTTCGAAGGCGAGGTTGTCGATCCTGCGGTGCGCCGGAACCGTCCGGGTGAAGGGAAGCAGGCGGATGCGCCGCCAGAACGCGAAGCCGCCGGTGGAGACCTCGGGACGGTGATTGCCCAGCAGCCACAGGTGATGGGTGGGGGTGAACGAGAAGTAGTCCTGCCTCATCCGGCGGGCCTTGATCTTGTCGCCGCCCGTCAGGAGCCGGACCCGGGCTTCGTCGAACTTGTCGTTCGGCTTCAGTTCGCTGCACACGATCAGGCGCCGGCCGTGCAGTTCGGTCAGCTCGGTGGAGTGCTCGGAGAACGCTCCACGGTCCATCAGAAAACCTGGCGGGGCCGCGTCCGCGTAGTCCCCGAGGATCTGGATCATGATGTCGAGCAGTACGGACTTGCCGTTCTTCCCCTCACCGTGCAGAAACGGCAGAACCTGCGCTCCCACGTCGCCCGTGATCGAGTAGCCGAGCATCAGATGAAGGAAGTCGATCATCTCTCGGCCCTCCTCGTCCTCGCCGAAGGTGTCCGTGAGGAAGCGGTGCCAGCGAGGCGTCTCCACGTCCTGAGGGGCGACCGTGGTGGCGCGGGAGTGGAAGTCGCGGGTCGGGTCGGGTTCGCGCAGTTGACCGCTGCGGAGGTCGACCACGCCCACCGGCGTGCACAGCGCGTACGGGTCCCCGTCGAGCCGGTCGGGATCCACGGAGATGTCCGGCGACGCCTTCGCCTGGGTCAGCAGTGCCTTGAGCCCCGTCGTGGACAACGTACGCCGCCTGTGGTGCACCAACTCCCGGTCACTGAACACTCCCCGCGGGTCCGACACCGGCAGGTCCTCGGCCATCTCGCCGGCAGCCCACAGAGCCGCCTTCTCCCCTCCCCCGCGCTTCCAGCGGTACCCGTCCCAGGCGAACCACCCCAGGCCCTCCACATGTCGGAACTGGTCGCGGTGCCGCTGTACGAAGAGACGTGCGTTGCCCCGGTCGGAAAGGGAAGGAGGAAGCATCGGCGGCGGCGCAATGGTCGTGCTCACGGAGAGCCCCCCGTGCACACCGACCAAGCCCTGGACCGGGACACGGTTCGAGCCCCCGTCCAGCGCGGCAGACTCCAGGTCGAGCATCTGCTGAGCCGCGGCACGGGGGTCGAAAAGCGGCGAGCCTTCGGCGCTGCTGCTCATGGACGTCCTTCGGGATGGAGAGGGCGAACGGACCCTACGGCAAGGGCGGCGTCGACGATGTTTTCGTTCCGGGAGCGCTGCCGAGGACGGACGTGATGGGCCACCCGGACAAGACGGTCGCGAACGATGCCGTGGTCCAGGTGCCCCCCTCCGACCAGTCCACCGGCGGTGTAGGCGGCCCTGTTGAGCTTCTCGGAGAAGCCGGTGCCTTCCGGAGCGACCGCGCATGCGGCGACCACCTCGATCAGCGGATCCAGCAGGTGCTCGGCAGTGGCCGCCCGGGGCCGCGCGGAAGAACGGGGAGCGGTGCGCGAGACCCGCGGGGCGGGAGGCACCGGCTTCGGCGGCTCCACGACATGCCCCGTACGTCTCAGTTCGCGGCGCAGCCACTCGGGCAGCACAGCGGGCCTGCGGGCCCGCCCCTCGGCGCGATAGGTGCCCTGCGGGGTGCGTGTCCCGGGAGCGACGATGTAACCACCGTCAGCACGGACGTCGACCTGCCAGGCAAGAGCTGTGTGCCGTGCAGAGCCGGTCGAACACCTGTACCGAGTGGACGGCTCGGGATTCAGGTACCAGACGTGGAGGCCGCCCGACGGGGTACGGACGCGCAGGGTGTCGACGTCCTGGGCCGGGGAGGTTTCTCGTCGGTACGCCGCCAGCAGCGCCAGGGTGTCGAAACCTGACGCCAGGCCGTCCAGCCTCACCTCCTGGGGGATCTCGATGCCCGGGAGGAGGCGACCTCGGTCGGGGACGGGGGCCTGGTGGGCGTCGATGTCGATGACGACGAGTTCCGCGGGACCGCAGGCGACTCCCACCCCGAGCGAGCGGGCACCGTTCCACCAGCGGTCCACGAGAGCGGCATCGGTCGTGGCTGCGTGGAAGCCGTGACAGGGCCGCCCTTCGGGAAGGCAGGGACACATGGCCGGAGTGTGTCTGGAACCCCTGCAGGCCGGGCAGTTGCGCACAGGCGTCTTGCGGCCGGCAGCGAGAGGATGGACCGGCCATCCCTGGGCAGCACACCAACGTGCAACGGCGAGCGGCGGCCCAGGGAGGACGCTCGCTGCTCTCTCGTGATTCTCACCATGGCGTGGCACGGGAATCGTCCTTGTCACTTCCGTCTGCCCGGTCATCACTTCACACACCTGACGACGAAGGTGTGTCCTCGTCAGGGACCGAAGGGACTCTGTGTGAAGAGAGTGTACGGCTCACCTCGAAGAAAGTCGGCCGATCCGGCCAGTGTCTGGTTTTCCTTCAGTTGACTGGGTCCCTTGGGTCCCTCGGCGGGGCAACCCCTCACACCCTAGGGTGCCGGAAGGGCAGACCGGCACAGGGGCCGTCGGTTGAGGCACGAAGAGCCCGTGCTCGGCAGCGGCGGAGGCGTACCAGGGTCCAGGGACCATGGCGGAGGGCCTGACGACCCGTGGGCCCTCACCCTGGACGGCAGCATATGTGCAGGTCAGAGGCTATGCATCCTCATCCTGAGGGACCGAAGGGACTAAACCTCGCCATTATGAGCCGCAGGGAGATGGAAGGTACGTACGCGCGCACACGAATCTCTCCTTTGTCTGCGTCATAATTGTGTCCTTCGGTCCCTACAGTCCCTTTCCTGAACCGTGAAAACCCTTTGACCTGCGTAAACGCGCGATCCCAAGACGCAGGGACCGAAGGCGCGAGGGTCCCTCGGCCACGGCTCCAGGCCCTGGAAGGGGTTGTTCCTCCGACGCGTGCCGCATCTTCCGCTGCTGCTCGGACGCGGGGCCGAACCGGCCGGGGCGGAAACCTGACGTGACTGCAACGTTTCTCGAAGGAGTCTTGATACATTTCTGACCCGGGGTGACATGTTCCGCCTCGGGGCAGACGTTCCGTGTGTGATGTTCTTGGGATACCTTTGACCACGCTCTTCGGCTGCACGAGCATGACGTGCTGGTGGCTGGGCCATCGGAGGCCTGTCTTCAGCTGATGGCAGATCTCTCTCGACTGTGCAGACCGTGGTGGCCTCGGCCACCGTAAGATCCGGCTTCGTCGTGCTGCGAGAGTGAGTGGTAGACCTGCCCGCTCGCAGCTCAGGTTCTGGTAGCCATGTCCCGCCCCCGAGAAAGCCGGCTGCTGATCAGGCATCGAAACCGTCGAAGGGCGTCACGCCGCACCGGCCCGGACATCAGGTGTCGGAGAAGTCGGGCAGAGCCGGGGAACCTCTCCCCCATCGCTGGGCGGCCCCGCTGCCCGTTGCGGGATCCGGGCCGACGGCCTGCCAGCCCCGCCCAGGTGACAGGCCGTCGACCCGAGACGCTCCCGTGGGCTGCGCCGGCCATGGATACGTACGCCGAAACCGAGCAGACCCGGCACGACGCGGTAGCTGCCGGTCGGCCGATCCCGACAGCGAGGCCCGGGCCCGCAGCGAGGCCCGGGACCGCGCGTGGAGTGCCGACACCTGAACGAGCCCTCCAGCTTCTGGGCCAGATGCTGACCAAGGTCGGAGTCGGCCCCACCCGGCCACGCATCGGGCAGTGATGCCCTGCGGGCACGACGAGCGACGCACCGCGCATCGCCGCGCTGCTCTTTCTCCTGAACATTCACGGACCTCAGGATCTGCGAGTGCTCCCCAAACCGGCGGACAAACGCTGCCCTTGGTCCCTGTCTCCTTGATCGTCTACATGCCGGTGCGTGTGCGGTTGGTTCGCGGTGGTGCCGTCTGGATTCCGCCCGAAGGCGGCTTCCAGAACGTCGGAGAGGTCTTCCTCGGGGACCGTGGTGCGCACGTCCGCCAGTACCTGGAGAAAGCCGTCATCGTCGATGGCGCCCATGTGCTCGTGACGGAGTTGGTAGATGATCTCGACGAGCTCCGGTCTCAGCCGCATCCAGGCACGGGAGGTACTGATCTCTTCATCGACCCGGTGCATGAACCAGCGCATGACTTCGTATGGGACGTCAGTGTGCCCTGCGTTCGCGTTGAAGCACACGGTGGGTTCCCGCGCCGGATCTTCGTCGGGGACGATTGCGGTCACGAGTGCCTGTTGCCCGGCCATGAGATCCAGTTCCAGATACCAGGCGTCATCGGGCACGGAGTACATCGCGGTGATCGCGTAGTCGCCGTCGGGGTGTCGAAAGGCCATTGCCGCATGCTGCCACGCTGGGCCGAGATGCCTCTCCATATGGTGCGGCCCGACAGCCCTACGCTCGGGCCGCACCATATGGATGGCAGCGAGGTGGAGCGCTGCCCCGTAGGCGATGGCGATCTCATGCGCTCGCATGGCCGGCCCAAGCCACTGCTTGAGCCGGCTGATGCATCGCTCGACCGCGTGCGCTGCTTGTACGCCTCGGCGTCGAAGGCGAGCGGCCGACCACGTGAACGGCCCGGCGCCGACGGTAGTTCGGCGTTGGCGACACCACCGATGACATCCATGACGGCGGCGGTCAGCAGGGCCGTGACGAGGTGCTGGTCGGCAGGACGGTTGCAGAACGCCATGACATCGACCGCGTGGGTGGGGGTGAAGCCGATGAGGGACTCCTGGTCGACTTCGTCGGCGTGCTCGGCCTCGAGGACGGCCTCGTCACTCTGGGACTTCCTGATGGAGATGGATCCCCACTTCTCCCTCGTGTTTTCCAGTGAGGACAAGGGAGGGATCCTGGTGCGAGTCATCGAGGAAGGGGATGGAATCCTCACGCTCACGGAGGCACCGGACTGGAGCGGATCCGCGAACGTCACCTTCGACCTCACCTGAGTGCAGCGCGCGGGCAGGAGACCGGGGCCCTGGACACCTTGCCGTCCAAGTTGGCCGAGTACAGGGCCACAGCTCAACTCATGCTGAGACGATCAGTTACGAGCCATCGGGCTCGGGGGACAACCCTTAGCCTTCCGCGCTCGGACAACATCCGCGTCTCCGTAATCGTCGATGGCTGCACCACCAGCCGCACCCACAAGTGCACCCCCCACGAGAACTGCCGGGCTGGTCTGTGCCACCCGCTTCCGACCCCTTGGAGCTATTACGCCGTAATAGCTCCAAGGGGTCGGTGAACGTGATGACAGCGGGTGGGGCGACCAGAGCGCTGTCGTCCGAGGGCTCTCTGCTCATCGCAAGGCAGTCGCTCCTCGGTCATCCGGCCCACTACCGGTGTTTCGACGGAGCCAGCTTCCCAGTCCCCACTCCCCCAGGGACGAGTCACCGTCCACGAAGCGCAGATCCACACGGTGACATGGGCAGATCCTGCACAAGGAACTGCGGTGTCTGGCCGCGCCTGCACGCAGCCCTGCTGGCCGAGCTGCGCCGCGCCGACCTGGTGGACCTTGATCATTGCGCTGTTCACGGCTCGCATGTCCGGGCCTGAAAGGGGGCTCACGTCGGCCCCTTGCCGGTCGACAGCGCCCGTCCCTGGCTCCAAGCATCACCTGATGGTCGACCGGCACGGAACCCCGTTCGCCGTCACGCTCACCGGTGGCAACCGTCACGACGTCACCCAGCTGCTGCCGCTGCTCGACGCGGTCCCGCCGATCCGGGGGCTGCGAGGACGGCCGCGCCGCACACCGCGCTGCGGACCTCACGATGAGCCGAGCGGTCACTTGAGGATGATCGGATTGGTGAGTGCGGCGACGTGCCCGTTGGGATGGCGGACCTCGATGCGGACGAACGCCGAGTCCCCCGCTGTCGTGTCCCACTGCGCCGCCCCGTCACCGAGGAGAGAAGCACGGTGTACCTTCCCTCGGTCGGTGTGGAAACTGACGGTCCCCGCCGACACACCTCGTACTGCCGCATGGACTTCCACCTGCCCATCACGAGTCGCGAGCCGCTCTCCCACCCCGGCAACGCGACCATCGGCATGGGCGGTGAATGACACGTCCACATCTGCCGACTCGGCGATCCAGCTGCGGCCGGCGCGCATCCCGGCCAGGACTGCCTCCGCGCTCAGCTCCTCGGCGAAGACCACGGTGTGAGGGCTGCCGATCTGTCCTTCCAAGTGGGTGTCGCTGTTGCCCATCGCGGGCTGCCACGAGCCCGTGTGGAGATCCGCCGCAAGGCTCCGCCCCCATGCGGCCAGGGCCGCCTCGTTGTCAGCGTTCCAGGGCCGGTCCGAGGTCCACAGCCCGTTCCACACCTCCACCACGTCGAAGCCGAGGAGGGGGAACAGGAAGTCGCCCGACGGGTAGGGTGCGTGCGGATGCGCGGCCACGCATAGTCCTCCTGCTCGGTGGACCTGGTCCAGGCATTTGTCCACCAGCCCATCCCAGGCCTGGTGGTTCCAGTCGACGACCTCGCCGGGATTGAGGCCGAGCGCGAGCCAGTGCCCGGTCTTCGTGGTCACCTCTTCACCGAGAAGGACCAAGAAGTCATCGGTGGGCAGATGGCCCCACACACCCGCGGCTGCTCCGGAGTTGTGCTCCGTCGTCGCGATGAAGTCGAGCCTGGCCCCGCGCGCCCGGACAACCAACTCCTCGGGAGTGAGTTCCCCATCCGAGTGAACGGAGTGGACATGGCAGTCCCCGCGGTACCAGCCCGCCCCGCGTCCGACCGCCCGCACCGGCGGGAAGCTCAAGCTCGGCAAAATTCTCCTCCAGAGTCCTGTCGAGTCAACGCGCCACCAGGGGCGACCCGTTCCATGCCCCACTGAGCACCATCTCGGTCGAGACGTCAGACCATTCTGAAAAGATCTGTAACTCGTCGAAGTTCTGCGTACCGCATCTCCCTCAGTGGGTCATGTCGTGGACGCACCACCGCTCACGCGGCGGGTTCACTGGCGGGAGCGAGCCCGGGACTTGGCTCGTTCAGCCAAACCGTGGGCCAGAGGAAGCGGAGCAAGGCGGGCATCGTCGGCAGCCGGTCCCCTGCCGCCGCATCCGACCCACCATCAGTGACCTCGGAGTGAGAATCTCAGCCGCGCGACCGGGTTCGCTGAGACAGGGGGCGTTGTTCCGTGGGCCGCGAGGCCGGTGACATGACGCGACCTATTACGCCGTAATAGGTCGGGGAGCAGACACAGTCACCTCCGCAGGACGTGGTGCCGACGTTGATGGGCGCGTCTGGGGTCTCCCGGGCCAATTCCGTGCTGACTGGCAGCAGATCCCTCTCGTCCTTCGGAGGCCCTACCAAGTCTCTGGCCGCCATTCGCCCCGGGTTTGCACCGCCAGGAATCCCGGCGGCATGCGGACAGTGCGGAACTCGTTGTCGTGTGGGCCTGTTCCGGTGCGGCCCGAGGCCGGCGCGGAGTGAACCCAAGGGCCGGGCGGACAGAATCCACGTGGAAGACGGACTCCTCAACCACGCGGGCGCCCGCGGGTCCACCGGGTAGCGGAGCTGCACGGTGCTCGGCTCTTCCAGCACACCACCACGTACTGGCGTGTGGGGCCGTCAGAGACGGTGAGCAACGGCCAGGGCAAGTGGCGAGGCGGACATGTCCCTGATGCCTGTGGGGGAGTAGCAGGTGATTCGCGCACTGCCGGGCAGAGGGAGTTGGGCCCTCCCGGTTCGTCCGTCTCCTCTGCCGGGGTCTACCTCGCGAAGTGACCGTGCTTCAGGCTGGGCGAGTCCAGCAGGTTATGTCCCGGAGCCGGTACGGAGCCGGTACCCGTTCCAGCGACGGATGGACTTGGCTCGGCGTCTCGTGGAGACGGTTCGCGACCCTGGCGCCGTCGATCAGCCTGCCGCCGATTCCCGACGACTCTCTCCAGTTGGTGATGGGCGTCTCGTCCCCGCGGTCGACCGCTCGCAGTGTGTGGAGTGTCGCGGGTGCCGCTTCGGCGATGACGAGCGCGCGCCTGTCGTTCGTCTTCGCGCTGTCCGGGTGGAGGTCACCGAATCGCTACAGGATCAGTCCGGGGAGATGGCAACCGAGCAGTCCTTGTCACGGGCGGCCACGGGCGGCCACCGGCGGCCGGTGGCGGCCGGTGGCGATGGAGGCCCGGCTGATCGACCATGGCCAGCGCCGTTCTTGGGTGGCCTGCGTGGTCGTGAAGGGTCTTCGGGGCTCGGTCGGGTGTTGAGCAGGGGCTTGTCGACGACACCAACCGCCGATGGTTCGGGTCCGCCGACCTGGCCGGAGCAGCCGGTCGGCAAGGAGATGTGAACCCCGGCGACCTATTACGCCGTAATAGGTGAGGGAGCGTCAACAAGCGGTCAGAGGCAAGAACTAACGTGTCGATGCAGAAGATGATCTAAAGCGTTAGTAAGGTAGCGCCATGAGTATGCCAGCCTCCCCGAGTGACCGGGCCAAAATCGTCTCCAAACTGCCGGGATGGCTCCGTCAGAGCCTCAAGGTCAGAACCGCCCAACTCGGTATCGACATCCAGACGGCGGTGGAGCAGGGCATCGCTGCCTGGTGCGACCTCGCCTCTGCCGCTTCCTCCGTCGACACGGGTGGGGCGGAGTCCTTCTCCACCTTCCTGCCGCCGGGCCAGTGGGAGGAGTTCCGGAGGATCTCCGAGGACCGGAAGGTCTCCCTGATTCAGGGGCTCGCCCAATCGGTGCAGCTCTGGCTCGACACCAACCCGACGCCCGATGTTCAGCGTCCGGAGATCACCCGACGGATCGTCGTCTGCAACCAGAAGGGGGGAGTGGGCAAGACCGCCATCACCGCAGGAGTGGGGGAGGCGCTGTCGGAAGACCCCAACCTGCTGTTCCCGGTGCGTGTCGCCAAGGCTCTCGCCACCGCCCTCCGGGTGGAAGACACGCAGAACCCCGCGGCCGAGAGCCTCAATGACCCCCTCGACGTGGAGAAGCTTCCGGGGCACGGACTCCGTGTCCTCATGGTCGACTTCGATCCTCAGTGCCACCTCACCAACCAACTGGGAGCGGCCCCCCTGCCGATGAACGGGGACAGTCTCACCAACCACATGGCAGGCGACCCGAAGGGTGAACTCCGGGATCTGATCGTCTCGGTCGACGAAGACCACTTCGCAGGCCGGCTCCACCTGTTGCCGGCCTGCCACGACGCCTTCCTTCTGGACGTCCGCCTGTCCGCGGTTCGCGCTCGCGAGGCGGCCTTGGAGCGCGCCCTGATGCCGCTCGAAGCCGACTACGACGTCATCATCATCGACTGCCCGCCCAGCCTGGGCCTGAGCATGGACGCTGCCGCCTACTACGGGCGTCGGCGCGAGGCGGAAGGACCCGGTCAGTCCGGAGCGCTGATCGTCGTTCAGGCTGAGGACAGTTCCGCCGACGCCTATGACCTGCTGACCAACCAGATAGAGGATCTGAGCAACGACCTGGCCCTCGCCATCGACTATCTGGGCATCGTCGTCAACCTCTACGACGGCCGGCGCGGATACATCGCCACGTCGTCCCTCCAGGGGTGGATCGACATAAAGGATCCGAAGG
Organism: Streptomyces sp. NPDC060184; assembly: GCF_042728795.1. Taxonomy (NCBI): domain Bacteria; kingdom Bacillati; phylum Actinomycetota; class Actinomycetes; order Kitasatosporales; family Streptomycetaceae; genus Streptomyces; species Streptomyces sp. NPDC060184. The sequence goes on from NZ_JBHWYX010000016.1 coordinate 15,368, forward strand.
TCGTCGGCCTCATCAACGACCTCAAGGAACAGAAGGAAGCCGTCCGTATGAAGCAGCCCTTGCTGAGCTACGCCCCCGCGTCTCAGCAGGCCATTGCCATGCGCGCACTGGCTCGGGAGATCTCATGAGCAAGGCCGATCAGCTGGGGAACGGGCGTTTCGGAGGAGGTGCCCGACCGGTGAGTGCCCGCCGCGCCGCCATCGGAGCAGCCACCGGGGTGCCGACCGATGGGGTGGCTCCTCCGGCTCGGCTTCCGGTCAGCCGCATCAGCCTCAACCCTGAGAACCCCCGGACCACGCTCGGGGACCTCACCGAACTCGCGGGCAGCCTCAAAGAACACGGCCAGAAGCAAGCCATCACGGTCATGAACCGTGACGCCTACGTGAAGGCCAATCCTTCTCGCGCCGACGACCTCGAAGCCGACACCACCCATGTTGTCGTCGACGGCAGCAGTCGGCTGGCGGCGGCCCGTGAAGCAGGCTTGGCTCATCTCAGTGTGATGGTCGACGACAATCAGGGGAGTGACGGGGACGCGATCCTCGAGTCGGCTCTCGTCGCCAACATTCATCGCAGCGATCTGGACCCGTTGGACGAAGCACGTGCTCTGCAGCGACTGCTCGCCCTGCACGGTTCTCAGGTCAAGCTCGCCAAGCGGTTGCGCAAGTCGCAGGGATGGGTGTCGCAGCGACTCGCTCTGCTGAACCTGAGTCCTGAGCTCCAAGCGGCTGTCGGAGAGGAGCCCGTAGAGCTTCTGCGCTCGGTCGCGAAGGTGCCGCAGGAGAACCAGCAAGCCGTTCTCGCGGAACTCAAGGCTGAGCGGGCACGTAAGGAAGCCGTGCGGCGTACCCAGTCGTTGCCGCCCGGGGCCCCGTCCGAGAGCGTGGAAAGGGTGATTGTTCCGCCTCGGACCGGAGTGGACGCGCAGAAGCCGCAGAGCGTGGCAGGCAACCTCCGCGAACCTGAGCATCTCAAGGAGACTGTGAGCCTCCCGGAGTCGCGTGAGTCGGCGAAGTCCGAGGACACGGACTCTGTGTTGCCTGCTCAGCAGCCGACCACGGTGGTGCCCCCGCCCCACACGCCGGTGCCCGAGAAGCGGAGCAGCCGTCAGGGGGCCGAGGCGGGGGAGGGGTCGAGTCATGACGAGCCGAAGCCGAGGCAGGAGAGGCCGGGGGAGGGCGCTCCCGCCCCGCTGCCCGTCGACACTCCTCCTGGTGATTCCCCCTCGGGCGACCTGCTTGAGGCGAAGGCCACACAGCTGTTCCCCTACGACGACGGCTCCTTCGCGGCGGCGCAGCTCATCCAGAAGATGAGCGACACCGAGTTCGACACGATGCTGCAGATTCTGCAGCGGCATCAGAAGGCGCGTCTCGGGTTGCGATCCACCGCTCAGTGAGACATCAGCGTCCGAGGGCGACATGAGCAGCCGCTCGTGTCGCCCTCAGCGGTGTCTACGGCCCTGGTCGTCAGGAAGAACAGCTGCCGGCCTGCCGGACCGTCAAATCTACGGTCGAATGCCCCGATCGGTACAGGTGTAGCATTTTCGAGCCGTTCGATTCTTCGCTCAGAACGATTCTCCCGAGAACCGCCTCAGAGGCGTCGTCGTGGTTTCTGCGTCTCGACGAACCCTGGAGAGCCGACTGAGGCCCTTCGTTGGGGTCGTACCGGGCTCGCGGGGGGCGAGTGTCGCGCCTCCTCGCGGCGTTGTCGTCGGTCGCCGACGCTCCGCGTCGCTTCTCTCCCTCCTCCGACCTCAGGACTGAGGCGAAGCCCGCAACCGCACGCCGTTCCGAAGTGCGCCCGTCAGGCCGTCCTCGACGGCCCCGCGAGGGCTTTCGCGAGACCTTCTCACCGCACCGGACAACTGGAGAAGTCGGCACCGCGAGACCTGGTCCGCATCTCGATGGCTGACGCGGTGACCTCTCTGCATCGTTACTTCATACGTGTTTGGTGAAGCGGCTGGGCGGTGCGCGATGTTTGGCATACGTATGCATCGCGTCGTTCATACCTGCTGATTGCATCCCGACTGCGGTGGTGGACGCCTGCAAAGCGCACGCGGTGGTCGTCGACGCGAGCGGCATGGAGAAACATAGAAATCACCGCCTTGACTGGTGACGCGAGGGCTGACATGATTACGTCACCGCCTCAACAGGTGACACCTTGGGTGTCGGGTCAGGGGCGGCCCAAGATCTTCCGACTCCGATGGGGAGCATCAGTCATGGCAGTCAGCTACACCGCCGTTGTCGACGTCGATGGAGAAGGCCGAAACGGAGGCCGCGTCCAATCCTCCGACGGTCTGCTGGAGACCAGCCTCGCTCTTCCGAAGGAGCTCGGCGGCTCCGGTGCCGCGACCAACCCCGAGCAGCTGCTGGCCGCAGGTTGGGCCGCCTGCTTCCTCGGCGCCCTCCGCCGAGCCGCCGCACTGCGCAAGGTCCGGCTGACCAGCACCACCATCACGGCCGAGATCACGCTTACCCATGGTGACGACGGCGAGTTCTCGCTCTCGGCGGTCCTCAGCCCCGTCCTGGGCGGCGTGGACCAGGCGACCGCGGAGGAACTGGCCCAGGACGCCCACCAGATCTGCCCGTACTCGAAGGCCACGCGCGGCAACATCCCGGTCACCATCAACGCCGCTGCCGCTGCCGCTGCCGCCTGATCCGGCTTCTCGGACCGCGGGTCCCGTGCCCCTTCCCGCGCCCCCCCGCGCGGGACCCGCACACTTTCCACCGCACCGGTGCCCCCGCCGGCACCGACCACCAGGAGCGAGAGCTGACATGGCCTCCACCGCGCACAGTCGTCCCAACGCCGTCCGGCCCCGTGACGCGACGGCCGCCGATGTCTCCGGTCGCCGAAACTCCGCCGAGTCCGGCGACGAGCAGACCCGGGTGCCGGCAGCGTCCGGGGGAGGTGTCTGGCCCACCCAGAGCCAGGTGTGGAACTGGACGGAAAGTGTGGTGCTCGGCGGATACGGTCCGGCTGCCGGTGCCTTCCTCTGACGCCAGGGGTGGCACCGCCAGGGCGAGGGGGAGAGGCGCCGGCCAGGCGCGGAGCCGGGCCGACCTACCCGTCCACCGGTCCGTCCGGGCCGGGACCCGGACACACGCGACCGGCCCGGACCCGATGCCTCCGCCCGAACCTGCGACCGCACGACGGTCCGACCTTCAGTGGCGACGCGCCAGCGCGCCCTCGGCGGCCGTGGCCATCGCGCTCTCACCCGAGGCGTTGGGGTGCAGAGGACCCGCTGGCGTCTCGGGCGCGAATGTCTCGATCCAGCGCACACCGGTCGGCTTGCAGAGGTCGTGCCCGATGGTCGGCGTGTACGTGTCGACGTACTGCGCGCCATTGCGGCGGGCTTGGCGGGCCAGCATGGAGTTCAGCTCCTTCTCCCTGTCACGGAGCCAGGAGAAGTCACCTGCGGCCAGCGGCACGGTCTTGCCGGTGCAGCCCACGCCGTCCTCGGGGAAGAGGTCGGGGTAACCGACCACCACCACGCGGGCGTGCGGCGCGCGCTGGTGGATGCCTCGCAGCACGCGCGCGACCTTCGGGCCGGTGGCCGCGACGGCCTCCGACACCTGGTCCGATCCGTCGGTGAAGTGCGTCCGGCACGGCGTGCCCGCGGGGTCGCCGGAGGCCAGCTGCGCGCAGGTGCCCAGCACCGTCGAGAAGCCGATGTCATTGCCGCCGATGGTGACGGTGACCAGGTCGGTACTCCGGCCGAGGGCGTCGAGTTGCGGCGCCACTCCCTCTGCCTGGGAGGCCGTCATGTCCGCGGTGGTGGCCCCGGAGCAGGTGACGTCCGTCAGGGCGGCGGAGCGCGACTGTGCCACCAGCGAGGGGTAGTTCTGGCTGGAGCGCAGGCACGTCGGGTCCACCTGGGTGGGTACGTACGGGGCCGAGGCGTACGAGTCACCGAGGGCGACGAGGTCCACCCGGTGCCGGGTGGAGGAGACCGTGCTCGCCGCGGCGGTTCCCGCCGGGGCGAGCACCGCTCCGGCGGAGAGCAGGGCGGCTCCCACCGTCAGGGCACGCACGGCGCGGGAGGCGGGGAGGAGTTTTCTCAAGATCTGTCCTTCCAGGATCGGTCATGGGTCTCCGCCGGGAACGCCGTCCGTCACTGAACCCTCCGGCCGACGCCCGAGGCCTTCCACGGGGAGGCGTTCGGGGAAGGCGGGGCACCCACCATGGACACGTATGCGGGGGGTACCAGGTGGCGGCAACGTGGGTAACGAATCGATCACGGACCTCGCAGGGGCGACGGCCGGCCGGAAGCGCGGCACCGGTTCCGGCCGGCCGACCTTTGCGAGCGAACCCCCCTCCGATCGGCGCCCGTTCGACCGGAAACACGTTCACCGGAGGACACATGACGACAGAGAACACCTGCGGCCCGGCCATCGCCGTCGCTCCGCCGTACCCCGACCGCGACGTACCGGCCTTCGCCACGCTCGGCGAAGCGGGACCGCGGCTGCCGGAGACGAGGCGCGACTCATGACCACCGCACGGGACCTCGCGCTCGTCGTCCTGGGCATGCCGGCGGACCGGCAGAGGGATCTCTCCCTCGCCCTCGCCGGTGCCGAGGGCATCGACCTTCTGGAACGGGGCGCACTGCGCCTGGACGGGGACCGCATGGTGCCCGGCAGCGAGCCGGCGGGAGAAGACCCCCTGCTGAGCCGGGCCTTCACCGGGATTCGCCGGCAACGGCCGTACGAGACGGTGGGTGAGTGGATACGACGCCACGGTATCGGGCTGGCCGAGGCCTACGCCGGGGAACTGGAGAGCACCGGTCTTCTGGTCCGTCCCCGGGGCCGCGGAATCCTGGCGCGTCCCGCCCCGGTCCTGCCGGCCGACTCGCCGGAGCATCGACGCGCGGACGAGCGCCTGGCCTCGGGCGAGCCCGTGCTCACAGCCCTGGTCGGCGTCCTGGACACCGGCGGGATACCGGCGGACGTCGACACCGGGAACGCGGTGTCGACCGTGCTTGCCGCCGTTGCGGAGACGGTGACGGCAGTGGAGGCAGCCCGACTGCGCCGGTACGTCGAGGACGCCGCGTTCGACAACATCTGGCGCGCCTGAGACGCCGTGTTCCGAAAGTCCCGTCTGTCGGGCGACGCCCGGCACGCACGCTCGCCGTGTTGTCGGGATCGCCCCGGTACATCCAGTATCGGGGCGACCCTCCGCCGTGCGATCGCACGCACCGGACACCGTCCGACCCGCCCTCCGGGCGGACGACGCTCCTTTCACAGCACGGCCCAAGGCCGTCGTCGGATCGCGCTGGGCGCGTACGGCCCCGGCGCCCGATGCGGCCCGGTCCGACCGGACGGCCCCGGGAGCGCGGTGGCACCTTCGAACCTGTCTGAGACATGTATCACCCAGATGTAGAGTCGAGAAACGTGTGAACGGCTGGGTTCGCACCCCACGCCAAGGAAGAGGTGCGGCGATGACCGGGCCGGGTTACCGGGACAGAGTGCAGGCCGAGCTTCGCGGCGGTGCGCCGCCCCGCGCGCTCGACGTGGCGGCGCTGGCGCACGAGGCCTGCGCCGGTGACCTCCGCAAGGTGTGGGGCGAGGTCGTGCGCCACCTCGGCCGCCAGCCTGCCGCCATGCGCGGGCTGCTGCTGGAAGCCCTCCCCGAACGGTACGCACGGGCGGCACCCGGCTCCGGTCTCCGGCTGGGGCTGCTGCACCTCGACGCCGTGCTCGGCCGGGACCTGCCCGGCTCCGCGCTGGCCGCCGAACGGCAGGAGGCGGTCGCCGGTGTCGGGGACCACTGGGCCGTCCGCGACCAGACCTGGCTCCACCTCGTCCACGCCGAACTCGACGCGGGGCGTCCACTCCCGCCTGCGGCTGTGGCCTCGGTACGCCGCACCGCCCTGCTGGTCGACGACCCCGCCTGGGCGGCGCTGGCCGCACGGCTCACGGAACCCCTGCTCAACGTGGGGGAGAACTGGTCGGACGCGGCCCTGGCCGACCTCGCCGTTCTCGGGGCTCAGTGGCGCGGCCTGGTGGCCCACGCCGCGACCGCGCGGACCATCAGGCCGACGGTCAAATGGGAGCGGAAGGCCGACGAATCCCTGACGATCCTGGGCGAGGCGGGGGTGCGGGAGCAGATCCTGACCTGGCTCTCCCTCGTGGGCCGGCGGCGCACTCTCCCGTACTCCCCGGGCACCGCCGGCCGGTGGACAGCGGTCGAAGGGCCGCCGGACCCCCACAACGGGAACGTCCTGCGTGGGCTCGTACTCCTGCTCTCCAGAATGGGGCCCGACGAGAGGACCGTGACGGCCCTGGGCACTCTGGTCGACCTCTGCCTCCAGCAAGTGCCCGATGGCGGCCCACGTGACCCGAAGCTGGCCAACGCCGCTGTGAGCGCCCTCGGGCGTCTCGGGGACCCTGCCGCTCTGGCGGAGCTGGGTCGGCTTGCGTCGCGGACGCCCCGCGGCAACACACGCTGCCTGATCCTCAGCCGTCTACGGGTGCCGCAGGCCAAGAGCCTGGGATGAAAGCCTGGCCGCAGGCTTCTGAGGCCCCGCTGTCGACGGCTCTCCGACCGCGGGGACAGGCGTGGTGTCGGCGGACCCGGCCCTCCACGGGCGTTGAGTCAGGCGGAACGCCGGCCACGGTCCCTCGACCGTTCCCGTGGAGCGGTCGCCGCCGGACGTACACCGACGCCGGGCCGACGATCGCCACACGGGAACGAGGGTGCGTCCGTCGTCAGCCTGCCGTTCCGGACGACACGAGGGTGTACATGACCGAACGCTGCTGCTTGTGACGCTGGATGCGCCCCTTGGCGACCAGGGCCTCCAGGGTGTTCCGTACCACCTGAGGTGTCGGGTCGCGGTCCGGGTGCTGCTCCATGAGCTCGTCCCGCAACTCCTTCGCCAGACGCGGCTCCTCGGTCCGGCCGAGCAGTTCCATCAGCAGATCCCCGAGAAGCGGGCGCGACTTCCCCTTCGCACCGGCCCTCGCCGTGTTGCCCGCCGCGGTGCCCGCGGGTGCCGTGCGCCGTGAGGCGCCGGAACGCTTCGTCTTCCCGACGGGCGGCTCGTCCTGCAACTGCTCGGGCAGACGCGAGGCGTCAGCGAAACCCTCGTACCGCTCGGCGAGGCTCAGGATGTCTGCCAGGAGGGACTCCTCCTGCTTCAACACCGTGATTCTTTCCGCCAGCTCCTGCTGTCGTCGGCGGTTCTGCTCCAGGTCCGACGCGGCTTGTTCTACGTACCGCGACCGGAGCGTGGCGGCTGACTGGCTGGTCACAACCGTTCACTCCCTCGATATGGATGATGTTGCGCATGGTACCCAGGCCCAGGGTCCCGTGCTGGTGACTGTGGATGCCGGACTGTTGTCCGGCATGTTCCTTCTTCACGATAAGCGTCTAAGTGTTCAGGCGTCCGGACACATACTGGCGCTTTCCGAGCAGTCATGGTCCTGCCGTCGGCCGCAGAGTATTCCGTCGACGCTGAAGTGCCCCGAAAATGTGTCGGCGAATCATCTGAAATCCCCTTCACAGGTCCGTGCGACCGGACGCAGCCGTGGTGGCTGGAGATCACGTCCTGCCATGGGCATGTGCGCGGGCCGCCCGGACCGCATCCCGGACGGAGCCGTGATGGGCAGGTCCGTGTCCGGGCAGCATGACCCCCGCGTCCACGTCCTCGATCACCTCCAGGGACTCCAGGGCCCGGTCGCGGTCGGTGTGAAACATCCCCGGCAGCAGCTGCGGCCCGCTGATCCGCGACGTCGGATGCGCGGTCACCAGGGCATCACCGGTGATCAGGACGCCACTGCCGGGCAGGTGATATGCGCAGTGGCCCCTCGTGTGTCCCGGTGTGTGGAGAGGGACGGGTCCGCCGGGCAGGTCCAGCGCACCGGTCGTGGCGAAAGCCCGCGGCTCGGCGACCGGAACCCTGGTGGTTCCGCCGGCGCTCAGGGCGTGCACGGCCCACGGGAGCACACCGGGCTGCCAGGCCCGTACGAGGACCTGGCCGACCGACACCTGGTCGAGGAAGTCCCGGCGTGCGTGCGGAACCTCGTCGGCATGCATGAGTACGGGCACGTCGTACGTGGTACGCAGGTGCTCCGCCGCCCCGATGTGATCATTGTGCGCGTGGGTGACGAGGACTGCGGCCACGGAACGAGCGGTCAGCCCGACCGCCTCCAGTGAGGCCAGCACGGCGTCGCGGTCGCCTGGATAGCCCGTGTCGACCAGCGTGCAACTGTCACCGTCCTTGACGATCACCCAGTTGGTGTTGCTGCCGGTCACCGCAAAGACGCCACTGCCGACACCGACGATGTCGTCGTGGTGCAGAACCTTCGGCACGGACGTTCTCCATCCTCTCCGTCCTGGCGAGACCCGTCCTCGGGCACACCGGATAAGCGAACACGTGGCTCCATCATGACACGTGTGAGCAGAAAGGCTCCCTGCGCGGATCCAACGCTTTTCCGCATCGATCCGCTCTCACACCGCGAACCGCACACGTCCCCGGTTCGCGTCGGGCATCTCCTCCTCGTTCCGGTGCTGCCGCTCGAACGGCAGCACCGGCAGGGAGGCCGCGGCCGACGTCATGATGGCGGTCGCCCTGGCCGCGGCCTCGGCGCGAGCGGTTGTCAGCGCTTCCCTCACGCTCTCGCCGAGCTGGCGAGCGGTCAGCTCGCGGGGTCCCTCGTGGGTGAAGCGGACTCCGGCCGCATGCCCGTCGGCGCCCACCGTGACCTCCACCACCCCATTGCTGGAAGGCACCGTCACCGAGAGCGTCCTCATCTGCTCCCACGCCCTGCTCAGCGCCCCGTACCGCTCGGCGAACTCGGCGAGTACCTGTTCCAGACGTCCGGCCGGTGGCGTGTCCATGGTCATCCTCATCGGTGAAGCCACCCGGAGGCGGCGTGCCTTCCCGCGTGGTTCGCCGTCCTCCCCGTACGGGACGGGCCGTGCGGGGAGGGCACGGCCGAGGGCGGCTCCCGGCACATGAGGGACACGAGACTCGGGCACCTCTGGTTCAGAGGCCGGAGAAACTCCCACTTACCCGATCAGGTACCCGACCCGTGCCCGTCGTCGGCAGTCGACACGTGTCAACTGCATCGGGGCCATCCCGGACACTCTCCGCCGACTGCGGCTCAACATGCACACGTATCTCCCGAGGTTCGCTCGTGGAGAGGGGGTCAAGGCGGCTCGGCGTGCGTGACATATACCTCATGCGTGAACGTTTGGTGAGAGGACGGCTGAGGAGGGAGGTTGGCCGTTCTGAAGTCAAACTGCCTGATGAGAAGGGGTTTTACCGACGGCGGCCGGCCGTCTTTCCGGCCAACTGTGTCCGCGGGGGCCGGGGGTGACGTCCGGGCGACACAAATGCGGCAGTTTTCCGGCACCAACACATGCCTAGAGTGCACACGCGGGGGTTACATCCGGCCCTCGGTTGCCGCACGACAGAGAACCAGGATGGTTCAGAACACTATGGGTACGCCCCTCGCGACCACGTCCCGGTCGGACCTGCTCGGAACGATCATGAGGGAACATCGGGACGGCCTCGTCTCGTACGCCGAGAAGATGCTGGGTGACCACGGACTCGCCGAGGACATCGTGCAGGAGACCACGCTCAGGGCCTGGCGGAACATCGACCGTCTGCTCGGAATGGAAGGCTCCGTCCGGGGTTGGCTCTTCACCGTGACACGCCATCTGGTCATCGACTGGGTCCGTAAACCGCACGCCCGCAGAGAGGTCGTCGGCGTCACCTGCACCGACCCCGCATCGCGAACCGACAGCACCGAGCGGGTGCACGACACGCTGGTGGCCAAGCCGCTGCTGCGTCGGCTGTCCCCCGAGCACCGCGCCGTACTCGTCCACATATACCTGTGCGACCGCAGCATTCAGGAGACTGCCGGAATCCTCGGGGTGCCGACCGGCACGGTGAAGAGTCGTCAGCACAACGCGCTGCGCAAACTTCGCAGTGTGGTGCGTTCCGAGGCCGCCTGATCCGGTTCTCCGCCGATCCCCTGCCCGGTCAGGGAGTGTGCCGGGCGATGTCGGCGCGCATCCGCCGGAGTTGCGCCGGGGCGATGACGATCACTGATCATCTGTGAGGTTTCCGGAAGGTCCGAAACACGTCTCCAGCGCTGAGGTCAGGTGACGCCCAAGGGTCTCGCCCAGGGGCTGGTCGCCGACGCGGCGGACGAGTTCCGGCAGGAGACTGCGCTCGGCGATGATCCACTCGGCGGCGACCGCGGGCCCGTCGAACGGCTGGGGCCGCACACCCGGCCTCAGCGGTGGCAGGGCCATGGACGCGCGGTGCGGTGCCAGCAGCGCCGTGGCCGCGTCGACGCTGTACAGGTAGTGCTCGAACATCCTCGTCAGCGCCGCGGAGCGGGCAGTCTCCGAATCGAGGACCGAGCCGAGTTCGCGCGCGTGGGTACGCAGTAGCTCGTGGCAGGTGTAGCGCCCGGCCACCGGTTCGACCAGCAGATGGTGATCCATCAGCTCGGCCAGGCACTGCCGGGTCCGACGGGGATCGGTGCCGGCGAGGCTGGCCGCGGCGGCCAGCGTGAGATCCCGCGCGGGGTGGAGGCCCAGCAACCGGAACAGCCGCGCCGCGCCGGTGCTCAGCGCGCCGTAGGAGCGGTGGAACGAACTGCGGACGTCGACGCGGACATCGCTGCTGGACAACGCGTCCAGGCGTTCCTCGGCGTCTTCGAGGCGGGCCGCGTGTGCCGCGAGCGTGAACTGCGGCTGCACCAGTGCCCGGGCGCTGACGACGGCCAGGGCCAACGGCAGCCCGCCGCACAGCTCGACGATCTCGTGGGCGGCGTCCGCCTCCGCCCGCGTCCGGTCGGCGCCCAGGCGCGCGTCGAGCAGTTCGAGGCCCTCCTGGTGGGACATGGGCCGCAGCGTGACGATCCGGGCGTCGTCGGTGACGGCAAGGCCCTCCATTCGCCTCCGGCTCGTGATGAGCGCCAGGCTGCCCGGGGCCGCGGGCAACAGGGGGCGTACCTGTTCGCAGTCCTCCGCGTCGTCCAGTACGAGCAGCAGCCGCCGCCCCCGCAGGGCGCTGCGGTAGGCGGCGCCGAGACGGGGCCCGCCGCTGTCCGCGCCCAGCGCGTCGAGCACCTGAGTGAGGGCCGCGGTCGGATCGAGCGGGGCCAGCGAGGTGTGGTGCCCCTGGAGATCGATGTATATCTGGCCGTCGGGGAAGTGGTCGGCGACCATGTGTGCCCAGTGCACGGCCAGGGTGGTCTTGCCGACTCCGGCCATGCCGCAGAGGGCCGCGGCCGTGGCGGGTGACCGGCTCTCGCGCTCCAACGGGAGCAGCCGCAGGCACTGGTCCACTTCATCGCGGCGACCGGTGAAGGTGCCGCAGTCCGAAGGGAGTTGCGCCGGGCGCCCCGCCTCCCGGGTGGCCGGGGCCATGGGGTCGGGTTTCCGCAGGACCCGGCGTTGCAGTAGATGCTGCTGGGTGGCGCGCAGTTCGGGACCGGGCTCGACACCGAGTTCCTCGGCCAACGCGCGGCGGACGGCCTCGAACTGCTGGACGGCCGCGGCCTGTCTGCCGGTGACGGACAGCGCGGCGATCGTGCGGGAGTGCAGCGCCTCGTCGAAGGGATGGTTCTCCACGGCCCGTCGCAGCACCGCCAGGACCTCCTCCGTCAGCGCGGGTGCCGCGGAGAGAACGGCGTCTGCGGCCTCCTTCACCGTCGCGACGAACTCGTGCCCGACCGAGGTGAAGACCGGGTGCCGGGCCACCGGGGTGCCGGCCGCGACGACGGGGCCGCGCCACAGATGAAGGGCTTCGACGAGGTCCTGCGCGGCCTGTGCGGGATCGCCGCCCCTGGCGGCCAGACGCGCCCGGGCGCGCAGGTCCCGGAAACGCAGGAGGTCCGACGTCGTGGCGTCGACGCGCAGCCGGTAGCCGTCGGCCGCGCGTACGAGATGCGCGGCGTGCCTCCGGCTGCGCAGTCCGGGTTCGAGCGCTCTGCGCAACGCACCGATGTGCCGGTGCAGCACGTTGACGGCGCTGGCCGGTGGCTCGTCGTCCCAGAGGACGTCGACCGCCTCGTCCAGGGTGAGCGGTCCGGGGGCACGGAGCAGCAGCAGCGCGAGGAGGGCCAGCCGTTTCGGGGGCCCGAGGTCGATCTCGTCGGCGCCGCGTGTCGCCCGCACGGTGCCGAGGACTGCGTAGCGCACTGTCGCGTCCACTTCGAGGCTCGCCTCGCCCATTCTCGTGTGCGTATGTCCTCCGCCCGGTGCTCTGCCGTCCTGTCGTCGTGACGAGGCCTTCTGCCGTCGGGCGGGCTAGGGCGGCGGCGTGCAGCCGTGTCCCGAGACCTGTTTCCGCTGCGAAGACCGTCGGACCCCGTGACCAGGTGCCGGCATACCCTCGGGCCGGATCCGCTGATGACCGTACGGACAGGATGTGCGGATTTCCCCTGTTCTCACCTTTCCGAGAGAACTGCCAGGCGGTTCCGGTGGCCTTCGACCGCGGACGAACCGACTGGGGGTGATGGTTCCATCGCCTACGTCACCTGTCAAGATGGTTACTTTGGCGTGAAAACATGTCCGTCATGGGGGATCATCAAGTGGCGACACTTCACCGAGGAGCGCTACATGTACGGGAAGTCAGGTAATGGGTCTGACGGCGTCGTCTGAAGGAGTGTGTGAGACACATGTTCTCCGCTGCGGAGTGACATGTCTCGTGGCCGTCCACTCCGCCGGCTTCCTCGGCGAGTTCCCCGCCGTGTCCGTCCCGCCGGTGGGAGGAGGATTCCCGTGTACGTCCTGATTCCCGACGACCCTGTGTTCTTCGCGAAGTTCCAGAGCCTCGAGGAACCGCTGCTGCGCCATCTCCACCGGCTCCACGGTGCTGCCCGGGAGTCCCACGACGAACACGTCATCGCGGACGCCTACGACAGCTGGGTGCAGGTGCTGTTGAAACTGCCGCTGTGGTCGCGGTGGCACACCGATGCCCCCGCCGGCCAGCCGCCGGGCGAGCAGCCACGGTATGTGCTGCACGGTGCGAACGGCGGTCAGCTCGCGACCCTGTACCCCATCGAGGTGAGCGCGGTCGATCTCGGACGTCTGACAGCCTGCCTGGACCTGTTCGTCCTGGGCGCCCGGAACCCCGGTGGAGTCGGGCGCCCCCCGGGTGCCGCGGACCCGCAAGATGCCGCAGGGCCTTCCGCGGAGGAGGAGCACCTCACCGACGTCTTCCGGCGGGTGATGGAGGTCCTGCTGCTGCCTCCTCCGCGATTCCTCCTCGACACCGTGCGACAGGGCGAGCCCTCGGGGCCGGTGGTCTCGGTGAACCTGCGGTCCGAGGAAGAGGCTGACTACCGGAGCTTCTGCGAGGAGATCGTGACCATCCTCAGTTCGGGCGACACCTTCGCCCACCGCAGTCACCGGGCTCTGTATTACTGAAGCGATGGCGCGGGCCGCGAGTGTGGCGGTGCCGAGCACTCGCCCGTGTACGCGGGGGATCTGAACCTTTCGGGTCCGCGCCGCGTTCTTCGGATGGAGGTTGCGCCGTTGACAGGCGGGCGACGACGCCGGGACGGGGCTCCACGTCCGGCCACATCCCTGTGGTCCGATCCCGTTCCGTGACGGCGTCCGGTTCCCTCGGGCCGACGTGACGCACCCTTGCGTGAACCGCCACGCTGCGCGGGCGTGTTCACTCCTGAGCGGCCCCCCGGAGACGGACCCTCGCAGGGTGGGCCGAAGAGGGGCCGGGCCCACCTGCCGGTGCCCGCCCCCGTACGGCCCGCCTCCCGCCGTCCCTGTGGTGGAGGCGGGCCGTACGCGTCCGTCCAGGCACGGAGCGGGACGGGGGCAGAGGGCCTGCCTGCCCTGACAGGACGACCCTGGACGGGGGAGATCCCACGGGTGGCCGGGAGGTCCCTCAGCGTGCGGGTACGGCGGCTGCGGTCTTCTTCCGAGCCCGGTAGGCGGCGGCCTTGTTCTTGTTCCCGCAGGACTCCATGCCGCACCACTGGCGCCGCATGCCCCGGGAGCGGTCGATGTACACGCGCGTGCACTCAGGGTTGCCGCACTCCTTCATCAGGGGTACGTCCGGGCCGCTGAGCAGTTCGACGGCCTGGCGGGCGACGGTCGCCAGGGCCTGCTCGGGGGTCGCTTCGGTGAGCCGCCCGGCCTGGGTGAGCTGCGGAGTCGCCGGCACTCTGCGCGCGGCGGCGTTGACCGTGTCGAGCGCCTCCTCGTCGAAGTCCGCGCCGAGCCGGCGGTCGGTGACGAGCCGGTAGACGGCTTCGCGGACGGTGATCGCGTTCCGGACGTCGTCCTCCCCGCCGGGTGTCACCGTGTCCACGAGGCCGGACTCCTGGTACCAGACGTTCAGACGCTCCGGCGTCACGAACATTTCGAATCGGGTGGAGCGCCGGGCACGGAGGGTGGCCGCGAAGTCCAGTGCCGGGTGCCCGCATACGAAGACATGGTTAAGATTCACATCACCATCTTGACAGGTGACTCCTGGCGGACGCAAGGATCGTCACCGCTTCGGACGGTGCTATCACCTTCGGCGGTCGCCCGGCGCACCGCCCCACCCGCGTTCGTCCAGGCCAGGGCCTCGTACCAGGGGCTTGTACCAGGGCCTGGTGCCAGTGCTCGGCCCTGCCCGGGCCGAGCACTGGCACCGATCTCACGGATTCTCCCTTCGCCCGCCCTTCGCGGACGGTTCCAGCCGGAAAGCGCGGCGCTGAAACCGCGGGCGCGGCCGTCGGTCCCCGCGCGCCACGACGACGGCCGCGTCCGGGGCCCGGGGCTCACACCGCGGGGGCTCCCGCTTCCTTGAGCGTTCCGTCGGCCAGCCCCAGCCAGCGGTTCACTCCGATCGAGGCGAGGAACCGCTCGTCGTGGCTGATCACCATGAACGCACCCTGGTACGAATTGAGCGCGCTCTCCAGCTGGCCCGCGCTGACCAGGTCGAGGTTGTTGGTCGGCTCGTCGAGCAGCAGCAGCTGGGGTGCCGGCTCCGCGCACAGCACGCAGGCCAGCGTGGCGCGCAGGCGTTCGCCGCCGGAGAGCACCCCGACCGGCAGGTGTGCCCGCGCGCCGCGGAACAGGAAGCGGGCGAGCAGGTTCATGCGCTCCGCCTCGGGCCGCCGCGGTGCGAAGACGGTGAAGTTCTCGGCCACCGTGAGGTCCAGGTCCAGCAGGTCCAGGCGCTGCGAAAGGTAGGCGATACGGCCGTCGTTGCGCTTGATCTCCCCGGCGTCCGCGGCGAGGTCCCCGGTGACCAGACGCATCAGGGTGGTCTTGCCGGCGCCGTTGGGACCGGTCAGTGCGATGCGTTCGGGACCCCGGACGCTCAGGTCGACACCGCCCGCGGCGAACACGTCCCGGTCGCCGAGCCGGACCTGCATCCCCTCGCCGAGGAAGAGGTTGCGCCCGGCGGGCACCTGGGTGTCGGGAAGTTCCAGGGTGAGACGCTGTTCGTCGCGCAGCGCCCGGCCTGCCTCGTCGAGGCGGGCCTTGGCCTCGCTGACCCGGGAGGCGTGCATCTGTCCGGCCCGGCCCGCGGATTCCTGCGCGCCCCGCTTCATGTTGCCGGCGAAGATGCGCGGCAGGCCGGCGTTCTTGAGGTTCTTGGCGGCGTTGCTCGCCCGGCGCTCGGCGCGCTCGCGGGCCTGCTGCAGTTCCCGCTTCTCCCGCTTCAGCTCCTGTTCGGCATTGCGGATGTTCTTCTCGGCGACCTCCTGCTCGGCGCGCACGGCTTCCTGGTACTCGGTGAAGTCACCTCCGTACAGGCGCAGTTCGTCGCTGCCGAGTTCGGCGATGCGCTCCATGCGATCGAGCAGTGCGCGGTCGTGGCTGACGAGCAGCAGACAGCCGTGGAAGTCCGTGAGCACGTCGTAGAGCTTGTGCCGGGCCGTCGAGTCGAGGTTGTTGGTGGGCTCGTCGAGAAGCAGGACGTCGGGCCGCTTGAGCAGTTGCGCGGCAAGACCGAGGGAGACGACCTGGCCGCCGCTGAGCGTGCCGAGCACGCGGTCCAGGGTGAGGTCGGACAGGCCCAGGCGGTCGAGCTGGGCACGGGTGCGTTCCTCGACGTCCCAGTCGTCGCCGATGGTGGTGAAGTGTTCCTCGCTCGTGTCCCCCGACTCGACGGCGTCCAGGGCGCGGATCACTTCGGCGACACCGAGCACCTCGCCGACCGTGAGGTCGCCGGTGAGGGGAAGGCTCTGCGGGAGGTAGCCCAGCGTGCCGTTGACCGACACCGAACCCGTGGCGGGCCGCAGTTCGCCCGCGATCAGCTTGAGCAGCGTGCTCTTGCCGGAGCCGTTGGGAGCGACCAGGCCGGTGCGGCCGGGGTTCACGGTGAAGGAAAGGTCGTGGAAGACCGGGGTGTCGTCGGGCCAGGCGAAGGAGATGTGGGAGCAGACGATGGCGGCGTCGGACATGGGAAGACCTCGGAGGTGCGGAGGGCGGAGAGTCCCGCCCTGGGGCAGACGGAGAAGTGGGTACGACGAGACGGACCACCTCGGCAGCGCTCCTGTGCGCCGGCCGGCGGCCGTCAGATCCGGGTCTCACCCCGAGATGTCGTCGTCACCCACCACGTGTGCGGCTCCTCGTCATGCGGTCTGCGTGCCTCGCAGCCTAACAGCTGATGCTTCCCGCGCCGGGTGGTCCGACGTGCGTCGGTCGGCGAACACTCATACGTGTGCTCGCGCCGATGCTGTTGACAGGCCGATGGTGGCATGCCACCATCGTCACCTGTTTAATAGGTGACGATGCGGGGAGGTTTCCGGCACCAGTCACACATGTGTCCGGCTGCCCGGACCCCGTGCCGCCCCGGACGGCAGCACGCGACGGGGCGTCGCCACCCGAAGGAGCGCAGAGAGCGTGGCAGGAAAGCCGAATCAAGGAGCCGAGGGCGCGCCGGTGGGTCGGCGGGCGCTGCTCGGCATGCTCGGAGCGGGTGCCGTCGGCCTTGTCGCCGCGCCCTCTCTCCAGCGTGGCTGGGAGGGATTCCTCAGCTCCGCTTCCCAGTTCGACAAGACCGGACTGACCGGGCTGCTGCCCAACCCGGGGGGCTTCCGGTACTACAGCGTCGTGGGCTCCGTACCCCGCAAGGACGAGACGAACTACGCGCTCACGGTCGGCGGACTGGTGGACAGGCCGGCCACCCTCACCCTCGCCGACCTGCGTGCCATGCCTCAGACCCGGGTCGTCGCCGACGTGCTGTGCACCGACGGCTGGCGCGTGGACAACACGCCCTTCGGGGGCGTGAAGCTGGCGGACATCCTCGATGCCGCCGGGGTGCGCTCCACGGGCGCGGCGGTCCGCTTCACCTGCTTCGACGGCTCCTACTCCGAGAGTCTCACCCTGGAGCAGGCCCGGCGCTCGGACGTCCTGGTGGCCCTCGACATGCAGGACAAACCCATCACCCACGAACACGGCGGCCCGGTGCGCCTGTACGTGGCGCCCATGTACTTCTACAAGTCGGCCAAGTGGCTGTCCGGTATCTCGGTCACCGACAGGGTCGTCCCCGGTTTCTGGGAGGAACGCGGATATGCGATCGACGGCTGGCTCGACGGCGCCGACCGGAAGGGCGACGCGGCCTGACCCCCCGGGCCGGGTGCGCCGCTTCAGCCCCGCCGAGCGCATGGTGCACCGCGCCACCGGTTACCTGATGCTGGTGTGCCTGGTCTCCGCCGCCTGCCTGTACCTCGGCCCCCTCGCCCAACTCGTCGGACGACGCCACGTGATGGTCACCCTGCACGAGTGGTCGGGCATCTCCCTGCCTCTGCCCTTCCTGCTGGGACTCCTCTCCGCGGAGTTCCGCGCCGACCTGCGACGGCTGAACCGCTTCGCGGTGTACGACCGCCAGTGGCTGCGGGCCGCCCGCAAGCGCCTCAGGTCGCCGGGGGCACGGCCGGCGGGCAAGTTCAACGCGGGGCAGAAGCTCTACGCGGGCTGGATCGCCGGTGCCGTGCTGGTGATGATGTTCACCGGCCTGCTGATGTGGTTCCTGGGCCTGCTCCCCTTCATCTCCCGCACCAGCGCCATCTTCGTCCACGACCTGCTGGCCTGGGCCATCACGTTCGTCCTCATCGGACACATGCGCAGGGCGTTCGAGGACCCGGAGGCGAGGCTCGGGATGCGTACCGGGTACGTGGGCCGGTCCTGGGCGCAGACGTATCACTCCCGATGGCTGCGGGACGAGCCCCGGGGCGACGGGGCCGGGAGATCGGACGAGACGTAGGGACCCCTTCCTGCCGGTCGGCCCGCGACGCGACGGTGTCGCGCCGTACGGGCGACCCGGGAGTCTTCCGGGAGCTTCGCCGGACGGCCTCACACGTATCCGTGGTGATGCCACCCGGATTCGCGACGTGAGCCGTCAACCGACTGTTGTCCCCGCCCGGGTGGCCGGGCAGGGTGATGTCGGGTGGCGGAAACCTGAAGGCCCGTCTTCCCGGCGGAATTTCCCCCACCCTGTTCCGTCACCGCTCTAACCGGTGATAAAGTCTCGATCAGACTTCGACGGACCCGGGACCTGTCGCACGGGGAAACCGTCCACTCTCCATGGACCTGCTCGCACGCCAAGCACATGTGTCGCAGAGGCCAGGCGTACACCTACTTCTTTGAATGGGAAACCCATGAGACGACTTCTGACTGTCCTCGCGGCCGGCGTGCCGCTCGCCGCGGCGGTGTACCTGCCGACCGCGTCGGCCGAGGCCCAGACAGCCGCCGCAACCCCCCTGACCTGCCGTTCCACCTCCGTGAAGGCGCCCGCCGGGACCAAGGTGGAGAGCGTCACGGCGGTCCGCCACGAGGCGGGAACCGTGGACGTCCCCCCGGTCACCCCGCTGCCCGGGGCGCAGATCGCCGATGTGCCGGCGTACTGCGACGTGACGGTGACACTCACTCACCCCGGCCAGGGCGACCACGCCAAGGTCCGTGTATGGCTCCCGATCGACACCTGGAACGGGCGCCTCCAGACCCTCGGCGGCAGCGCCTTCGCGGCCGGCGACTACGGCATCGGCCTGGCCGGCGCGGTCAAGAACGGCTACGCCGCGGCGACCACCGACGCGGGCGTCGGCACCTACATCGACAGCAGCTGGGCTCTGAACGACCGGGGCCAGGTCGACACGGTGCTGCTGAAGAACTTCGCCAGCCGTTCCGAGCACGAGGCCGCGGTCGTCGCGAAGGACGTCGTCGGCGGCTTCTACGGCAGGAGCGCTTCGTACGCGTACTTCAACGGCTGCTCGACCGGCGGACGCCAGGGCTACATGGAGGCTCAGCGCTACCCCGACGACTACGACGGCATCCTCGCCAACGCGCCCGGTATCAACTGGGACGAGTTCGAGGTCGCCACCCTGTGGCCGCAGGTCGTCATGAACAACGAGAAGACCTACCCGTCGTCCTGTGAGCTGAAGACCTTCACCAACGCCGCGGTCAAGGCCTGCGACTCGCTCGACGGCGTCAAGGACGGCCTGGTCAACGACGCGTCGGCGTGCGACTACGACCCGCGCCGACTGATCGGCACCAGGGTCGTGTGCGACGGCAAGGAGCTGACCATCACGGCGGCCGACGCGGCCGTGGTCCGCAAGATCTGGGACGGCCCGCGCACCGCGTCCGGCAGGAAGCTGTGGTCCGGCGTGCCCGTCGGGGCCGACCTGTCGGGCCTCGCCGGCGTCACCGCGCCGGACGCGGACGGCAACGTCAAGGGCCAGCCCTTCCCGGTGCCCGCGGCCTGGGTCCAGACATGGCTGGAGAAGCAGCCCTCCTCCGACATCTCGACGATCACCTATGACCAGTTCACCCAGCTCTTCAAGCAGTCCCAGGCCGAGTACGACAAGGTCATCGGCACCGACGACACCGACCTGTCCGACTTCCGCAGGTCGGGCGGCAAGCTGCTGACGTACCACGGCGAGGCCGACCAGTTCATTCCGACCGCCGGCACCGTGCGCTACCGCGAGCAGGTCGAGCGGGAGATGGGCGGCAC
Organism: Streptomyces sp. NPDC060184; assembly: GCF_042728795.1. Lineage (NCBI taxonomy): Bacteria > Bacillati > Actinomycetota > Actinomycetes > Kitasatosporales > Streptomycetaceae > Streptomyces > Streptomyces sp. NPDC060184. The sequence continues at coordinate 35,295 of NZ_JBHWYX010000016.1, forward strand.
CAAGCGGGTCGACGACTTCTACCGTCTCTTCCTCGCTCCGGGTACGGCCCACTGCGGCCTGAACGACGGCAGCGGCGCCTCGGCCGACGACCTCGGCGCCCTGCGCACCTGGGTCGAGCACGGCAAGGCCCCCGAGACCCTGCCGGCCACCCTGATCAACGCCGACGGCCAGGCCGTCGACCGTGACCTGTGCAGCTACCCGCAGGTCCTCCGCTACCGGGGCCACGGCGACCTGGCCGACGCCACCAGCTTCCGCTGCGTCGCTCCCTCCCGGCACTGACCCGACGACCGGCACTCCCGACCCCGAGAAAGGCCGCACCCCATGAGTACGCAGACAGTGCCGCAGCCCAGCGTGGCGGACGACGGCGGACGCTCCTCTCTGATGAGGCTGTACCTGGGCCGTGGTGTCCTCGCCGTGGCGTGGGCCCTGGCGTTCGCCGGAGCCCACGACGACGTCGACGCCGTGGCGATCACGCTGCTGGTCGTCTATCCGCTCATCGACGCGGTGTCCTCGTGGATCGACTACCGGGCCACCCCCGACGGCTCGGAGCGAGGCGTGACCGCCTTCAACGGGGTGCTCAGCACGCTGGCCGCACTCGGGGTCGGCATCGCCGGAGCGGGCGGGGTGGAACCCGTACTCCATGTGTTCGGGGCCTGGGCCGTCGTCTCCGGCGCCGCGCAGGTGGTCGTCGGAGTGAGGCGGCGGGGTCCCGAACTGGGGAAGCAGTGGCCGACCCTGATCTCGGGCGGGCTGTCGTTCGTCGTCGGCGTCTTCTACAACATCCAGGCCGTCGGCGACAATCCCTCGCTCGACGTGCTGTCGACGTACGCCACCGGTGGCGGGGTGTGGTTCATCGTCCAGGCCCTGCTGCTGGGCTGGAAGTCCCGTCAGCTGCGCACCCGCACCGTCTGATCTCCGCCTCTCCTCCCGGTGCCGTCCCGGCCCGCGCCTCGTGGCGCGGGCCGGGATTTCGCGCGTCGTGGCGCGGACCGGAATGCGTGCGTCGGCGCGCCGACCGGGAGTCCGTGCGTCGGCGGACCGGGCGGACGGGCGTACCGGCAGAACGGCGGACAGGCGTACCGGCGGCACGTCGCGCCGCGGTCGACGCGCGATCGGGTCCGGCTCCCGGCCGAACCGGCGGGGACCCGTCGGTGTGGGATCCCTCTGTGGTCGACAGGAGCCGGACGACGCCCGGCCGGTCGCGTGGAGGACGGCGTGGGGGCGGTGTTCCCGGGCGGGGCGTCGTGGCACAGGCCCACCGGGGCGGCCGGACCGCCGCGCCGGGGCGCGTACTTCGCCCGGTCCAGGAGTTCCGCCTTCGGTGGTGGTGGTGGTGGTGGTGGTGGTGGACCGCTCGGTGCGCGGGGAACCCAAGGGCTGCTCCGTCCTCCTTCCCGGCCGCCCGGCGGAGTCCGTCCGAGCACGCTCCGTCCGTCCGGCCGTCCATGACCGGGCCGGGGCGGGTGACGAGGCTCGCCCGGACCGTCGCGCGGATGCGCGGAAACTGGGAACGCTGATACGCGAAAACGCTGATACGCGGAAACGCCGGGAGGGATCCGCGCGTGTCGCGCGGATCCCTCCCGGCGTCGGGGCAGTGGTCCGTCAGTTGTCGCTGTTGAAGATCGTCAGCACTTGCAGCACCTCCAGGTAGATCCACACGAGGGTGAGGGTGAACCCGAAGGCGGCCAGCCACGCTTCCTCGCGGGGGGCGCCGTAGGCGACGGCGTCCTCGACGTGCTTGAGGTCCAGGGCGAGGAAGGCCCCGCCGAGCACGATGCCGGCCAGCCCGAAGACGATGCCGATGCCGCCACTGTGGAAGCCGAGGCCGTTGCCCGCGCCGAAGGCGGAGAAGAGGGTGTCGGCGAGGAGGAGCAGCACGAAACCGATGGAGGCGGCGGAGACGAAGCCGATGAACCTCCGGCCGACACGTATCCAGCGCATGCGGTAGGCGATGAGCACACCCGCGGAGACCGCGAAGGTACCGAGCACGGCCTGGACCACCACCCCCGGTGAGATGTACGTCGACACCGTGCTGGAGAACACGCCGAGGAAGACGCCCTCGGAGGCCGCGTACCCGAGGATCAGGGCCGGGGACGGCGTCCGCTTGAACGTCTGGGCCATCGACAGGGCGAAGGCGACGAGCGCGGATCCGACCGCGATTCCGTACGACCGGCTCAGCGCCGACTCGTCGACGGGCAGCAGCAACCAGGACAGCACCGCCGCGAGCGCCACGGTGCCGAGGGTCGTCGCGGTCCGGACGACGACATCGTCCACCGTCATCGCGTCCTGGTCGTGGCGGGTGTCGGCGCCGGGGGCGTAGGGGTTGGTGTAGGGGCCCGGGCCCGTGGCGTGGTCGGCGGCCCATCCGCCGCCGACCACGGTGCCCACCGGGCGGCGGGCGTCGTCGGCCGGAGCCACGGCACGGGCGGCCCCCCACCTGGAGAAGATCGGGTTGCTGGTCCTCACGTCGTTCCTCCTCGTCCGCCGCGCGTGCGGCCTGCGGCAAAGCGCTGTCATCGAGTGCCCGGGGCGGCATACGTGTGGCGGTGGCGACCGGCCGGGCCGACGACGGCAACCCTGTGCGTCACCACTCTGACAGGTGACGCATCGGGAGGCAAGCCCGTCCGGGCGAGGGTCATTCGGACGGGGCCGTCGGCCCCTCGATCAGTTCCGCGAGGAACCCGTCCCAGTCCAGCCCGTCCATCTCCGCCCCGGCCGCGACGGTCCGGTAGGTGGCATCGAGCCACTCCGCCAGCGGTTCGGTCGGCAGATCGAACAGGGCCTCCACCTCCTCGGACTCCAGGAGCAGCCAGGACGAGGGCCGCTCGCCGGGCAGCGTCGGCCACATCCGCACGTCGCCGGAGCCGCTCATCGACGTCACACCGTGGCGCAGCAGCTCACGGCCGAGGTGCCAGACGAGGCTCGGCCCCCGCTCGGCGATGAACTCGACCGTGATCACCGCGGCCTGGGCCGGGTCGAAGTGGAACTTCGCCCGCATCGGAAGCCGGGTGAACTCGTCGAGCATCTGATCGAGTTCCAGCAACAGGGCGGGTACGGGCTGGGGCGCCGAACGCGCCCTCAACGACGAGTGGTCACGGTGCATGACAGGGTTCCCTCCGTGGGACGAAGACTGCGTGTCCCACTCTTCGCCCAGTACTTCCCCCGCACATCGGTCAGTTGACGGTCGAAGGGTGCGCCGGGTGCGGGCCGTCGGTGTCGTCCGGGGACGGCGCGGGCGCCGCGCGGGAGTCGGGGTAAGTCAATTGGCTGCCGGTGCCGACTTGATGCCGCCTCGCCGAGGGAGGGGGCGGCGGACGGTCCCGGAGAAACATGGACCCGCCCGCGGCCGGGCCAGGGCCGGTCGCGGGCGGGTGCGGTGAGAACGGGGAAGCCTGGAGATCAGACGACGGGTGCGAGATTGGGTCCCGTTCCGCCCAGCTGCTCGGTGGAGACGATGGGCGGTACCGGCCAGATCACGCCCTTCGGCGGCCAGCTCTGCCCGGTCGCCCTCAGGAAGTCGGCCGGCGGTTCGTACAGCGGCGGCTGGCTGCCGTCCGGGATCATCGAGGCCCAACCGACGCCCTCGGTACGGTCCTTGAACTCCTGCTTCATGCCGTCCAGCAGCGCGGGCTGCTCGATCAGGTCGACCGCGCCGGCCGCGAGATAACGGGCGGCGGAGAGCAGCGCCTGGTGTCCGATGTTGGTGGCCGCCGTCGCGGTCGCGCCCCAGTTGTGGTTCGGGATGCCCGGCGGATAGGCCGCGGACAGGAGGACGGCGGTGGGAGCCTGCCAGCTGATGTCGGCGGTGTCGGTGGCCAGCCCGCCGGTGTAGGCCGCGGCCGGGGGAGCGAGGGGCGTCAGCTCGGTCGGCATGCCCACCTCGGGTTTGCCCAGCGCCTTCTGCACGGCCTTCGCCAGTGTGTGGTCGGCGTCGGTGAACTTCGGGGCGCCGATCTGGACCATGTTGTCGTTGAGCAGTTCCGCACCCGCCTTGTTGGCGAGAAGGTTCCAGGTCGCGGAGTGGAACTTGTGCACCAGACGTGTCTGGCTGGCCTGGGCGGCGGCCTTGCCGCACTCCACGATCTTGTCGTACAGCACCTGGGCGCGGGCCGGGCTGCCCTCGCGGACGAAGAACCAGATGGAGCACATGTCCGGAGTCACGTTCGGAGCTCCGCCGCCGTTGATGATCGCGTAGTGGAACCGTCCGGACGGAGCGACGTTCTTCTCCCGCAGATACTCCGACATCGTCGCCATCAGCATGGCGCCGTCCAGGCCGCTCTTGTTGCCGAGCGGGGTACCGCCGTGGCCGGAGGCGCCGAGGAAGGTGAAGGTGGCGGAGACCAGCGCGCTGGTGGTGTTCCAGAACGGCACGGTGATGTTGAAGGGGTGCCAGTCCAGGAAGGCGTCGATGCCGTCGTAGACGCCTTCCTTGACCGCGTACGCCTTGCCGACGAGCTGTTCCTCGCCCGCGCTGCCGAACAGCTTGACCCGGGCCTTCAGTCCGCCCGCGCGGATGGCCTGGGCGACCGCGATCGCTGCGGCGGTGCCACCCGCGCCCAGAGCGTTGTGCGCGTCGCCGTGCCCGGCGCCGTAGGTGGGTCCGTAGGCGTCGTAGTTGTAGACCAGCGGGTCGTGGGTGCCCACGCCCTTCTTCTGGGACAGACCCGGCAGGGCGTCGTACTCGGCGTTGAACCCGATGACGGGGCCCTCGCTGCCGTAGGTGGCGACGAAAGCGGTCGGGAAGCCCGCCGGACCCCACTCGACGGTGAAGCCGTTGTCCTTCAGCAGCTTGGCGTGGGCGAGGGAGGACTTCCACTCACGCAGCGACAGTTCCGCGTGCTGCCACACCTCGTCGCTCAGCCGGGTGATCGCGCCCTCGTTGGCCGTGATCCAGTCGAGCGCGGTCTGCTTGGCGGAGCTGCTTCTGGCCAAGCCCCTGGGGGCCACGTAGCCGGTGGGGGAGACCCCGGTCCGCTCGTCGTAGCCGAGCGTGGCGGCGAGGACCGGGTCGGCCTGGAGGATGGCCGCGGTGGTCGCGGTCGCCCCCAGGCCGAACATCTTGAGCAGGCGCCTGCGGCCGGGCTGGAAGTCGTTCACGTCAGTCTCGTCCTCGCAGTGTGAGGGAAGGGCCGGGTCACCGGCTCCATGACACGTGGCTTGGCATGCCGTTCGGATCATATGTGTCTTGCCATCGGCAAACACATCACACTTGTCGAGAGGGTTCAACCGGCGCTCACTCAGGCGTACTTCGCGCCCCATGCATGCATTTTTCACGTGATTTCGCCTCTGGTGGGAATCGCGGCGAGCGGACCGGCGTTCCCATGTGTGAGCCGTACGGGTTGTTCAGGCAGACACCGCGTCCGGATTCGACCAGATTCCCCCGTAGAGAGGCACACCGACATCATGACCGCCGTGACCCGAACCCTCGTGGACGTCCCCACAGCGGACGGCACCGCCGACGCCTACTTCACCCACCCCGACGACGGCAGAGCCCACCCGGGCGTTCTCCTCTACCAGGACGCCTTCGGACTGCGCCCGCACCTGGAGGCGATGGCCGACCGGTTGGCCTCGGCGGGCTACTCGGTGCTCGTCCCGAACGTCTTCTACCGCAACGGGCGCGCCCCGGTCGTGGAACTGCCCGAGTACATCGACGTGGCCGCCCGGCCGGACGTGGTGGGGAAGATCGTCCCGCTGATGGAGGCCCTCACTCCGGAGCAGACGCAGCGCGACGCGGGAGCCTTTCTCGACTGGCTCGCCGGTTCGGCGGCGGTCACCGAGGGGCCGGTGGGTGTCACCGGCTACTGCATGGGTGCCCGGCTGGCGTTGTACACGGCCGGCGCCCACCCGGACCGGGTGGCCGCGGCGGCGGGATTCCACGGCGGCGGGCTGGCGAGCGAGGCGCCCGACAGCCCCCACCTCGTCGCCGGCCGGATTTCCGCCGAACTGTACTTCGCCCATGCCGACGAGGACCCGTCGATGCCCGAGGACCAGGTCCGCCGCCTGGAGCGGGCGTTCGCCGACGCCGGCGTCAAGCACCGGTGCGAGGTGTACGAGGGCGCGCACCACGGCTACACCCAGTCCGACACCGCTTCCTACCACCCCGAGGCGGCCGAGCGGCACTGGCGGGAACTGACCGCTCTCTTCGCCCGCACCCTCTGACACCAGGGCTGTGGTTCGAGGGCACCTGCCCGGAGCCGGAGAGTCCGGCAGGTGCCCCCGGTGCGGGACGACCGGGTGTGTTCCGTCGTTCATGACGGAAGGGCCGACAGCACGCTGTCGGCCCTTCGGCGTAGCGGAACGCCCCGGTCGTCCCGCACCGGGGGGAGACTTACGCCGCCCGCAGCGGCCCCGCGAAGGACTTACGGAGGGACCCGGGGGCGACCAGGGGGAGGAGCGAGGCGAGCATCTTGCCCTTGAGCGTGCCGGGCTCCCGGGTCAGTTCGACGTCGACCCGTGTACCGCTTCCCTCCGGGGTCATCCGGAAGACCCAGCCGCCGCCCGCTCCGAACAGCTTCGAGTCGAGGGTGGAGATGGTGACCGTGTCCCCGTCCGGCTCCCACTCGTAGCGCGCGCGCTCCCACGCGGCAGCGGTGCCCTCGGTGACCTCGGCCCAGGTGTCGCCGAGGTCGTGGACCTCGAAGTGCTCGGCATCGATCGTGGGCCAGGCGTCGGCGCGCGACGGACCGAAATCCGTCAGGACCTCCAGCACGTCCTTCGGGGCGAGCGTGGAGACGAGGTGGAACCGTACGACTGCCATGGAGGCTTCCTCACCGAATAAGTAACTGTTCTGGCCGGTGACGAGAGAGTGGCATCCGAAAGTGTCACCTGTCAAGGCGGTTACTCTTGCGGGCGTCCGGCCAGCTGTCAGGACCGCTCGGCCAGGAACATCCAGCTCTGCTTCTCCAGGACGGCGGCCAGTGCGATCGGCGGATCCTGCGTCACGGCGTCGGCCAACCCGGTCTCCTCGATGGGTTCCCCGACGTGTCCGACGACGGCCGCCGTCGGCCGCGGGGCGGCGGGAACGTGCGTGCCCCGGCTCCGCACGCCGGGCCCGAACAAGCCGTGCACGGCCTCGCGTATGCTCGTGCGCGTGAACGCCGCACCACCCGCCCGCAGACGCGACGGCGCCGCGACGCGCGAGGCGATCCTCGCCGCGGCGGTCGTCGAGTTCACCGAGCACGGGTACGCCCGTGCCGGGGTACGGCAGATCGCCGAGCGGGCGGGCGTCACCGCAATGATGATCAACCGCTACTTCGGCTCGAAGGAGCGGCTGTTCGCCCAGGCCGTCGATCGTGCTTTCACCCCGCCGACCGTCGTCGGTGACGGGCCGCCACGTCTGGCGGGCTCCATCGCCCGCACGCTCGCCGAGCGCACGTCCGCCGACGCGGAGCAGCTCGACCCGTTCCTGTTGCTGCTCCGTTCGGCGGCGGATCCGGAGGCGACGGACATCGTCCGCCAGGGTGTCGAGGCACATGTGGGCGCCCGGCTCGCCGGGCTGCTCGACGGCCCCGACGCCGACGTCCGTGCACAGCTCGGGCTGGCGCTGGTGGCGGGTACGTGGCTGCTGCGCAGGGTCGTCGGTACGACCGCGCTCGCCGAGGCGGACGACGAGCGCCTCGCGGGCATTCTCGCCGACATGCTCGGGCCGGTCACCCGGGAGAGCGGTGCCGCTCCGGTCGCCGCCGAGGGTGTGACGGACGGCCCCGCCGGGTAGCGCACGGCGTGCGGCACCCGGCGGCGTGCGCGCCGGTCCGCGTCAGAACGCGGAACGGATGAGGCCGCCGTCGACACGGAGGGTGGCTCCGCTGACGTACTGGGCGTAGCCGCTGCACAGATAGGCGACCGCCGCGGCGATCTCGTCGGGCTCGCCGAAGCGCTCCTGGTCGTTGGGGATGAGCGCGTCGACGGCATTGGGCTGGATCTCGTCCCAGGTCTCGCCCCAGCCGCGGGCGGGGCCGATGCCCGTGACGAGGTCCTTGGTGGCCTCCACGAGGATGGCGCCGGGGGACACCACGTTGGAGGTGACGCCGGTGCCCTTGAGGTCGCGTGCCAGGGACACGGCCAGGTTGTGCCTGGCCGCCAGAGTCGCGTTGTACTGCGGGTGGGTGTTCATCGGCTGGGAGGCGAGGCCGCCGCCGATGGTGATGACCCGGCCCCAGCCGCGCTCCCGCATCGCGGGGACGAGGTGCTGGATCATCCGGACGCCGGAGACGACGTTGACGTTGTAGGTGTCCAGCCACTCGCCGGGCGATGCCTCGGCCCACGACAGATGCCGGTAGAAGCCGGCGTTGTTGACGAGGATGTCGACGGGGCCGCCGGCGACCGCCTCGCGCGCGACGTCGGCGGCGGCCCCGTCCTCGGCCAGGTCGCCGAGCACGGCCGTGGCGCTGCCGCCGGCCTCCCGGATCTCCCGCGCGACCCTCTCCGTACGTTCCTTGTCACGGCCGTGCACGACGACGGCGGCGCCCTCCGCTGCCAGCAACTTCGCGGTGGCCTCACCGAGTCCGGCGCTGGAGCCGGTGACGAGCGCGCGCTTTCCGGTCAGATCGAGGTTCATGCCTGTTCTCTCCTTCAGGGGTTCCCGGGCCGTGGCGGCCCGGGAGTCCGTGTCCCTGGAAGAAGTATACACCTGTAGACTTCTTGCTCGCCGGACAGATTCCGGCCCGAGAGGGTCAGTTCACCGAGCGGATGGTGCCGCCGTCCACCCGTAGCGTCGCCCCACTGACGTAGTCGGCATGCGGGCTGGCCAGATAGACCACCGCGGCGGCGACCTCCTCCGGGCGCCCGAACCTGTTGGTGTCGTTGGGCACCCAGCTCTCCGCGGCGGCCCGCTCGATCTCCTCCCAGGTGTCGCCCCAGCCGTGCTCCGGAGCGATCCGCCACAGCAGGTCACGGACCTGGTCGGTCAGGATCGCTCCGGGCGCCACCGTGTTGGAGGTGATGCCGCTCCCCTTCAGCTCACGTGCGAGCGAGACCGCGAGATTGTGACGGGCGGCGAGCGAGGCGTTGTAGTGGGGCTGAGCCGACATGGGCTGTACGGCCAGGCCGCCGCCGATCTGGATGACACGACCCCATCCGCTCTCCCTCATGACCGGGACGAGGCTCTGGATCATCCGTACTCCGGAGAGCACGTTGGACTGATAGGTGGCCGCCCAGATCTCCGGCGTCGCCTCCGTCCAGCTCACCTGGTCGTAGGCGCCGGCGTTGTTGACCAGGATGTCGACCGTGCCTCCCGAGAGAGCCGCCGCCGCCACGGCGGCGGCCCCGTCCGCGGTGCTCAGGTCGCCGACCGCGACTTCCGCCCGGCCGCCCGCGGAAGCGATGCGGCCGGCGGTCTCCCCGGTCCGCTTCTCGTCCCTGCCGTGCACGACGACGCTCACCCCTTCGCGGGCGAGCGCCTCCGCGATCGAGCGGCCGAGTCCGGCGCTCGAACCGGTCACCAGCGCGCGCTTTCCGGCCAGCTGCATGTCCATGTGTCTGTCCTCTTCCTGAAGTATGTGTGCTTGCCCCCATATGAGCACACATGGTGGCATGAACGCAGGTGTCTGTTGTCGACGACCGGTGGTGTGGGCGAAACCCTGTCGGCGCCGCCGGGGTGCGGTCGTGGACCGCCGGTGCGCAGGCCTCCTCAGGAGGCTGTCAGCCTCCGTGTTCCCGACGGGGTGATGGCCAGCAGGGCGAGGCCCAGGCCGAGCAACGCGACGACGATGGTGTGCAGACCGGAATCCGTGGCCCGGTCGCCGAACGACAGGCTGATCAGACTCGACGACAGCACGGCGCCCAGGTAGGTGAAGGTGCGCATGAGTCCGGCCGCGACGCCGACGGCCTCGGCCGGTGCCTGCTGGTACAGCGCGGCCTGATTCCCGATCACGCCCAGGCCCGAGACCACACCGAACACCATGGTGATCAGGACCATGACCCAGATCGGCGTGGTCGAGGTGAACAGCAGCAGACCCGCCGGACCGAGGACCGCCGCGACGGCCGTGCAGTACAGGGCGGAACGCACCAGCCCGCGCCGGGCGAAGGGCACGGAGACGAGGGCGGCGAACACCGACATCGGCAGGACCAGCAGGCCCACGCCGATCGCCGACAGCCCTCGCGTCTCCTGCAGCCACTGGGTGAGGCCGTACAGGATGCAGTAGTTGAGCAGGAAGGTGATGCACACGCGCAGGTAGGTGGCGCTCAGCGCCTTGTTCCCGGCCAGCATCCGTACGTCGACGAAGGGATCCTCGGTCCGGCGCTCCCGGGCCACGAGGGCGACCAGCAGGACGAGGGTGAGCGCGAGGAGCGACCACCGCGGGTGGTGCAGGTCGTTGAGGAAGAACAGCAGCGAGGCGATGGTGCAGGCGAAGAGCACCATGCCGGGAACGTCCAGCCGGGCCGAGGGGCCGGCGTCCGCGGTCCTCCGCTCGCAGGGAGGGTCGCGCGGCACCCAGGCGAGCGTCATGACGACCCCGAGCAGGACCAGGGGAACGTTGACGAGGAAGGTGATGCGCCAACCGGCGACCGCGGCCAGCAGTCCGCCCAGCGGCAGTCCGAGCGCGGAGGTGACCTGGGCCGCGACGGCCAGCGCGCCGAGCGTGCCGCCCGGCTGCGCCGACGGGTGTTCGGCGGCCCACCGCCGCACGATCATCATCGCGGTCGGATAACCGGCCGACGTGCCCACGCCGAGGACGACCCGCGCGGCCACGAGGGTCGGCAGGTTCGTCGCCGCGGTGCCCAGCGCGCCGCCGAAGCCGACCAGGACGAGCCCCGTCAAAAACACCCGGCGCGGTCCGAGACGTCCGGCCAGTCTGCCCATCGTGGGCTGGCCGATCGCGCTGGCCAGGTAGAGGGCCGAGACGAGCCAGATGGTGGACGCCGCCCCGGCATGGAACGTGTGTCCGATGGCGATCAGCGTGGTCGCGATGATCGAGCTGTTGATCGGGTTCAGGGACGAACCGAGCATGAGGGGAAGGGTGAAGCGCCATCCGGGGCTTCCGACGGCGGCCACTCGGCCCGGAGGCCTTCCCGTCGTCTCCCCGCCCGTCCGCCGGGGCGGCGTTCTGCGTGTCTTCATGACGACCAACAGTACAGGTTGCCTGAACAGTTCGCCTTAACACCTATGAGTGTGTGTGTCGGAGTCGGGACTCGAGTGTGTTCCTGTCGGCCCACGGGGCGCCTTCCCGTCGCAGGGGAGATGGTCTTCAGGCGGCCTGTATGGTTCCAGCGTGGAAGCGAAGAAGACTCCGTCGGCGGACCTGGCACTGGAGCTCGTGCGGTCCATGGACCGGCTCCGTGGCCGCATCCGGTCCGAGACCGGCATGCGCGCCGGCCCGTGGAGCCGCAGTCAGCTGGCCGCCCTCAGCCGCGTGGTGGCGGGAGGGCCCACGACCACCAGCGATCTCGCGGCAGCCGAGTACATGAAGCCGCAGTCCATGGCCCAGACCCTGGCCGTACTGGAGAAACACGGCTTGGTCGCCCGCGATCCCGACCCGGCCGACGGTCGGCGCGTGCTCTTCTCCGCCACGGCGCGCGGCCGGGAAGAGGCCGGGCGCTGGCTGCGGGCGCGTGAGGCGTGGCTCAGCGACGCCATCGACCTCACCCTCACGGACGGGCAACGGTCCGGCCTCGCGGAGCTGATTCACCTCCTGGGGAGCCTGGCCGACTCCGCTGCCACGTCACCGCCCCGCCGCGGCCCGCGAGATGTCTCCGGCCGGCCGTGACGACCTCTCCGGGCGATCCGCGCGGGGTGACGCCGCCCTCCGGCCGCACACCCTTCGCGCACCCCGCTCAGGTACCGGGTTCGGTGGTGGCCCGCTCGATGTCGTACAGCTCCCCGAAACCCGCGAGGTCCTGCAGGCGCTCGTAGACGGCGAAGGACTCCGCGGCCGGCCGCGGACTCGGCAGGCCGGCCCGCTGCGCCTCGTACGCCTCACGCAGTGCGCTGAAGGCGGCCGTCTGGCCGGTGACCGGGTCGATGACCATCGAGTACCCCAACCCGGTCCACTCCTGCGGAGCGTGGAGGTCGAACGACGTCAGCAGGGCGACGGGACCGGACAGGCGCCGCGGTGCGGCGGCCCGCTGTTCGTCGTTCTCCGGCAGCAGCATGACGACGTCGGCACCTGCGGAGAAGTACGCCTCGCAGCGTTCGAGGGCCGCCTCGAAACTCTCGTTCCGCACGGCACCGGTCCGGGCGATCAGGAGCAGGTCCGGATCGCGCCTCGCCGCCACCGCGGCGCGTACCTTCCCGGCCATCTCCTCGACCGGGATCAGGTGTTCCACGTGGCGGTGGTGGCTGGCCCGCTTCGGCGCGACCTGATCCTCCAGTTCGATGGCGTGAACGCCCGCCGCCTCCAGCTCCCAGACCGTGCGGGTCACGTGCACGGCGTCGCCGAAGCCCACTCCGCCGTCCACCACCAGGGGAAGTGCGGAACGACGGCGTACCGCAGCCGCCGCCCGGGTGAGCTCGGTGAGCGACAGCAGGGCCTCGGAGACCGCGAGCGACAGGCCGAGCCCGCCGCCGCCGAGGTACCCTCCGTCGAAGCCGAGCTCCTCGCACAGGCGCGCCGTCAAGGCGTCCGGGCAGTGCGGGATCATCAGCGGTCCCTCGGTCTCCACCCGGCGCCTGAACGCCGCGCGTGCCAGGTTGTCCATTCGTCTTCTCCCTGTTCTCCCGGTGTGCGGCCCGTCCGCAGGTCCTCGCACACGAACATCCGCACCCTTCCGGCGCGGGCACCGCTTCTCACACCTGCCCTCGCGCGGACCTGCCCGGAATTTGATGTCTACAAGTGTAGACGTGCTCGCGCTCTGACTGCGCTGCGCTGTCCCCCAAGGGCGTCTGGCCGATGCGCAGCATCGTGGGAGACGCGTCCCTGGTGGAGGCGGACCCCGCCGAACTCACCGCCCTGCCCGAACATCTGCCGGCAGGCCTGCTGGAGGACCCCGCGCCGTAGCTCTGCGGGAAGAGGAGGCCGCACCGTTCCCGGGACCGCGCATGACCCGTCGGCGGTCGGTCGGTGATGCCCGGCACGGGCCGACGGGCGCTCACCAGCCCACCCGCCGCCGATCGCGGGTGAGGCTGGGGCTTCGGCCCGGCGGGACGAGCCCGCCGGCCCGGCACACCCGGCCCGGCGACACCGGGTCAGACGCCTTCCCGGGGCAGGCCGATGGTCCGGGCGATCTCCCGGGTCCGCTCGGACCACGGCGTGGGCGTCAGGGTGGCGCGGTCGAGACGGACGACCGTGCGCCCGCCGTGGGCGTGCGTGGTCTTCCCGTCGGCGGAGCACACCCGGTACCCCGCGGTGGCGGAGGTGGCGCCCATGCGCTCCATCCACAGACGCACCGCGTAGTCGCCGACCCCGGACACGGGCAGGTCGTAGGTGATGTCGAACGACTTGGCGACGTTGAAGCCGTCCCCTTCCAGACCAGTGCTGCCACCGACGCCTCGACCGCGCCAGAAAGCCCCCCACGCCCGCTCCACCAGCACCTGGTAACGACCGTTGTGCAGCAGGCCCATCGGATCGAGGTCGTCGAAGTGCACGACCACAGGAATCAGGACTCCTGCGTCGGTGCCCGGGGCGCCGGGGTCAGGATGGGCGACCGTCATGGATGTCTCCTCCCGCACATGAAACACGTGTCACACACATGTCTCGGAGGATAACAGGACATGTGAGCGGGTCCGGGAGACGCGGGCCCGACGAGTGTGCGGTCGGGACGTACGCCCCTCGCCGGAGCGAGCGCGACCATTGCCCTCGCTCGGGCCGGGACCGTCCCCGGGGCGGTCGGCCGGGCACGGCGGGCGCCGGAACGGACGTACGTCCGGCGGAGGACCGGACGCGAAGTGCGCCCCGGCGAGCGCGGCGCCCGGTCAGACCGGGGCCCGCCGACGCAGCGCGTCCCGCAGCGCCACCCGGGAAGCGATGCCGAGCTTGGGGTAGATCTGGTACAGGTGGGCGCCGACGGTGCGGTGCGATATGAACAGCCGCTCGGCTATCTGCTTGTTGGTCAGTCCGGTCGCGGCCAGCTCCGCGATCTCCCGCTCCTGCGCGGTGAGGGTCGCTCCCGCCCCCTCCTCGGTGTGCGGTACGACCCGGCCCGCTGCCCGCAGCTCCTTGCGGGCGCGCTCCGCCCAGGCGGTGGACTCCAGCCGCTGGAAGGTGTCGAGCGCGGCCGTCAGCGGAGCCTTGGACTCGGACAACGACCGGGACCGGCGCAGCCACTCACCCTGGGCCAGCAGCACTCTCCCCAGGACGAAGGGCCACTGCTCCGCGTCCGGGGTGGCCAGCGCGGCTCCGAACAGGCGGGCGGCCTCGGCGGGGTCCTCCGTCACGAGCGCCTCGGCCGCGTCGGCCAGCATGCCGAGCCAGGGCGACAGCCCGGCGACGTTCGTCTCCTCGCGCAGGGCGCGCACGTGCGCGACCGCCTCCGCCCGCCGGTCGGTGCGGACGGCCGACTCCACCAGATCGAAGAAGACCCACGAGGCGTGCGCGACGTACGGAGGGAAGCTGCCGGCCGGGCCGATGGCGGTCACGCGGCCGTACGCCGAATCGAATGCTCCGTCGGCGATGTCCGCGAGGGCGTGCACGTGCAGGGCACAGTGGACGGCCTCCCTGATGCCGCGCGGCGCCGCCCAGTTGATCATCTCGTCGGCGAGCGCGTGCGCCGTCCCGGTGTCCCCGCGGGACGCGGTCACCAGACCCTTCGTGTACTGGGAGAACCAGGTGCAGACGGTGTACCCGGACCTCTCGCACAGCGTCAGTCCCTCTTCGGACAGATCCAGGACCTCGGTCCACCTGCCGCGGTGGTAGCCGTCCAGGCACAGGTGCAGCAGGGCACCGATGTGTCTGCGCACCGGGCCGCCCTCGCGGCCCTGTCGCACCAGCCGCCAAGCCGCCTCGCGCACCGCCGACAGCCGGTCCGGGTACACCGCCGCCGTGCCCACCCGCACCACCCGGGCCGGGTCGGTCTCCTTGGTCGCGCCGTCGATGATCTCGTCCAGCTCCCGCAGCGACGCCGCGTCGATGTGGGCCGGGTCGCCCCAGGCACGGGCGGCGACGAGCAGCAGCGGCGGGGGCGCCGGCCGCAGCCGGGCGACGGCCGCGTAGTACGGCGCCCACAGTTCCTCACGGGCGCCGTAGTTGCACAGCAGCAGCAGGAAGTGCAGGGCGTCGATGAGCGCGGGGTCCTCCGCGTCGAAGCCGTGGTCGCCCTGTTCGACGGCACCGACCAGCAGGCGGTGGGCCGTCGCCAGGTCCCCGTCGGTGTTGAGCACGAGCTGGACGGCGGCGGTCGCGGAGCGCAGCGACGCCCCGTACCGGGGGTCCGCGCGCCAGGCGTCCTCCAGCAGGGTCGACGCGCTGCTCAGCGCGCCGATCGCCTCGGCACCCACATAGGCCGCCTCCGCCAGCCGACGCGCTCGGTCGGTGTCCCGCGGACTGAGATCCGCGGCCCGGGTGAGCGCCGCGATCGCCGCCACCGCGTCCCCGCGGTTCTGGACGTGCCGCGCGGTCCGTTCCAGGAGGAGGGCGACCTCCTCGTCCGGCTGCAGCGTGGCCTCGCCCAGGTGCCAGGCACGCTGCTCCGGCCGGTCGGCCAGTACCCGGGCCAGGGTCAGGTGGGCCGCCCGCCGGCCGCTGCTGCTCGTCGCCTCGACGACGGCCGACATGATCAGTGGGTGCCGGAACACCAGGCGGCGCGGGGACGCCTCCACGCGGACCAGTCCGTCCCGCTCGGCCGCGTCCAAGTCGCGCAGGTCAGCGTCCGGGTCCGACTCCAGGGCCGCAGAGGACAGCACACCCAGGTCACCGCTGCCCTCCAGAGTGGCGAGCAGCAGCAGCGACCGGGTCGCTCCGGGCAGCACCCGGACCCGGGAGACGAACAGCGACTGGAGGCGTGCGCCCAGCGGCAGTACGGCGGGCAGAACCTCCTGGGCCCGGCGCTGGTCGGCGCGGAGCGCGTCGGGGAGCTCCAGAAGGGCCAGCGGGTTTCCCTGCGCCGCGGCCAGCAGACGCCGTCGCACGGGCAGCGCGAGGTCGGGGAAGCGCAGCTCGACGAGGCGGGTGGCGGATTCCGTGTCCAGGGCGGGCAGTTCGTGGGCGGGCAGTCCGCTGCCGTCGAAGAAGCTCGCCACCCCGGTGCGGGAGGCCGCGAGGAACCGGACGTCCCCGCCGGAAAGCCGCCGGGCGACGAGGCCGAAGACGGCCGCGCTCGCCCGGTCCACCCAGGGCAGGTCGTCCACGACGAGCAGGACGGGGCCCTCCTCGGCCGCCGCTCGCAGAAGTGCCAGCACCGCGTTGCAGACCAGCAGACGCTCGGGCGCGGGCCCGGCGCTGAACCCCAGAGCGACGTTCAGCGCCTCCCGGCTGGAGGAGGGCAGACGGTCCAGGACGCCGTGGAGGGGGAACAGGATCTGGTTCAGCGCCGCGTAGCCGACATCCGCCTCGAACTCGACGCCGGCCGCGCGCAGCACCCGGGTACCGTCCCGGGAGGCCGCGCGGGCCACCGCGTCCAGCAGGGCGGACTTGCCGACGCCGGGCTCCCCGGACAGCAGCAGGGTGCCGACCGGGCTCCGGTCCAGCGACTCCCGGACGAGCTCCAGGTCGCGTTCGCGGCCCACGAGGGAGCTGCCGGAGTCCTCCGGCGCCACGTCAACGGCAGGCATCGCGCACCGTCCGTTCCCTGCGGGGGCCGGCCCTTCGGCTGTCGCGTGCGGCTGTGAACCCCTGGTGTCCGGGCGGTACCGTGTCGCGGCCGGACCGGGAGGCCCCCGTCGTCCGCGTCCTTGCGAAGTTCGGCATCTGCGTCCCTCCGTCGCCGCCCGGCCATTCTAAGGGCTGTCCCGCAGGCCGCGTCGTGAAAGTCCCGTCCGTCGGGCGGTGTCCGGCACGCACGCTCGCCCACCACCGCTCAGCGGTGGGCGACCCGCTCCGCGCGCAGGGCGGGGCCGGGACGACCGACTGCTCCTCCCGGCCCCGCCGCGACGCCCGCGCCGCACGGTCGTCCTCAAGGGCTCAGGACTCCGACCACTTCTGGTTGTCGTGGCCGTTGCACGTCCACAACTGGATCAAGGTGCCGTTGGCAGTCCCCTCGTCCTGAACGTCCGCGCACTTGTCGGCGAGCTTGCTGACCACGTCGTGCCGCTGGTTCAGCTCGAACTGCTGCGCCGGTCCGCCGTCGCAACCGGCGAGTCGGAGCACCGCCCCGTCGGCGGTGGAGCCGCCCGCGAGCTGCACACACATGCCCAGCACACGCATGGTTCCGTCGGACGGGAACGCCCAGTGCTGGGAGGCGGAACCGGAACAGTCCCAGATCATCAGCCGCGCACCCGGCACGGCTTTGCCACCCACCACGTCGAGGCAGCGCTGCGAGTCGTGGCTGTGGACGCCGAACCCCGCGGGCGACGAGGAGGTCCCGGTGCGAGGTCCGTCCTCGGGCGCGGCGGTGGAGTCCGGAGCCTGCGCGTCCTTGCCGGACGCACTGCTCCTGGGCGACGTGGGCGCGGAGGGGCTCGCCGAGGACTTGGCGTCCTTGCGGTCTTCGGCCTTCTTCACCTGCCCGGCGCCGGACGCGCTCGCCGTCGGGGGCGCCGGAGTGTCGAGTCCCGCGACGTCGTCCGCGCCGTAGTCCGCGCCGTAGTCCACCACCACCGAGGCGCCGGCGTGCTTCTCGCCGTCGTCCGGGTCGAGGAGGACGAGGATCAGGCTGAGCACGCCCACGGAGAGCAGCCCCACCACACCCACGACCCCCAGGGCGCCGCGGAATCCATCGCGTTGGGCCTTGTCGCCACGGCGTCCGAAAAGGCCGCGGCGCCGCGGCCCGGGGGACCGGTCGCCCGCGGGGGTGTCCACCGCTGTCGTCCTGGTCCGGGGGGCGCCGGCGTTCCCGCGGGACCCGAACGAGGAGACCTGGGTGAGCCGGGGCAGGGAGCCGTTCCGTCCGGCCGTGACGGCCGGACGGGGATCTCTCGCGGGCGCCGAGGGCCCGGCGTCGCCCGACTCGGAGTCACCGGCCGGAGGGGACGAGGAACTGACCTTCTTGGCGCTGCCTGGGACACGTTGCGGAAGATCTGGCCCCGGCCGGGGCGAATGTGGAGGTTGCATTGTTCCTTCCGAGCAGGACACGAGACATGAGATAGGGGTACGGACGGACGGATTCGCGGGACCGGGTACGCCGCGCAGGGTGGATCCGGCGGA
The DNA here is from genome assembly GCF_042728795.1 of Streptomyces sp. NPDC060184. Classification (NCBI taxonomy): domain Bacteria; kingdom Bacillati; phylum Actinomycetota; class Actinomycetes; order Kitasatosporales; family Streptomycetaceae; genus Streptomyces; species Streptomyces sp. NPDC060184. Next base: position 53,469 of record NZ_JBHWYX010000016.1, read on the forward strand.
GCGGTTCGTCTCCGGGACGGACTTTTAACGGTCGGCCGACGTGGACTCGAACCGGCGCGACGGGCAGCACGCCGGACGCCCGCTCTCGTCACGGATGACGTGGGACAGCTCTCCTGCGTACCTCGACGGCCTTCACTCCGAACGCCGTCACAGATCCGTTCACCGTCGCGGCCGGGCGCCCGCGGCGTCATCCTCCACAGGCACCATGGGGACATCGAGAAGCTCCCGTCTCATCGAAGCCCGGCCACGAAGCACCTGAAAATACTCGGTGGACGTGCGAACGTGCGCGGAACCCGGGATCCTGTCGCCGCTCACCCCGGCCCACGGCCCTTCGACGTAATGAAGCACTCTTCGTGAACGCATATCAAATCCGGCTCACCCGCCCAAGGTTGGCCGCACCACGACGCCCTTCGACTCTCGAATATGTGTCTTGCTGTCGGAGGTGCGGGCCCGTAGCATGTGCCCGTTCGATCACAGTGGGACACGAAGAAAGGTGTGTGACATGTTTTCCCAGTCGTTCTCCAAGCGTGCGGCAGCAGGTGTTGTCGGCGTCACGCTGGCGTCCGGGATCCTGCTCTCGACCGGCTCGGCTCAGGCTGCGATCGGAGCGGGAAGGGTGCAGCTCTGCGCGCAGGGAAACTACGCCGCGTACCTGGTCTTCAACACCGCGCAGCAGAACCAGACGGGCGTGGCCACCGCAACCGTCAGCGCGAACACGTGCCAGACGTTCAACATCGTCAACTACGGCGGTGGTACACAGACCGGCATCAGCGTGTTCGGCAAGTACAACACCAGCAGCGGCAACTTCTACATCGACGGCCTGAACGTCGACCCCACGGGCGGCGGCTGGAAGCTCTTCGCCAAGGGTACGACCGCGAACGCCGGAACCGGCGCCTGGATGGAGATCGAGGCCACGCCCCGGGTGTGATCCGATGACGGGGCGTACGACGGCGTCGTCCGCCGTGGCACGGCCGGACTCGACCTCGCCCCGCAGGCTCCCGGGCTTCGCACCGGTCCTCCACGGGTACCGGGTACGCGCCCCTTGAGCCGTACGTCCGCGAGGGCGGGTCACACGGGAGGCGCGGGAGGGACCACCACGCTCCGCACCCTCAGGAGGGCGCCCCCCTGCCACAGTGGCAGGGGGGCGCCCTCCTGATGCTCTCCCTCACCCGGATGACCCTGGACCTCCGGTGGATCTTGGCCTTCGGGCGGCATCGGGGCCGGGAGCCCGGCGGTGACCCCAGCGGGAAATCCGCTCAGGAACCCCGTACGGCAGCCTCGTTCAGAAGCCCCGGAAGACGCCGTCCTCCTCGGCGGCGTCCACGAACTCCTCCCAGTCCATGTTGGCGAGGGAGATGTTGTTCTCGACGGACCACAGTTCCGACGCGATCACCCTCAGCTCGTCGAACCCCGGCGCCGCGCCGCCGTCCCCTTCCGCCGTCGCGTCCCCCTCGCCCTGCCCGTCCTCGTCCTCCTCCTCGTCCTCGACGCCCATGTACACGGCCAGCAGCGGCATCTCCGCCCCGGTCATGGCTGTGCGGTCCGCCAGGATCAGCAGGTCGTCCTCGGCCGGCGCCAAGGAGACGATCTGTTCGGCGGTCACGTCGCGGTAGGCGGGGTCGTCCACGATGTGCAGCATCGCGAGGAAGTCGTCGTCCTCGTCGGCAGGGGTGGTGACCGCGGTACGCAGGTCCTGCCAGGCCGCCTCGTCGGTGAAGTCGGTACGGATCAGCAGTGTGGCGTCGCTCTGCGGCAGGTCCCTCATGGCACGAACTCCAGGTGTGTGGCCGGACGGTGGCCGGGCTGTCGCGCCCGGCACACATGGCCCGCGTATGTTAACGAAGACGGTACCGGCGTGTGTGTCCGGTCAGGAGTACGGGGTGCAGTCGTCCGACCGAGACACCTGACATGTCCTGTTGCCGGAGAGACAGTCATTCGACGGATGTGTGCGCTTTTGCCGTGTCCGAGACTGAAGAGGCACCCCCCCGCCCGTCAAGGACGGCATCCGTCGGCTCCGACGCGACGCCCGGGCCCCGCCGCACCGGCCGCGCTCTCCTCAGAGGAAAGGCAACCCGCATGACCACCTTCGCCGACCACGTCATCGCCTCGCTCAAGGCATCGGGCGTGCGTCGCCTGTACGGTCTGCCCGGTGACTCCCTCAACGGTCTGACGGACTCCATCCGCCGGGACGACGACGTCGACTGGGTCCACGTACGGCACGAGGAGACCGCCGCCCTCGCCGCTGCCGCCGAGGCCGGGCTGACCGGTGAGCTGAACGTCTGTGTCGGAAGCTGTGGTCCCGGAAACCTGCACCTGATCAACGGACTCTTCGACGCCCAGCGCAGCCGGGTACCGGTGCTTGCGATCGCCGCGCAGATCCCGGGCTCCGAAGTCGGCTCCGGCTACTTCCAGGAGACCCGCCCGCAGGAACTGTTCGCCGACTGCAGCGTCTACGCCGAGGTCGTCACCAGCCCCGAGTTCGGGCCCCGGATCCTGGAGACGGCGATGCGGGCGGCGGTCGAGCGCAGGGGAGTGGCCGTCGTGGTCGTCCCCGGCGAGATCTTCCTCGGCAAGGTCGACCGCGGTCTGGCCCCGGCCGTGGTGCGGCCGGCGAAGACCGTCGTCCGTCCGGACGACAGCGCCCTGCGCGAGGCCGCAGCCCTGCTGAACGGCGCGAGGCGTGTCACGATCCTGGCCGGCGCGGGTGCCGCCGGCGCCCACGACGACCTGGTCCGGCTCGCCGAGACGCTCAAGGCACCCGTCGTGCACGCCCTGCGCGGCAAGGAGTACGTCGAGTACGACAACCCCTACGACGTGGGACTCACCGGCCTGCTCGGCTTCGCCTCCGGCTACAAGGCGATCGAGGAGGCGGACACCCTGCTCATGCTGGGCACGGACTTTCCCTACCGGCAGTTCTATCCGCGGGGCGCGAAGGTGATCCAGCTCGACATCCGAGGTGAGCAGATCGGCCGACGCACCCATGTCGACCTGCCGCTGGTCGGCAGCGTGCGCGACACCCTGCCCGCGCTGCTGCCCCTGCTGGCGGCCAAGACGGAGCGGGCGCATCTCGACGAAGCCCTCGCGCACTATGCCCGGACCCGCAGGTCGCTGGACTCGCTCGCGGTCAACGACCGCGAGCGCACGCCCATCCACCCGCAGTTCGTGGCGCGCACGCTCGACCGGCTGGCCGACCGGGACGCCGTCTTCACCGTCGACGTCGGCTCCCCTGTCGTCTGGGCGGCCCGCTACCTGACCTTCAACGGACACCGGCGGCTGCTCGGCTCCTTCAACCACGGCACCATGGCCTGCGCCCTGCCGCAGGCGGTGGGCGCGCAGGCGGCGTACCCGGGCCGCCAGGTGGTCTCGCTGTCGGGGGACGGGGGACTCACGATGCTGCTGGGTGAGCTGTTCACGCTCCGCCAGAACGGCCTGCCCGCCAAGATCGTCGTTTTCAACAACGGCTCGCTGAACTTCGTGGAGCTGGAGATGAAGGCGGCGGGCATCGTCAACTACGCCACGGAACTGGACAATCCGCAGCTTGCCGAGGTCGCGGCGGCGATCGGGCTGTGGGCCCGACGGGTCGAGCGGCCCGGCGACCTGGAGGAGGCGATCGAGGAGGCCTTCGCTCACGACGGCCCGGCGCTGGTCGAGGTGATGACGGCCAGGCAGGAGCTGTCCGTGCCGCCGGCGATCACGGTGGAACAGGCGAAGGGATTCACCCTCTACGCGATCCGCACGATCCTCTCCGGCCGGGGCGGCGAACTCCTCGACCTGGTCTCCACCAACGTGGCCCGACGGATCCTGACCTGACCTGACCTGACCTGACCTGACCGCCGAGCCGAAAATAGGTATCTCGAAATAAAGAGGAATATGTGTGCACCGTAACACCCTGAGGCGCTTGTATGGGGCAACCAACATTCTCATAGTTGCCTCAAGCGACGATAACGGGAGGCGGATGTGGCCGAGCAGGCTCAGTACGAGGAGCTGAACCGGCAGCTGAGCGCCGTCGGATGCGTACGGAGGCAGCTGGGCCGAAGCCTTCCGGACGGCTGCTCCAACGCCTCCGCCGCGGTACTGGCCCTGCTCGGCCGGGAGGGCGACATGCGGATGAGCAGGCTCGCCGAGCTGCTCGCCGTCGACATGTCGGTCACCAGCCGCCATGTCGCCCACCTGGCCGCGCTGGGCTGGATCGACCGCAGCCCCGATCCGGCGGACCGACGTTCGCGCCTGCTGAACCTGACCCCGCTGGGCCGGGTCCGTCTCGCCGAACAGGCGGAGGGCACCGCCCGGACGCTCGCCCAGCGGCTGAGCGACTGGAGCGACGAGGACGTCCGCCTGCTGACCCGGCTCATGGCCCGGCTCCGGGCGAGCTTCGACGACGCGCGCGCTGACGAGCCCCCGCCGGCCGGGCCGCCCCGGAGCACCGGTCTCCCCCAACACCCGCAGTCACCACGTGAGGAAAGAAACCCATGACCACCACCCCGCAAGTCGGTGTGCGGCCCTCCGCACCCGACGGCGCAGGATCACCCCACGCACCGATGACGCACCCGCAGATCATGCGCGCGCTCTCGGGACTTCTGCTCGGCCTGTTCTGCGCCATCCTCTCCTCGACCGTCGTCACCAACGCGCTGCCGAGGATCATCAACGACCTCGGCGGCGGCCAGTCCGCCTACACCTGGGTCGTCACCTCCTCCCTGCTGGCGGTCACCGCGTCCACGCCTCTGTGGGGGAAGCTCGCCGACCAGTTCAGCAAAAAGATCCTGGTCCAGTCGGCCCTGGTCGTCTACGTCGTCGGGTCCCTCGTCGCCGGCCTGGCACCGAACACCGCGACACTGATCACCGCCCGCGTCATCCAGGGCCTGGGCGGTGGCGGACTGTCCGCGCTGGCGCAGGTCGTGCTGGCCGCCATGATCTCCCCGCGCGAGCGCGGCCGGTACTCGGGCTACCTGGGCGCCGTGTTCGCCGTGGCCACCGTCGGCGGCCCGCTGCTCGGCGGAGTCATCACCGACACCTCGTGGCTCGGCTGGCGCTGGTGCCTGTTCGTCGGCATCCCCTTCGCGATCGTGGCCCTGGTCGTGCTCCAGCGGACGCTGAACCTGCCGGTGACCAAGCGCGCGGTCAAGGTCGACTGGGCCGGAGCCCTGTTCGTCACCGCCGCCGTCTGCACCCTCCTGATCTGGGTCACCTTCGCGGACGACAAGTACGACTGGCTGTCCTGGCAGACCTACACGCTCGTCGGGGTCTCCGCCGTGCTGGCTCTGATCTTCGTGTTCGTCGAGACGAAGGCCGCCGAGCCGATCATCCCGCTGAGGCTCTTCCGCAACCCCACCATCAGTCTCGCCTCGGTCGCCTCCCTCTTCGTCGGCGTCGCGCTCTTCGCGGGCACCGTCTTCTTCAGCCAGTACTTCCAGCTCGCGCGCGGTGACTCCCCGACCAGGTCCGGACTGATGACGATCCCGTTCATCGCGGGCCTGTTCGTCTCCTCCACGGTCTCCGGCCGCATCATCACCACCACCGGCAGGTGGAAGGGCTGGCTGCTGTGCGGCGGCGTCCTGCTGACGGCGGGTCTGGCCCTGCTCGGCATGCTGCGCCACGACACCTCGTACCTGTTCATCGCCTGCTGCATGACGCTGATGGGCCTCGGCGTCGGCATGACGCTCCAGAACCTGGTGCTGTGCACGCAGAACCAGGTCTCCCCGGCCGACCTGGGCGCGGCCTCCTCCACGGTGACCTTCTTCCGGTCGCTCGGCGGCGCGGTGGGCGTCTCGGTGCTCGGCTCGGTCCTCACCACCCGCATCGGCCACTACGCCCGCGAGACCATCACCCGGCTCAGCCCCGAGGACCGGGCGACGGCCGCCAAGAGCTCCGGCAGCGGGCGACTGCCCGACCTCGCGATCCTGCCCGCCCCGGTCCGCACCTGGCTGGAGAGCGCCTACGGACACGGAATCGGCGACATCTTCATCTACGTCGCGCCGGTCGCGCTGATCGCCTTCCTGGTCACGCTCTTCATCAAGGAGGTCCCGCTGCGCGCCGCCAGCGGCCTCGACCAGGCGGCGCAGGTGGCGATGCAGGACGCCGAGGCCCTCGCCGGCGCGCCGATACCGGCCGAGGCCGTCGACGCCGCCGCACAGGCCACCGGTCCGGAGGTCCGGGGCCGCGTCCACGCCGCCGGGAGCGGGCCCGTCCCGCGGGGCGAGGTCGTGCTGACCTCCGTGGAGGGCCGCGAGCTGAGCCGTACGGAGGTACGGGCCGACGGTTCGTACGCCGTGGACGCCCCCGGCACCGGCCGGTACGTCCTGATCACCTCGGCCGAGGGCCGCCCGTCCCAGACCTCGACGATCGAGGTGGACCAGGATGGCCTCGTCCACGACGTCCGGCTGACGGAACCGGCCGGCGGCTGACGGAACCGGCCGGCTGACGGTACGCCGGCTCCCGGTTGTGCGCCCGTGCCGCTGCGACCCGGCGGCGCGGGCCCGGCCCCCTTCCGCTCCCGGACGGGGAACGCCGTCCCTCCACCCCTCCGCGGCCATTCCGGCTCCGGCCCGGAGGCGGCGCACCCGGGGGCACCCGGCGGCGGCCGGCCGACTGCCGTGGACGGTCAGGTCCACGGTCCGCGAGGAAGCCCTACTGGCCGAGGTGGCGCAGGACCGCCAGGACCCGCCGGTGCTGGCCGGACGCCGACTGGCTCAGGCCGAGCTTCATGAAGATGCCCGTGACGTGCCGCTCCACGGCCGCCACGCTCACGAAGAGCTGCTCGGAGATGCCCGAGTTGGAGTGGCCCTCGGCCATCAGCGCCAGGACCTGCCGTTCCTTCGGCGTCAGCCCGGCCAGCGGGTCCTCGGGCCGCTTGCGTCCCAGCAGCGCCGAGATCACGTCCGGGTCGAGGGCCGAGTCCCGGGCCACGACCCGTTCCACGGCGTCGATGAGGAGCTGCGGACTGGCCACCTTCTCCTTCAGCAGGTAGCCAACCCCGCTGGGATCGTCCCCGACCAGGTCGAGGGCGTAGGAGGCGTCCAGGAACTGGGACAGGACGACGACGGCGGTACCCGGCCGCGCCGCACGGATCTTCCGCACGGCGTCGAGTCCGTCAGCCTCCAGGGCCGGTGGCATCCGGATGTCCGTGATGACCACGTCGGGGCGGTGCTCGTCGGCTGCCCGCACGAGGTCGACCGCGTTGTCGACGGCGGCGACCACGTCGATGCCCGCGCCGCGCAGTATGGTCGCGATGCCCTCGCGCACGATCGGCTGGTCTTCTCCGAGCACCGCTCGAAGTGGTTCCCTCATGGCGGCATCCTAAGCGCTGTCGCGCAGAGTTCATGTGGATACATGACAAGAATGCCGGGTGTGCGCCGGGCGCCTGGGGAGACACCTCCCGCGTCGGACCCCCGTGCCCGTATCGGACCTCCGTAGCGCACACCCGCGCCCGTGGCGCACACCCGTGTACGGGCGGACGACCGCGACCGGAAGCGTGCCCGAGCCTCCGCCGCGTCGCACGGCAGGAGCCCGGCTCGATGTGGGGCGCACCCTACGAGGGAGTGGGGGGAGCCTCCAGGAAGAGCGAGGGAGCACACCACAGACCACGCTCCGGCCCCGTCCCAGACTTGTCGCTCGGACGGGGTCCCACTGCTCGTCCGGTCTCCCGCGGCCAGGCGAACCGTGGGACACCGCTCCGGAGAGGGTCCCCTGCGAACGAGCGCCACCGTCGGGCACACGGGGGCGGGTGGCTCGCGGGGACCCGAGTGCCCGGCCGCAGGGCAGGGCGTGCCACCGCACCAACGAGAGCACCCCGGTCGGGGCCGCACACCGACCACGCGGGTTCTCCCACCGACCGACCGGCCGAACCTCCCCCCAGGAGCCAACCATGAAGAAGTGCCGTCTCTCCCTGGAGATCACCCACTGGGTGACGCCCGAGCTCGACCTCGACCTGACGTGCGCGTTCTCCTACGACACGAGTGACCCGCTGGCCGTCACGCTGGAACTCGACACCGGCGGCCCGCGGCCGGTCCGGTGGGTGTTCTGCCGGCAACTGCTGGCCGACGGCATGACCGCTCGGAGCGGGGAGGGTTCGGTCGTGCTGTGGCCGCTGCTGGACGCCGACGACGAACGTTTCTCGTCGTTCTGTGTGCGGGTGGGCGCCGGGGACCGTACGGCGCTCTTCGAGATACCCGTCGAGCCGGTCGGCCGGTGGCTCGCCCGCACCTGGGCCATGGTGCCGCGCGGCACCGAACTGGACGGCGTGGACTGGGACGAACTGGTGCAACTGGCGGACTGAGAGAACACGCCGCCGGCGCGGACCCGGTCGGGCTCCACGGTGGGGCCTGTCAACGAACGTTGTGCAGTCCCACCACGAATAGCGGGACAACCCTCAGCCAGGTTGGACAGTGGCGAGCTGCGCGAGTAGCAGGACCAGTCGGTAAGAAGCGCTCGCCGGGGTCCGTGAGGTCACCGACGCGCTGTGCCCCGGAGCCCTGCGCGCCGGTGGGCTGTCGGCGGCGCTCACCGCCGGAGAACCGCGGAGGGAGGCACCGCCCGCTCACTCCCGGATCGGTGATTCGCGCGGCTGATATCGTCGATACATGGTCGAGACGGAGACGACGTCGGACAGGGCGGTGCCCGCACTGAGGCAGAAGATCGTGCTGGCCGCGGCGAGTCTGCTGGAGGAGGGCGGACTGGACGCCGTGTCGACCCGGGCCGTAGCGGCTCGGGCCGGTGTCCCGACGCCGTCGATCTTCCGGATCTTCGGGGACAAGGACGGACTGCTCGAAGCGGTCGCCGAGCACGGCTTCCGGCGTTACCTGGAGGTCAAGGCCGAGCTGTTCACCGGCGAGGACCCGGTACAGGCGCTGCGGGACGCCTGGGACCTGCACATCCGGTTCGGCCTCGAACACCCGGCGTACTACACCCTCGTCTACGGACGGGTCCGCCCCGGACACATGCCCCAGACCGGCCGGCGGGCCGCGGACGACCTGCGCCGCATGATCGTCCGGGTCGCCGCCGCGGGTCGCCTGCGGGTGAGCGTCGAGCGTGCGACCGAGGTCATGCACTCGACCGGTGCGGGCACGATCCTCACCCTGATCGGCCACCCGGAGAAGGCACGCGACCTGCGCAACGCCTGGGAGGCCCGGGAGATGGTGATCAACACGCTCACGCTTCCCGCCGAGGGGCCGGCCACGCCCGGCCAGGAAACCTTCGGATCGGTCGTGGCCGGCCGGGCCACGGCGTTGCTCGCCGCGCTCGGGCAGGACGGGACCGCGCCGCTCAGCACCGGCGAGCGGACCCTGCTCCTGGAGTGGCTCGACCGGCTGGCGGACGGAGTGGAAGAGAGCACCCGACCGCCGGCGCCGGGCCTGAACACCTGACCCGCACGACCATTGCCTCGCCATGTTTCTCCCGCCGCACACGAGGTTTCTCCCGCCGCGCACCGCAGGCATGGTCGTGAACCGTGGACCGTCGGCATGCTCCGCACCTGTGAACCCGTCCGCTGCGGTCCGGGTGCCGCCGGACGGGCGGGACTTTCGGCTCACGGCCCAGGTGTGAGAATCACTGATACGTAGCGTCGTCGGCAACGGCCGGCGGCGTTTCACACGTCCTGTCTGGAGAGCCATGTCCCCCTCCCTTCGTCCGGCCGCTGATCCGATGCCGAGCCACCGCGCCGTCGAGAACCTGATCGCCCGGTACGCGGAACTCGTCGACGACGGAGACTTCGCCGGACTCGGAGACCTCCTCGCGGACGCGACGTTCATCGGCAGCGGAGAGCCGGTGAGCGGACGGGAGGGGATCGAGAGGATGTTCCACGAGACCCTGATCGTCCACGCCGACGGCACCCCGCGGACCCAGCACGTCACCACCAACGTCGCCGTCGAGGTCGACGAGGAGGCGGGCACGGCGGTCGCGCGTTCCTACGTCACCGTGTTGCAGGCGTTGCCCGACCTGCCGTTGCAGCCCATCGCCGCCGGCCGCTACCACGACCGGTTCGAACTCCGGGAGGGGCAGTGGCGTTTCGTGCAGCGGAGGGTCCGCATCACCATGGTCGGCGATGTGAGCCGGCATCTGCGCGGGGCCGTCGCGCCGTAGTGGCGCGGGCGGGCCCGGGGCGGCCCCGTCGGCAGACCGACGGGTCGACTCCCGGCCCTGGGACGACCGCTTCGGCCGCCGCCCCCGGGGAGACCGGCCGCCGACCGCGGCCGAGCCGGGTGCGCGGAACGGCCCGGCCGTCCGGGCGTCCGTCCTCGCTCAGCCGCCGTCGCCCGTGCCGATCCGGGAGAGCCCGTCCCGCAGCGCGGCCCGCGAGGTGATGCCGAGTTTGGGATAGATCTGGTAGAGGTGCGTGCCGATGGTCCGATGGGAGAGCGACAGCCGTTCGGCGATCTGCTTGTTGGTCAGGCCGGTTGCCGCGAGCGTGGCGATCTGGAGCTCCTGGGCGGTCAGTGACACGCCGGCCGGGCGGGCCCCGGCCGGGGCGGACTGACCGCTGGCTCGCAGCTCGGCGGCGGCACGCGCCGTCCAGGGCTTGGCCCCCAGGCGCTGGAACGCCTCCAGCGCCTGGGCCAGTTGCTCCCGGGCGTCCGTCGTGGCCCGCAGTCGCCGCAGCCGCTCGCCGTAGAAGAGCCGGACACGCGCGACGTCGAAGGGCTGGCGTTCGGCCCCGGGCAGGGACAGGGCCTGTTCGAAGAGTGGCAGGGCCGCCTCCCCGGGCGTGGTCAGCGCCTCTCCGGCCAGCACCAGGAGCTCCAGCCGGGGCGACAGCCGGGCCATCTCGCACCCGCGCATGGCCCTCGCGTGGGCCGCGGCCTCCCGTTCCCGGCCGGTCCGCACGGCAGCCTCCACCAGGTCCATCGCGCCCCACACGGCGATCGGCACGTAGGGGGCGACGGTTCCGGGCGGACTGAGCGTGCTGGCATGCCGGTACGCGGTCTCGAAGTCGCCGGCGCCGAGGGCGGAGAGCGCACTGGCGTGGCAGGCGAAGAAGCGCGCGCCGTGGGCGCCGCGCGGTGTCGCCCAGCGGACGATCTCCTCGGTGAGCTCGGTACAGCTTCCGCTGTCGCCCCGCACGCCGGCCACGGCCGCCAGGATGTACTGGAAGTACCACGCGAAGAACCGGTAGTCATGGTCCTCGCACAGCCTGAGTCCTTCGATCGCCAGCTCGCCGGCGTCGTCCCACCGGCCCAGCCGGAAGTAGTCCAGGCCCAGGTGCATCAGCGCGCCCAGGTGACGGCGTACGGGAGCCGCGCCCGCGCGGCCCTGCTCCACCACCCGGCGCGTGGCCCAGCGGAAGTCTCCCAGCCGGTCCGGGAAGACGGCCGCGGTGCCGACCCGGACGACCCGGGTGGGGTCGTCGCCCACGGTGTCGATCAGTTCCGTCAGCCGGGGCAGCGCGGCGGGGCCGGTGCGCGCCGGGTCGCCGAAGGTCTGGGTGATCACCCAGAGCAGTTCGGGCGGCTTCGGGGTGAGCCGGTCCACGAACGCGATCAGCGGCTGCCACAGCTCCGGCCTGCCGCCGTACCAGCACAGCAGCACCAGCAGATGCAGCGCCTCGACGAGGGCGGGGTCCGAGGCGTCGTAACCGTGCTGTCCGGCCTCGATCGCGCCGACCAGCAGCCGGTACGCGGTGTCGATGTCGCCGTCCCGGTTGATCAGCAGGAACGCGGACGCGGCTGCCGCGTGCAGCGACTCCCGCCCGGTGCCGGGGTGGACGAGCCGGGCACCGGCGAGCAGCCGGGAGGCCTCGTCCAGCTCGCCACCGGAGTCCACGCCGACATAGGCCGCCTCGGCCAGCCGGCGGCTCTCGTCGGCCGCCGAGGCGCTGAGCCCGGCGGCCCGGGTCAGCGCGGCGACCGCGCCGAGCGCGTCCCCACGCCGCAACCGGTGGCGTCCGGCCTCTTCGAGCAGCGCGGCGACCGTCTCGTCCGGGCCCACCGCCGCCTCTCCCAGGTGCCAGGCGCGCCGTTCCAGCTGATCGCCGAGTACGCCGGCGAGGGCCTGATGCGCTCGTCTGCGTTCGGAGGCGGTCGCCAGTTCCACCACCGCGGAGCCGATCAGAGGATGCTTGAAGGACAGCCGTCGGTTGTCCGCCGAGACCGTCACCAGCCGTTCCCGCTCTGCGGGGGCGAGGTCGTCCACGGAGGTCCGATCCGCAGCGGCGGCTTCGACGGAGGCCAGGTCACCCGTTCCGTCGAGGGCGGCGAGCAGCAGGATCTCCCGGCTGCGGTCGGGCAGGCGGGCCACCCGTGAGGTGAACATGGCCTGCAGCCGGCCGCTCAACGGCAGTACGGCGGGCATCGCCGTCAGGGTCGCGCGCTGCTCGGCGGAGAGCGCCAGCGGCAGCTCGACCAGCGCCAGCGGGTTGCCGCGTGCCTCGGCAACGATGCGGCGCCGCACGGCGGGTGAGACATCGGGGTGGGTGAGAGCGAGCAGCTCGGCCGACGCGGCCTCGTCGAGCGGCTCCAGCCGACGCTGGGTCAGGCCGCTGGGTTCGAAGAAGCTTTCGGAGCCCGCGCGTGAAGCCGCGAGGAAGTCGATACGGCTGCCGACGAGCCGACGGGCCACGAATCCGAGAACGGCGTTGGTCGCACGGTCCAGCCACGGCAGGTCGTCCACCACGATCAGCAGCGGTGTCCGGACGGAGATCAGCCGGAGCAGCAGCAGCGCCGCGGTGGAGGTGAGAAGGCGGTCGGGGGGCGGCCCGCTGCCGATGCCGACCGCGACCCGCAGGGCGTCACGGTGGACGTCGTCAAGGATGTCGAAGTCGTCGAAGAGCGGAACGAGCAGCTGGTTGAGACCGGCGTAGCCGATGTCGGCCTCGAACTCCGCCCCGGCCGCGCGCAGCACCCGGACGCCGTCGCGCGCCGCAGCGGTCACCACGGCGTCGAGCACGGCGGTCTTGCCCACCCCGGCCTCGCCCGAGAGCAGCAGGGCGGCGCCCCGTACCTCGGTGTTGCCGAAGAAGGAGTGGATGAACGCCAGGTCCCGGTCCCGCCCCACCAGCCCCGTGGTGTCCGGACAGACGGTCGGGTCCAGGTCGTTCATCGAGCTGCCTTCCATGGCCGGGCTTATGGAGGCCCGGCGCTCCTCACCGACCCGGACGGCGCCGGCCACCAGGCTCCGCGCGTCCCCTGCAATGACCGGATTCTAGAGGACGTGCGGATTTCGCCCTCTCCTGCTTCCCGTCATCGGGCGCCCCAGGACGGCCGGGCCCGCGGCAGGAGGCCGCCGCCGGGGAGGCATCCCGGGTCTCGTGCCTCCGTCCCCGCGGGCCCGTTGGCGGCGGAGTGCCTCCGGCCGCCTTCGTGGCACGCCGTGCGCCATGACGGGCGCGGGACCTCCCGGCGGCTCCTGGGGGAAGGGCAGAGGCCGGATCAGGAACGGCGCAGCAGGTCGACGGCGCGCTCGGCGATCGCGTACACGGTGGCGTTGGTGTTGTTGGACGGGATGGCGGGGATCACGGAGGCGTCGGCGACCCGCAGGTTGTCGAGGCCCCGGACGCGCAGTTCGGAGTCGACGACGGACATCTCGTCCTCGCCCATCAGGCAGGTGCCGACAGGGTGGCAGTACGAGCCGAAGTACCTGCGGGCGTGCCGGGCGAGGGACTCCTCGTCCACGGCGCCGGGGCCCGGACTGACTTCCTCGATCCCCCATCCGGCGAGCGCGTCGGACCGGGCGATCCGGCGGGCGGTGGTGATACCGGACAACACGGCGCGGACGTCCTCCTCCGCGGTGAAGTACCGGGGGTCGAGCACGGGCGCCGCGTAGGGGTCGGCCGAGCCGATCCTGAGCGAGCCGCGGCTGACCGGACGCATCGGCGAGATCCCGATGGTGAAGCCGTTCTCCACCGGGGCGACCGCGTTGGGCAGCGGGATGTCGATGAAGATGATCTGCACGTCCGGTCCGTCCGCGTCCGGGGTGCTGCGCAGGAGTCCCAGGATCTCGCCGTGGTTGTTGCGCGGGGTGGGAACCGGCCGCAGGGCCCGGTGGACGAGGTTGGCGCGCGGGTGGTCGTGCAGGTTGCGGCCCACACCCGGCAGCCGGTGGAAGACGTCCACCCCGGCCTGCCGCAGATCTTCCTCGGAGCCGACGCCGGAGCGCTGCAGGAGCGTCGCGGACCCGATGGTTCCCGCCGTGAGCACCACCTCACCGGCCGCCGTCGCGGTGTGGGTGCGCCCGTCCACGCCGTACTCCACCCCGACGCAACGGGTGCCTTCGAAGATCAGCCGGTGCGCGGTCGCCCCCGTGACGACGCTGAGGTTGGGGCGGTCGAGGGCCGGTGCGAGGTAGGCGTCGGCGGCGCTCTGCCTGCGCCCGGCGACGACGTTGAGGTCGACGGGGGCGAAGCCCTCCTCCAGGCCGCCGCTGATGTCGACGGCCCGGCGGTGGCCGGTCTCGATCGCGCCGTCGAGGCAGGCGAGCAGGATGTCGTTGGGCCGCTGGGCCGGTCCGACGGTGAGCGGGCCGTCGGTGCCGCGGCCGGGCGCACCGCTCGTGGCCGTCTCGCTGCGCTGGAAGTAGGGGAGCAGGTCGTCGTAGGTCCAGCCCTTGGCGCCGTGAGCACTCCAGTCGGCGTAGCTGGTGTGGTGGCCGCGGGCGAAGACCATGGCGTTGATCGCTGACGAGCCGCCCAGGCCCTTGCCGCGAGGGAGCGGCACCGGGGCGCCGGAGGCATGCTGGACCACGGTGGTGTCACCCCAGCCGGCCTCCGAGGCCGCGAGCGAGGGCCAGGCCGGCGGATACGCCACGGCCTCGGGCAGAGTGGCCGATCCGGCCTCCAGCAGCAGTACGCGGGTTCCGGGGTCCTCGGTCAGACGCGCGGCGAGCACACACCCGGCCGTACCGCCACCGACGACGACGATGTCGTGTTGCTGTGAGGACATGTGTTGATCCGTTCTGTGCGGCGCTGCGTGAATCATCGGTTCAGGTTTGACAGTATCAGTGATCCGGATCGACGATTCGTCACATTGGACACCGGTGAATCGCGGGTGACGCCAACGACATGTGTCGAGAGTGACCGGCTGGGAGGAGACCCGCACGGCATCTTCACGTGTTCCGAGGTCTCACACGTGTTCTTCGGTGCCCGACTCCCGCAGCCGGGGCCCGCGGATCGTCGGGTACCGGGACCGGACCTTCGCCGCTGCCGGAGTGCTTCGTCGCACGCCGCTGCCGGAGTGCTTCCGTCGCAGGCGCGCCAACCCGCCCGAAGGCGGGAGAGGGGGCGATACGGGGAGGCCGGTCGGGAACCGGGGGACCGGGGCGGCCTCCTGACGCCCCGCCGGGTGCCGGCCGCGGCCCGGGACGCGGAGGATAGACTGCGCTGACCATGCCGCTCGCACGATTCCCCGTGTCACCGCGGAGGCGTCGGCACGACGGGCATCGACGACCGGCGTCGGGCACCTCCTCATCCCGGACTTCGGAGACCACAGCCCGATGAACGACCCGGACCGCACCTCTCGTCCCGCTTCGGCGCGGCTGATCGGGCGGGAGCGGGACCTCGAGTTCATACGGACCCACTTCACCGGCTCCGCGATCCACGGCGCGGCCCTGCTGCTGACCGGCGAGGCGGGTATCGGCAAGAGCGCTCTTCTCGACGCGGTCGCCGCACGTGCCGGGTCCGAGGGCACCCGTGTACTGCGGTCGAACGGCGTGCAGTTCGAGGCGGACGTGGGCTACGCCGGCCTCAACCAGCTTCTCGTCCCGCTCTTCGGCTCCATGGACCTGCTGGACCCGGGACACCGCGACGCCCTGCGCATCGCGGTCGGCATCGGCAGCGGACCGCCGCCCAGCCGCCTGCTGATCTCCACCGCGGCGCTGCTGCTCCTGCGCCGGATCGCCGCCGACACCCCGCTGCTGATCGTGGTCGACGACCTGCTCTGGCTGGACCGGGCCACCACCTCGGTCCTGGGCTTCGTGGCCCGGCGGCTCGTCGGCAGCCGGATCAGCTTCCTCGCGGCCTCCCGCGCCACCTCCGACAGCTTCTTCGGGGCCGGCGGTCTCACCGAGCACCGGCTCACCCCGCTCGACGACGCGTCGTCGGCCACCCTGCTCGCCCGGATCCGTCCCGACATGCCCCCCGCCCTGCGCCGCCGGATAGCGGCGGAGGCGCACGGCAACCCGCTCGCGCTGGTGGAACTGCCGGCGGCTCTCGAACGCGAACAGCGGACGGCGGCGACCGCGCTGGTTCCGGCGGTGCTGCCGCTCGGCGAGCGCCTCCAGACCCTGTTCGCCGCCCGCGTCGCCGACCTGTCCGAAGAGAGCCGCGAACTCCTGCTCATCGCGGCCCTCGAAGGGACCGGCGACCTGTCCGTGATCGAGGCGGCGGCGAACGGCCGTACCGCCGTCGACCTCCTGGAGTCCGCCGAGCGCAACCGGCTGGTGGCGATCTCGGTGGCCGACCGGCGGCTCTCCTTCGGGCATCCGCTGATCGGCTCCGCCGTGGTCGGCCGGGCGACGGCCGCCGACCGGCGCAGAGCCCACCGGGCGCTGGCCGCCGTGCTCGTCGATCAGCCCGAGCGCCGCGCCGACCACCTCGGCGAGGCGACGACCAGCCCGGACGAGACGGTCGCCGAACTCCTGGAGTACGCGGCCCACCGCAGGCTCGGCCGCGGGGACGCCCTGGGCGCGGTGGCGGCGCTGACCCGTGCCGCCGTGCTCAGCCCCTCACCGGCCGACGAGAGCAGGCGGTTGGCGGAAGCCGCGTACGTCGGCGCCGACGCCGGCGGTGGGCTGGTGGACGTGAACCGTCTGCTCGCCGGAGCCCGCCGGGCAGCCCCCACCGCCGGCGAGTCGCTGCACGCGGCGGCAGCCTCGGCACTCCTCCTGGTCAACCAGGAGGGAGACGTCGGCACCGCCCACCGGCTGCTGACGGCCGCGATCGAGGCGGGTGGACACGGCTACCAGGCGTCCGACGACGCGCTGATCGAAGCCCTGTTCACTCTGATCACCCTGTGCTGGTACAGCGGTGACCCCAGCACCTGGCCACCGGTCCTCCGGGCTCTCGAACGGCTGACCCCCGAGCCCCCCGCCCTGTTGCGGGTGTGCGCGCAGACCTTCGGCGACCCCGCCCGGACCGGACACCAGGCGCTGGACGTCCTCGACGAGCTGCTCGCCGACATCGGCGAAGACCCGACCCGGGTCATCCGGGTGGGGATCGGCTGCGTCTACCTGGACCGGCTCGCGGACGTACGGGAGCCCACGCTGCGGCTGGTGGAACAGGGCCGGGCCGGCAGCGCGCCCGCCCGCAGGCACGTGGCGGCGCTGATGCACCTGTGCCTGGACTACCACCAGGCAGGACGCTGGGACGAGGCCGTGCGGCTGGCCGGTGAGGGACTGGATCTGTGCCGGGAGCACGGCTACCGCTTCTTCGACTGCAAGTTCCAGTTCGTCCAGGCCCTGGTGGCCGGGGCGAGGGGCGACACGGAGACCTGCGAAGCCCTGTGCGAGGAGATCATCCGGTGGGCCGTACCCCGCGGCGCCCAGGGGGCGCGGTGCCTCGGCCTGCACGCCGGGGGACTGGCCGCCCTGGCGTGCGGTGACTTCGAGGCCGCATACCGGCAATTGTCCGCGATCACCCCGCCCGATCCCTTCGCCGCCTATCAGCCGATCGCCCTGAACTGTGTTCTGGATCTGGTGGAGGCGACCGTACGAACGGGGCGAGCCGCCGAGGCCGCCGCGTACACGGCGGCCGTGCGGGCCTCCTCGATGGCCCGGCTGTCGCCCCGCCTCCACATGCTGGTGCTGGCCTGCGAGGCCCTGACGGCACCCGAGGACGAGGCGTCGGGCCTCTTCGAGCGGGCTCTGTCACTGGCCGGGACCGTCCACTCGCCCTTCGACGTCGCCCGGGTCCGCCTCCTGCACGGCGAACGGCTGCGGCGCCGGCGCGTGACCCGGGAGGCCCAGGCCCAACTGGTCCTGGCGTCGACCACCTTCGAAGAGCTCGGAGCGACGCCATGGGCCACGCGTGCCGCCGCCGAACTCCGGGCCAGCGGCCACACCGCGTCCACCACCGGGCAGCGGGGGCGTGGCGCTCTGACGGCCCAGGAGTGGGAGATCGCGACCCTGGCGGCGACCGGGCTCACCAACAAGCAGATCGCCGAGCGGCTCTTCCTGTCGCACCGCACCATCGGAACGCATCTCTACCAGATCTATCCCAAGCTCGGCATAAGCTCCCGGGTGGCCCTGCGCGACGCCTTGGCCGCCCTCGAACTGGAGGGTGTCGGCTGACGCGAGGAGGAGTGCCCAGTCAGATGACGTATGTGGCCGTTTGCCACCGCCCGCACACTGGGCGGGGAACGTCCTGGAACCGTCGCGCGGCCGGCGCGGTCGCCGGCCCCACAGTAATCAAGCGAATGTGCGAGAGAGCGGATGTACGACACCTCAGACAGCCACCCGGACATCCACTGGCCGTCCGGATTCTCGCCGGCCGACGCACACAGCTTCCACCGGGCGCAGGCTGTCGTGCCCGGTCCGCCGGAGCGCTCCTTCACCCTCCTCACCGACGTCGTGAACTGGCCGAAATGGGTGCCGGGGTGTGAGGAGGTCAGCTCCGTCACCCTGACGCAGACCTTCGAGGTGGTCTGGGCGGGCCACCGGTTCGAGGTTTTCGTGGGGGAGAACGTGCCGCCCCGCCGCATCGGCTGGCTGGGTATCGGCGGAGGCGTCATGCTCTACCAGGCCTGGCTGCTCACGGGGACCGAGCACGGCACCGAGATCGTGGTCGAGAACGCCGTACGCGCGGACGTGCCCAAGCCGCTCGACACCCTGTCCCGCGACTGGTCCGAGCGGTTGAACGAACTGTGGCTCGCCCAGTTGGGGAGGCTGTCGGAGGACCCGCGGGCGGAGGAGCGGGAGTCCTGAGGGCGGGGCGGCAGATCCACCGCGATCCTCCTCGACGACGCCGGTCCCTCCACGGTGCTGCCTGGACCCTGAACCCGCCCCGGCCGTGCCGGGCCCGTACGAAGTCCGCTCCGGCATCAATCGGTGTTCCGGCTCGTCGATCCTGGCCCGCTCAAACATACGTATCCACCGGAGGGTCCGCGCAACGGTGGGGTGACACGGGCATGCCTGTTCGGAGCGACTTCTCCGTGTCCTCTCGACCGCCGCGGGAGCATGTTCCCCATCACCTGTCAGAACGGTGACGTATGGTGTGTGCGCACGTAGGGTGTGTGCACACGTACTCCCGCACCCCCCGAACCGAACGAGAGGAAGCGGACATGATCAGCAGGCGCATCCTGTCCCGGACCGCGACAGCGACCGCGGCCGGGACCCGACCCACTGGGGCGGACCGGGGTCCGGCGCGCGAGGACACGACGGCCGCCCGCTCCTCGGCCGGGCGCGCCCCGCACGGTCCGGGCCCCGTACGGCACGCCCGCACCGCCCTCCTCGACATCGCCTACCACGACGTCGGACCGGCCGACGGCCGGCCGGTGATCCTCCTGCACGGCTGGCCGTTCAGCCCGGTCGGCTCCTACGCGAAGGTGGCTCCCGCACTCGCCCGGCAGGGCTACCGCTGCTACATCCCCTA
Source organism: Streptomyces sp. NPDC060184 (assembly GCF_042728795.1). Taxonomy (NCBI): domain Bacteria; kingdom Bacillati; phylum Actinomycetota; class Actinomycetes; order Kitasatosporales; family Streptomycetaceae; genus Streptomyces; species Streptomyces sp. NPDC060184. The sequence goes on from NZ_JBHWYX010000016.1 coordinate 72,976, forward strand.
CCTGCGGGGGCACGGGGAGACCCGGTTCCGCCACGGGGACACTCTCCGGTCCGGTCAGCAGGCTGCACTCGGCGCGGACCTGATCGACTTCATGGACGCGCTGCACATTCCGCGGGCCCTGTTCGCCGGCTACGACTGGGGCGGCCGGGCAGCCGACGTCGCCGCCGCGCTGTGGCCCGAGCGCTGCACCGGCCTGGTCTCGGTCAACGGCTATCTCATCCAGAACCTGGCCGCCGCCCAGCAGCCGCTGCTGCCCGAGCGGGAGGAGGGCTACTGGTACTTCTTCTACTTCCTCACCGAACGCGGCCGAAAGGGACTCCAGGGCGACCGCGACGAGTTGGCGCGTGTCGTCTGGCACCGGAACTCGCCGCAATGGCAGTTCACCGAGGCCGAGTTCGCGCAGACGGCACCGCTGTGGACCAATCCCGACTACGTCGACGTGGTGATCCACGGCTACCGGCACAGGCTGGGCGCCGCGGCGGGCGACCCCCGTTACGAGGCCCTGGAGAACCGGCTGCTGGAGCAGCCCCCGATCACCGTCCCGACGGTCACCCTGGACGGTGCGGCCGACGGCGTGCTGCCGCCGACGGACGGAAGCGGCTACGCCGCTCACTTCACCGGCCCCTGGAACCACCACATCGTCCCCGACGCCGGCCACAACCTGCCCCAGGAGCAGCCCGAGGCCTTCACCGCCGCGATCCTGGAAGTCGCTGCCCTCAAGTGACTCCCCCGGGACACCCGCACCACTGCGCGGGTGTGCGACCCGTGCTCACCGCGGCCATCCCGCGGCCACCGCACGTGCCGGGAGGACGACCCAAGGGCCACCAGCACCGTTGGTGGCCCTTCGGGGTGGACGGCGGGACCGGCTCCCGGCGGGTTTCGAACCCCGCCGGGGCGTCCGGCGTCAGTAGTGGATCGGTCCTTTGACCCCGCCGCCCGCGGCGATCGTGTCGCCGTTGATGGCCACACTGAGCGGACTGGCCAGGAAGGCGACGACCGCCGCCACCTCGTGGGGCTCCACGGTCCTGCCGATGGACACACCGGCGGCCATCCGCTGCTCCAGTTCGTCAGGACTGAGGCCCGCGGCCTTCGCCCGGGCCTCCAGGCTGTTGCGCCACGTGAGTGTCCGTGTGCCGCCGGGCTGCACCGAGACCACGTTGACCCCCTGTGGACCGAGTTCGTCCGCCAGGTTCTTCGTCATGGCGACCACCGCCGCGTTACGGACCGAGCCCGTCACCGAACCGGTCTGCCGTGCGGCCAGTCCGCTGATGTTGATGATCCTGCCCCAGCCGCGCTCGGCCATCTTGGGAGCGAAAGCGTGGACGCAGCGGAGGTATCCCCGGACCTTGACATTGATCTCGTGTTCCAAGGCGTCGTCCGGGAACGCACCGGGATTGGTGGTGGCGGCGTTGTTCACCAGGATGTCCACTTCCCCGATCCGGTCCCGCACAGCCCGTGCCATCGCGGTCACCGAGGCGTCGTCCCCGGTGTCGGCGGGGACCGCGACGACCTCGGCACCGGTCTCCGCCCGCAGCAGGGCGGCCTGCTCCTCGGCGTGAGGGACGGACCGGGCCACCAGGGCGACCGACGCGCCCTCCTCGGCCAGGGCCCGGCCGATCGCGAAACCGATCCCCCGGCTTCCGCCGGTGACCACCGCTCGTCGTCCCGTGAGTTGAAGGTCCATGGTTCCTCCGGTCGTGTCAGTACACATGGCTCGGACGTCGGGAGACCCGGCGCGCGTGGAGATACGGATAAAAGTGCATCACGCAGTCAACGGTCTGCGCGTGTGAAGCGTGCCGGTGTGGCGGCCGTGCTGAACCTTTGCTCTCCCCGATGCGTTGTCCCGGGTGGAGGCTCGGCCGTCGCGACACGCGGGTGGCGGGGCCAGGACGACAGTTTCGGAGTCCACCCACGCTCTGTGGCCGGAGCTCGTCCCGCGTCGACGGCCCGCGCGAGACCTCCGAGGGCCGTCGACGCGACCAGGTGTACGAAACCGGCGGCGACGGGACTCTCCGGTCCCACGGGACGAGGGCTCCTCGACCCCCGTCCCGCCCGCCGGCGCCTACTGCCAGCGCACCACGTAGGGGGCGGTGGTGGTGCCCTCGGCGCCCCACTTGCTGCCCGGAGTGGTGGAGTTGAACCCCTCCGGACCGGGCAGAACCCTGGTGATGCCGAAGTGGGCGTTGCTGACGTTGTAGAAGCCGCCGATGGTGTACGCGCCGGTGCCCACGATGTCGAAGGTCTGGCAGTTGCCCGGACTGACCACGTAGGAGTGGAGGCCGGTGGACCACGTGATGTCGGCAACGTAGTTGCCCTGGGCACACAGCTGGACGCGGTGGTTGCTGATGGCCGCGGACGCCGGCGAGCCGAGGGCGACGACGGCCGCGCCCGCGGTGAGTGCCGCACCCGCGGCGGTCGCTGAGCGTCGTCCCAGTGTTCGGCCGATGCGCATGGACATTCCGTTCTCGTAGAGGGAACCAGGCATCCGGCGGCCCGTCCGGGCGGGACGGACCGGGATCTGGCCGCGCGCCCCGCTGTCCTGCGACACAGGGCCTTCAACCCGACAACGGGATCGGGCCCTCGCGGGTTCACCCGTCGAGGCCGCCTCGTGTCGCCTCGCCCCGGCCGGAGACGTGCGGAGCGAACCCGGTCGGCGACGGGACTCGGGACCCGTTCGGTCGAAGGTCACACTTGTTTGCTGCAAGGTGTGACCTCTAGGGTGTGTGTCGAAAGAGGCGCCGTCCGCCCGGAGGGCGGGTCCGGCGGGTGTTCTCCGAGCGAGCCGCGGCAGGTGTCGTGCGAGCCGCGCCCGCCTCCGGGGTGTGACGCTCTGCGGACCGGTTCTCGGCTCAGGACCGCCGTGTTCCGATGCCGGCCCGGAATCGGCGGCGTCTTGTTCCTTGGGATTCCCGGGAGGCTCCCCTTTCTTGTTTCGACGGTGGGGTGTGCCACTGAACCCCGAGCCCAGAAATGTCGTTGCCCTTGACTGAAGATCAACCCGGCGCAACGCTCGAAAAATGTAATTTCCTTTTCACGTACTTGTGGGGTAATGGAATGAGTATGTCCCGACGCATGAAGAACGCGGCCGTCGCGACGCTGGCCGTTCCCGCGGCAGCGGTCGTACTGATGGCCACCGCAGGCAGTGCTTCTGCCGCCACCACGACCAGTGCAGCCGCCGGCGGATACGTCAACACGTTCGTCGTGAAGTACTGGGCGGCTCTGGGGGACCCCTGGGGGATCTGCCAGAGTGACGCGAACCGGTCCAACGCGGAAGAGGGCCTGAATCCCGACGGTTCCAAGAAGTACTACTGCGCGGACGCCGGTGAGGGAGATGTGAACATGTGGAAGAGGCACCTCGCATAAAGGGGTGTCCCGCAGTTCGTGGTCGGGGCCGGCCCGAACCGGCCGGCCCCGCCCGGGTGTCGGTGTGACACGTGACCAGGAGCCGGAGCCGGAGCCGGAGCGGCGGAGCAGTCGCCGTGTGCTGGTCCCGGTCAGTCCGCTGCGACGAGGTTGGCGGTGAAGTACGCCGTGAGCTTGTCGACGGCGGGGTCGATGAACTCCTTCTTGTCGTAGAGGTCGACATGGCTGGCGCCCTCGATCCAGTGGATCTCCTTGGGGCCGACGGCCCGCTGGTGCGCCTCGACGGCCATCCAGGCGGTGACGGCCCGTTCGCCGATGATCTGGAGGACCGGGCGCGGGCCGATCAGCGGGACGGCGTGGAAGGCGTCGCTGGAGGCCATCTTGTCGATGCTCTCCCAGGCGAGGACCTTGGCGGACCGCTCGTGCTCGCCCCGGGCGGTGCAGTAGTACTCGAATCCCTCGATGCCGTGCTGCCCGCCGAGCTCGCCCGCCTGCTCGGCGGTCTCCGGGAACATGGTCATCGCGCCGGGGTCCTCCCCGCGCGCCGCGGCGCTGCGCGCCCGGGAGGCCGCGTCGAGCAGCGCTTGGAAGACAGCAGGGTCCTGCGTACCGTCGGCCCCCAGACGGAACTGCCGGGCGGGCTCGGCGGTGGAGACGGTGGCCACGGCCTTGACGCGGTGATCACCACCGGTGGCGGCCAGCGAGTAGCTGCCGGAGGCGCAGATGCCGAGCAGGCCGATCCGGTCGGCGTCGACCTCGTCGAGGGTGGTGAGGAAGGAGACGGCGGCCTTGAAGTCCTCCACCCGCTGCGCGGGGTCCTCCAGGCCCCGCGGCAGACCGCCGGACTCGCCCTGGTAGGCGGCGTCGAAGGCGAGCGCGACGAAACCACGCTCGGCCATCAGCTGCGCGTAGGTGCCGGAGGTCTGCTCCTTCACACTGGTGCCGGGGTGTCCCACGACCAGTGCGGGCCACGGGCCCGGCCCCTGGGCCTCGGGGGTGTACAGGTGCGCGGCGATCCGGATACCGGTGCTGTCGAAGGTGACGCTGGTCCTGGCCATGGGAACTCTCTTTCCGAGTAGATCGGTTCGTGGTCCGCTTTCGGGGCGGCGTGCCGTGGATGGCGCGATCCACACACGCCACTGTTCACGTCGGCATCCGGGACGAAATCAGTCAGTTGACTGCCGCTTCCGCGGAACCGACTGGAAGGGTGCTGCCACCTTTCCGGGTCCCGGACACACTTCTACGATGGCACCGGTCCGGGACCGGTGAAAGAGGCAGGTCTCTGCCGGGGCATGTGTCTGCATGGGAAGAAACCTGCCCCCTCCGGCCCGCGTCGGGGGCGGGAGGGCGGAGCGATACTCGGGGGCATGAATCCGGATTCCCATCCCCACGTCGGCGCCTTCCTCAGGGCGCGCCGGGCGCAGCTGACTCCGCAGGACTGCGGGCTGCCGGAGCCGGCCCCGAACCGCAGAGTGGCCGGGCTCCGTCGCGAGGACGTCGCACAGCTCGCCGCGATCAGCGTGGACTACTACACCCGGCTCGAACAGGGCCGCGTCAGGGCCTCCGCCTCCGTGCTCGCCACGTTGACCCGCGCTCTGCGCCTCGACGACGACCAGAAGAGCTACCTGTACGAACTGGCGGGCAGGACCGACGCCCGCCCGCGCCGTCGGCCGCCCCAGCAGGTGAGGCCCGCCATGCAGCGTCTGCTCGACCAGCTCACCCGGGCGCCCGCGCTCGTCCTCGGCAGACGGCTGGACATCCTGGCCTGGAATCCGGCCGCCGCCGCTCTGTACACCGACTTCGCATCGCTGCCGAAGCCCCGACGCAACTACGTGGACCTGCTGTTCACCGATCCGGTGGTCCGGGAGCTGCACCGGAACTGGGAACACGACGCCCGTGACGCCGTTGCCGCTCTGCGCATGGAGGCGGCGGCCGACCCCGACGATCCGGACCTGGCCCGCCTCGTCGGCAAACTCTCCCTGGGAGATCCGGACTTCCGTGCCTGGTGGGCCGAACACCGTGTCACGGGCGCGGCCTACGGCACCAAGTACTACCACCACGGCCTCGTCGGTGACCTGGTGCTCGACTGCGACACGTGGGTCAGCCCCGACGGCTCCGGACAGCGCCTGATGGTCCTCACCGCCGCGACGGGCAGCGCCTCAGACGACGCCCTGCGCATTCTCACCTCGTGGAACGCCGGGCGTCCGATCGATTCGACCGGGCGGAAGGCCGGATCCGGTGAGTGACTGGACAGCCGGGGAACTGTCTCTCTTCTCCGAGGCCCGCTCACTGGTCCTGACCGCCGGCGACGGCGGGGGCCCGGGCGTGGAGATCGGCATGGTCGTCGCGGGTGGTGAGTTGTACGTCCGCGCGTACCGCGGTGCCGGCTCCCGCTGGTTCCGGGCGGCACGCGAGCACGGTCACGGTCGAGTGCGGGTGGACGGGGGCGGCTTCGACGTCCGGTTCGAGACCGACGGCCTCGGCCCGTCCTCCGAGATCGACAACGCCTACCGCGCGAAGTACGGCCGCGTCGCCCACTCGCTCGTCCTCGGTGTCCGGGCGCAGGAGGCGACCATCCGCATCGAGCCGGCTCCTTCCCGGGCTTTCGACGGGCGCAAGCGTGCGGGCCGAGGTGCTCAATCCCCCTTGCGTGAGTGATACACAAACCGTAGGGCTCCCCCTATGGCACCGCCGTCGGACCGTTCGGCATGCTGGGGCCATGTGCATCGACATCGTCGTCGTCGACGACGACCCCGGGTTCCGCCGCATCGCCACGACGCTGCTGACGGCGCGAGGCCTGCGTGTGGTGGCGGAGTCCGGGGACGGCGCCTCGGCGCTGGCCGCCGTACGGGAGCACCGTCCCGACGGGCTGCTGCTGGACCTGCACCTGCCCGATCTGGACGGCCTCACCCTGGCCGGCCTGCTGAGCCGTGAGGACGACCCGCCGCAGATCGTGCTGACCTCCACGGACAAGTCCTTCTGGTCGGAGGAGGAACTGGAGAACGCGGGGATCAGGTCCTTCGTCGCCAAGGACCGGCTCTTCGACGCGGACCTGCGTGCCCTGTTCACCCCCACCGCGTCCTGAGACCGGCCGCGGTTCCCCCGGCTCCTCCGGGGGCCGCGGCCGGGGCCTCGACATCCCGGTCGGTTCGTCCCGCCCGGACGGAAGCCGTGGGCGGCGGCGCGGAGACGTACGCCGGTCCGCCTTCGGGCGGACCGCCCCACACGGTGGTGTGTGGGGTAAGCCCTACAGAGCGCCGGGGAAGGCTCCAGGGAGGGCGAGGGAACACACGACAGACCTGGACGGCGTCTGCTCCGAGACTGTCGTGTGAACCCGGGACGGCCCCTGCTGTCGCCGGACACCACGGACAACGCGGCACACGTGCGGCTGAGGGACGGGAATGGCGTGGCACAGCTGGAAGTCCCCCAGGACGAGTCGGGTATCGGCTCGCTCCGTTTCGACGTCCGGGCGGTCGCCTGCCCGGAGGCCCCCTCACCAGGGCGACGATGGTGCTCGGCTCTCTGGCCTCGGCCACCCTGGGGGGGGGGGCGTCCTGATCGTCTGCCAGGCCAAGACGTTGGCGGTGACAGGGGTTCTGATCACGGGGGTCGTCGCGGCCGTCGCCGCGGCCCGCCGGCGGCCCGGGTCCCTGCGTGCCATCGACTGACACGCGCCCGTGCCGCGCACCGGCGGCCGGTGGCCGCGCGACGGGAGCAGAGCTCACCCCCATGCCGTCGGCCGGTCGTCCGGCCGGGTCCCCGAGGGTTGTCCCGCACTTCCTGGTGGGTGCGCGACGACAGTACGGCACCTCGCCGCGTCGTCGGAACGTCCGCATAAATCCAGTAGGGGGACGCACCTCCGCCTCGCGACGCACCGCACCGGACGCCGCGCACCGATCCACCACGCATCACGGGACAACCCTCAGGAGACGACCATGAAGAAGAGCCACCTCTCGCTGGAGATCACCCGCTGGCTGGACGACGATCTGGCCGTGGCGCTCGCCTGCGAGTTCTCGTACGACCCGCACGATCCGCTGGCCGTCACGATGGTCTTCCGCGCCGACAGCGAGTGGCCCGTCCGGTGGGTCGTCTCCCGGGACCTGCTCGCCGAGGGAATGTCCCTGCGCGTGGGCGAGGGCGATGTGGTTCTCTGGCCGGCTCACCAGCTCGAGGGCGTGGAGGCGACCTTCCTCATGCGGATCGGGGGCGCCTTCACGGCGTTCTTCGAGATACCCACCGAGCCGTTCGCCGAATGGCTCGCCGCGACCTACCTCCAGGTGCGGCGGGGAACCGAGCTGCAGGGTGTCGACTGGGACGCGCTGGTCCAGCTCGCCGAGTGAGCGGGCGGGGGTGTGCGAGGAGGATCGCGGCGGGGCCCGGCAGACCGGACAGGTCTGCCGGGCCCCGCCGCTCGGAACCGGTCATCCTCCGCCGCCCGCAGCGCGTCGTGCAGGCCGAGCACCAGGGCGAAGTGCCCCAGGTAGTTGACGGCGAGCTGCATCTCCCACCCCTCCGCACTCACCTGACGGGTCGGGAGCATCATCACTCCGGCGTTGGCGACCACGGCGTCGACCGGCCCCCGCCAGCTCTCGCAGAAGGCGTGCACCGACTTCAGGTCGGCGAGATCGAGCGGTACGGCCGCCGTGTCCGGGAACTCCGCGAGGAGCGCCCCGGCGGCTGGCACGGCGGTGCCGGCCACCCGCCGTCGGTCACGGCCCGGACGGTCGGTCGCGGACCATGTCGTCGATGAGCGCGGCCAGTTCCGCCGGACGGGACAGGTGCGGGGAGTGGCTGGTCGCGATGCGGCGGACGTCCTCGGTGCGGGCGGCCAACCTCTCCTGCACGGGGACGGCGAGGGACGCGTCCTGCTCGGTGACGACGTAGGAGGAGGGCACGGTGTGCCACCCGGCCCGGGTCACCCAGTCGGCGAACGAGCGGTGGTGCTGGTCGACCAGCCGGCCGAGGGCGAGGTCGGCCACCGCCTCGGGCACGTCCGCGTAGAGCTGTGCCCTGGGATCGTCGCTGATGGGGAACATCCCCTCCACCGCGTCGGGTTCGGGAGCGCCGACCATGGTGTACATCGACTCACCGACGTCGGGGACGAAGGCCGCCACGTAGATCAGCCGCCGCACTCGGGGGAGACCGGCCACGGCCTCGGTGGCCGGTATGCCGCCGTAGGAATGGGCGATCACGACGACGGGCCCGTCGACGCCCTCGCACGCCGCCCGGATCACCTCGGCGTCGTCCGGCACCCCGCCGTGCGCGTCGGGTCCGGAGGTGGGCAGCTTCACTGCGAGACTCGGGTAGCCGAGGGTGTCGAGCTCTCCGCGCAGCAGGTCCCAGGTGGAAGGCAGATGCCAGGCCCCGTGGACGAGAACCAGAGTGGGCCGCTGATCAGTCATGGTGTGTCTTCCCGTCATACCACTGCAGAACACGTCGGACAACATGTCCGATCGGAGTCTAAAGGTATGTGTTCCGCACGCGATGTGGGTTTGGGGCCTCCGGGACCGCCACGAACGGCCCGGCGACGCGCCCGGCGTCCGCAGTGCCTCGCCCGGCGGAGGGTACGGTGCCCGATCCTGCGGGGTGAGGGTTCCGTCGCACCACACGTATGTGAGAGACGCCCTCTCGCCGTCGCGAACCCGGTCGCCGCCCGGGAGCCCACCCGGCGGGTGCGCGCGGAGGGTACGCGCACCGCGGCCGGCCGCCCGCACCCGGGCCGGACTCCGCGGCCCGGCCCGTCGGGCGGTTGACGACGCGGTCACGCCGGAATCGGAATGCTTATCAGGATGGTGGTGCCACCGCCGGGAGGGGAGTCGATGACCAGCTTGCCGTCGAAGGCCGCCACGCGCTCGGCCAGACCGGTCATCCCGCTGCCGGCGACGGCCTTGCCCACGCCGCCGATGCCGTCGTCGGCGACCCTTATCCGCAGCACGTCGTCGAACTCGACGAGGACGTCGATCCGGGACGCGTCGGCGTGCTTGGCCGCGTTCGTCACCGCCTCGGCGACGACGAAGTACGCGTTCGACTCCACGGTGGAGGAGATCCGGCGCTCGTCCCTGCTGTCGACGACGATGGGGACCGGACACCGCGCGGCCAGGTCCCGCACCGCGGGGACCAGTCCCTTCACCGTCAGCACCAGCGGATAGATCCCCGAGGCGAGTTCCCGCAACTCGTTGACGGCCGTCTGCGCGTTGTCGATCGACTGGTCCAGCAGATCGGCCGCCGCCGCCTCGGTCCCGGGGAGCATCTCCCGTGCCAGCCGCAACCCGATCATGAGGCTCACCAGGCGCTGCTGCGCCCCGTCGTGCAGGTCCCGGGCGGTACGCCGGTGGACCGCCTCGGTGCTCTCCATGATTCTCCTGCGGCTGTCCTGGAGAGAGGCGGCCATGCTGTTGAAGGACGCGCCCAGGGCTCCGATCTCCGCCACCCTGCTCGGCGGGATCCGCACCCCGAGGTCGCCCTCCGCCAACTCCCGCGCCGCCGACGCCGTTCCGCGCACCGGTCTGACCACGGCGCGGTGCTGGAGCACGGTGAAGACCGCGACCAGCGCGGTCGACGCCGCGACCCCCAGGGCGGCGGCGAGCACCGCCTGGTGGCTGTTGGTCCCGGCGGCGTCCGTACGCTCCGCGAGCTGTCGGCGCTCGTCCGCCATGTACCGCTCGAACTGGTCCCGCAGGACGTCCACGCGCCGCTTTCCCTCGGCCGTCTCCGCCAGGCCCGAGGCAGCCGGATCACCTTGACGGACCATCCGGACCAGGGGGACCGAGTAGTCGTCCAGGAAGGACTCGACGCCGCGGGCGATCCGCTCCGCGGCGCGTCGCTGTTCCGGGGAGGTGGTGCTGTCGACGAACCGGCGCGTCATCGCGGGGAGCTTCTCGCGCGCCGTCTGCCAGGGCTCGAGGAAATCGTCCTGCTTCGTGATCACGAAGCCGCGCTCTCCCGTCTCCATGTCGACGAGCAACTGCTCCATACCGCCCGCCTCGACGAGGGCCGACCGGGACGCCCTTCTGGCCGAGATCGAGCTGTTCGCGTCGGCGATCGCCCAGAGCAGGATGGCGAACGCGACACCGATCAACAGGGCGAGCAGGCCGCTCGCCGCGACCGTGAGACTGGTCAGTCCCAGCCGTCTGCCCCCTCGTACCCGCCCTGCGTTCATGGACCGCCTGCCGATGGAAAGAAATGAGACACATAAGTGTGCAACGTATTCTGAGTCGAACACCGGAGGTTCGACGAAAGTCTGGTCGGTCCTCGGAGACGCCCGGCCCGGCGGTCGGAAGCCTCGTCCCCGGATCACATGGACGCGGCGGACCGAGCAGCAGCGCAGCCACTGGCGGTGGCTCGGGGCATGTGGTCCGCCGCCACCGGGGGACCCGCCCCGCCGACCCGCCCGCCGTCACGACAGGGCTCCGTCGCCGCCGGTCCCGGGGTGGTTCCAGAAGAGGTCGGACTTGCGGTGGCTCCATTCCCGCAGGGTGTCCGCGGCTGCGTACACCTCGTCGAGGAGCACGGCCATCGCCGGATGGTGGGTACGCAGCCAGTCCGCGCCGATGTCGCTCCGCTCCTGCCCGGCGGAGACGGTCTCGTGCCATACCCCGAGATAGGTGTTGGAGGCGCGGGCGAAGTAGGCCTCGGCGTCGACGGGGCTGTACCCGTGCGGGTCGGGGTCCGGCCAGTCGTCGGAGAGCGAGCGCCTGCGGTTCTCGTACAGGGCGTCCACCCGGGCACGCTGTCCGTCGGTCAGACCGTACCGGTACACCAGCGCGGCCACTTCGCGGCCGAGACGGTTCAGCCGGTTACCGACGCCGGACGTGTCCGCGCCCTGGGTCATGGCCCGCAGCTCGTGTTCCGACAACGCGAGGACGGGAGGCCTGTCGCCGGTCGGGAGCAGACCCCAGGAGTGCTCACCGAGCTGCGGCTGCCCCGGCAGGTCATGGAACGTGGTGTACCTGGGGGCCACCACCACGGTGGTGCCCGTACGGTGGACGCGGGCGAGCACGTCGGGGCGGCCGAGCGTGGCACCGAGGAACCGGACCAGTGTGCCCCTTGCCTCCAGGGGGACGGTGATTCCGCCCGCCACCCGCGTCAGCGTCCGCATCGCGGTGAGTCCGGGGCTGTCCGCGGCGTCGAATTCCTCCGGCGAGCGTTCACGGACCCCCCGGGCGATCAGCTCGGCCCGGAGCGGCAGGGAGATCCGCCGGTCGAAGGGGGCGAGCGCGTCGTGTGCGGTCAGGACGTCGGCCGGGGAGAGAGCCGGACCGACGCCGTTGTCCTTGAGGAGCTGCTCCACCTGGGCCGTGAGGAAGGCGAGTTCGTCCGAGGTGAGCGGGGGAGGAGTCAGGACGCCGGGGATGCGCGGTCCGCCGAACGCCTCGTAGAGCCGGTCCAGGTGTTCGCGCGTCGCGCTGTCCAGCTCCAGTCCGAGAAGCTGTGCCGTGCCGTACTCTCCGACGAACTCCATCGGGTTGGAGGCCGCGTAACGGCTGACTCGTCCCGCTGCCCGGACGTCCTCCTCCCGTTCGAAGGAGGTCGCCTTCAGGTCGAAGGCCCTCGTGGGGGCCGTGTCCTCGTGGGTCACGTGCACGATCTCGTGGGTGATGAGCGCGAACGCGCGGTCGTGCAGACGGTCGCCGATGAGAAGCGGTGCCGAGTCGACGAATCCCCACGGTCGGTTACGGACGAGCAGATGGGTGAGGGTGATGTGGGAACCGGCCCAGGCGAGGCCTCCGGCTTCGACCACGGCGCTGTGCGCGGTCACCCTCACAGGGGCCGAGCCTTTCGTCGAACCTGACGTGTCGGCCGAGAGCCGACGGCCGTACTTGGGCAGGTGCACGTCCACGCGGGCCGGCACGGGAAAACCTGCGCCGGCGAGGGTACGCACCACCGACAGGACGGCCTCGCGCCCGGCCCGCGCGTACACGTCGGTGGCCGAGGCGTGGAAGGCCAACCGCACGCCCCGGCCCGTCATGACCTCGGTCGACATCGCGTCGTTGCCGTCCCGAGTGACGGCGCGGTCCGGGCGCGCGGCGAAGTTCGCGAGCTCCGGGTAGGAGTTGAGGACGGCCGGATGCAGCAGCACGCGGTCGGAGCCGGGATCGGGACCGTCCAGGACGACGCCGCCGAACTCCGGGTCGAGCGCGGTGTTGAGCATCATGCGCATCACACCCAGGTCCCACTCCCGGGCGCGGTGCACGGCGTCCGCGCCAAGGGTGCCGTCGGCCTCGCGGGGGTGCGCGACGAAGGAGGAGAAGACATGCCTCGCGTTGAGCGTCTCCGGGGGACCGGTGAAGGGCAGGCGCCTGACGTAGGGAGCGAGGCGCGCCGCCACCTGACGGTAGGTGGCCACGGGGTCCGACGTGGGTGCATGCGGAGGCATCACGGGCTGACCGGTGGCGACGCCGAGCCCGAAGAGGGGTGCCACCTGGTCCTCCCGGGGGCGGACCACTCCCTCCTCGACCGCCCGCGACCACGCGCGCGCCCAGTCGGGCAGCCGCGAGCGCAGACCGTCCGCGGCATCCAGGGCCGAGAGCAGCGCGTCCACACCCCGCGTCTCGTCGTGCCCCAGGTCGGCCCGGAGCGGGCCGCCGGCACCGGTCCACAGCTCTTCCTCGTACCGGGTCGCCCGTTCGGGGGAGGCCGTCCGCGACAGATCGACGGGCGGCCCGTAGACGCTCTCCAGCAGATCGGCGGTCGTGTCGTTGCGCCAGCGCCAGGCTTCGCCGTTGGGCCGTGCCTCCCCGGTCAGCGGGTCGCGGCCGAAGTTCATGCCGAAGTAGGCGTTGGTGGCCTGGACGAAATGGTTCTCGGCACCGCGCGACGCGTACGACTGCGATCCGGTCCCGTCGGGCCAGTCGTCCAGTTCCGTCAGATGGGCGAAGTCGTCCTCCACCAGGGTCCTCACCCTGTCGGGAAGGGCGTGGCGGTGGACGAGCCGGGCCAGCTCGCCCACCAGGGCGGCGTACCCGGCGGAGTGTCCGGTCTCTCCGGCCTCACCAGGCACTTCACCGGTCAGGTACTCCTCGGTGACCACCACTACGTCCCACCCGCCGGGCAGGACGACCGAGCGGACCAGTCCACGGCCCGCGCCGTCGTCCAGGCCCTCCAGCCCCGGCAACCGGGACGGGGCCACACCGCGCGGAACCACCTGCACCCGGGCCGCGCTCGCGGTCATCACTCGGCGCAGATCCGGGGCGGCGAACAGCCCGCCGAGCACATCGGCCAGTGCCCTTCGCACGGCAACCGGCCGCGCGACGCCTTCGGGCACGTGTGTCAGGGCTCCTACCGGGGTCACCCCGAGGTCCTGTGCGACAGCGAAGCGCTCCGCGGGGCCGGGCAGGAACGGCGACGCGGAAACCGGCGGTTCCTGGCCCGCGACCTCGTGCCGGCTGTCCTCCACCTCGGACAGTTCCTGCCCGGCCCACACGTACTCGTCAAACGTCCGCACCAGCCGCTCGGCGTCCGCGGGCTCCCGCTCCGCCTCGTGCAGCGCGGCCCGGGCCATGTCCAGTTTCCGCCGTGCGTCGGCGAGGGCCGTGTCCGCGCCGGAGTCGGAGAACTCCTCCGGGCCGACCGGTGCGGCGCCGGCGCCCGAGGTGGCGGGAGGCTCCTCCGGGACGACCCGCGTCGGTGCCGCGTCGTCGAAGACCTCGCCGGTGAGGTGGTGCCCTTGCCCGTGCTCCTCCGTCGGTCGCTCCTGCGACCGTTCCGGCTCTCGGGACCGGGCCCCGCCGGTGTCGTCTTTCGCCGCTTCGCTCCCGCGTCCTTGACCCGGGCGCTCCTGCCCCGGACCGTACGCGGCACGCCCGAAGTCTCTTCGGACCGTGTGCGATTCCCGGCCGCCCCCCGCGTCGGCCGGGCCGGGGTCCTGGACGGCCGGCGCCGACAGCGCGTCGGGCCGCGTCCGGGAGTCCGGCTCGTCGATGCGCACGGTGGTGCCCGGGGCCGGCGCCGGGAACGGAGCGCCGCCGGTCACCTCGTACCAGTGGCGCTCGGCCGCTGAGAGGACGAGGCCCGCCCGCACGTGGACGTCACGTGCCGCCCCGACGCGCCGCCGGTGGTCCGGGTCGGCGGAACCGCCGACGTCCCCCCTGGCCCGGTGCCGGGCCGCGTCCAGCTCCGCTCCGGCCCGCTCCAACCCCAGCCTGGCCTCGGTGAGTGCCGCACCCGCGTCGGTCGTCGCGTCCTCGTCCGGAAGACCGTCGTCCTCCCGGACGTGCGCGCGGCCCTTGCCCTTGTCGGCCGGCGCCGCGTCGGTGCCCCGGGCATCCTGCGGAGCGCCGGAGACGTACTCCGTGATGTGCGACGTCGGTACCGACAGGCCGACCGGCACGACACCCGGGACGCCCTCGGCCGTGTGGCCGTGATGGAAGGTGAACGTGAACTTCACATGCCCGTCGAAGTGTTCGAGCGGCATCGGTATCTTCGCGTTGGCGACGCCACGACCGCCGCTGACCTGGTCCGTGCGGATCCGGTGACGGAAGCCACCTCCGAAGGTCAGCCCCGCTCCGACCCTGCTCGCCGTGTCACTGGCCAGCGCTCCGAGCTGACCCACCATGAAGTACTGGTGCGAGCGCAGTGCCCGTCGGCCGTACTGCGTGAACTGCTCGGCGCCCCGGACCACGCTCGCCTTGGGCTCGGGTCGCGTGTGCGTCAGATCGAGCAGCTCGGCCCTGAGGGACACGTATGCCGTACGGCCGTTCACCCGGAACGATTCGCTGCGGATCTCACCGCCCCGCGTCAGGTGGGGAAGCGCGGCAGTCAGACGGTCTCTGGTGAATGCCGCCACCACCACGTCACCACGCCGTACGCCCGTACGCGTGGCCTTCGACCAGGCGCCGCCGAACACCGCGCGCCCCCCGGCCTCCAGCAGCGCGCGCAGTGAACCGACGTCCGGCAGATCCCGCACGAAGTGGTCGTCCGCCATCCCCTCGGTCCAGAGTGTCCGGGGAGCCAGCGGCACCGCCGCACCACCGTCCTCGTGCGCCGCGGGACCGGGCGCGAGGGGGGCGTCCTGTCCTGCCTCGGTCACCTCGGTGGCGTCAGCGCTCTTCACCAGTGTCCGGAAACCGACCCGGGCCTCGCCGACGGTGCGCGCCCGTACGCCGAAGACGCGCCTGCTCATGGAAGGCGATCCGTCCGCTCCCGCCGCGTCGAGCCGCGCTCGCGCGGACCGTCGGACCCGCTCGGTCTGGGCGCGCAGCGCGCCGTCCAGTTCCGACCGCGCCTCCTCCACGTGCAGCAGCAGGTCCTTGCCGGTGCGGATCGCACGGTCCAGCTCCTCCCGGTCCGCCGCCGGTCCGGTGTCCGCCGCCGGTCCGGTGTCCCCCTCCGGGCCGCCCGTAACCTGACGCCGTCGCCCGCCGTCGCCGTCGCCGTCGAAGAGCCTGGAGGCCAACTCCCGCACGTGGGGCCGGTGTTCCGCCAGCCGGTCCTCGGCATCGGCGAGCCGGTCGCGCAGCCGTCCGATGCGGGCCTGCTCCTCGCGGGTGCCCCTCGGCACCCGCGTGTCCACGCCCCGGCCGAACGGCCGCCAGCGGTCACGGACCTCCAGCCGTATCCGTGCCACCCCGTCGAAGACGCTGCCGGGCACCTTCGTCCGGGTGCTGGTGACCGCACGGACACCGGTGGAGGCGTGAGCGGTGTTCTCGACCTGCGTGGAGTGAGCCACCGTGCCCCCCGCGAAGATCTCGGCGGGCGCGGCCCCCACCGGGTCGGACGTGCCGACCACGGTGAGACTCTGTCCCGTCGACGTGGTCTGCGGCCCGCGCGTCGGCGGGTCGACGCGGCCGATGCCCGTGGTGTCCTGGACGGCCGAGTTGAAGTCGGACACCGTGGTGTTGGCGGTGTGGGTCATCTCCTGCACACTCGCCGTCAGAGCCAGTTCCCGGCCGTTCAGCCGGATCACCCAGGGCTGCCCCGCCATCATCGACCGCAGCCGGAGCTGGAACTCCGACCCGTGCAGACGCTCCAGCAGCTTGGCCCGTGCCACGTGCCAGTCGCCGATCGATCCGAACACCCGGGGACCGGTCTCGTCGAGCTGCCGGAGCACGTCCTCCACCAAGCGGTCGGCGCCCGCCCGCGGCGCCCCCGTCCTCCCTTCCACGCCCAGCGGGTACACGTCGAGGACGACGTTCTCCGCTCCGAGCCGCTGCGTCCGCGCGATCCGGTCCGGCATCCTGAAGCGCTGCTCCGGAGCCGTGGCGGTGAGGGCGTCGGCCGGAAGGTCACGCACCGGGAAGGCGAAGGTCCCGTTGCCCGTGACGGTGAAGACGGTACGTTCGGCGGCGGACCCCAGCGGATTACCGGAGAGTGCGACCGAGACGGTGTAGGTCACCGTGCCGTCGAACAGGGCCGCCGGTTCCACGGTCTTGGACTTCGACACGAGGCCGTCGCGTGCCTCGGTGTCGTCACTCCTCAGGGACTCCCGGTGGTGCGTGAGCGCCAGGATGGCAGAGACATGGGGCGCCCGCAGCCCGATGCGCTGCCACAGGGTGCTGCGTGTGCTCGTGTCCTTCTGTCCGCTCAGCGCTGCCGCGGACTCGGAGCCCTGCTCGAACTCGAACTTCTCCTCCACCCGCGTGAACCGGGTCGTCCGTGCGCGCGCCGAGGTGATTCGGACGTCCGCGGTCCAGGGACCGGTCCCGAAGACGCCTCCCCAGGAACCGCCGCCGGTGAGGCCTGCGGTGCGAGGCCGCAGGGCCACCGAATCGAAGAAGTGGCCGAGCTGGGACTCCAGCCGGGGCCAGTGCCCGCCGAGCCGTGCGGAGAGCCGTTGTCCCAGTTCCTCGACGACCCGGTCACCCGGCACGTCGAGGACGGCGTCACCGCTGCCGATCCGTCCCTCCTCGGTGACCCGAGCAGGGGGCCGGTACGGCAGGACCGGACCCGGGTCCGGCTGCGGGGATTCCGGCTGCGGGGATTCCGGCTGCGGGGACTCCGGCTCCGAGGATTCCGGCTGCAGGGACTCCGGCTCCGAGGATTCCGGCTGCGAGGACTCCGGCTCCGCGGGCTCCGGCTGCGGGGACTCCGGCTCCGACCGCACGGACCCGCTGCCGGACGCCGCCCGCGCCGGAGGGACCGGCGCCGGAGGGGTGAACACCTGCGGGCCGTCCTCGACGACCCCGAAGTCCCGCGTGGTGCTCCGGGGGACTGCCACGACGAAACGGACCTGCGTGCCGCCGTGCTGCGCCGCCGTCTCACCGTGGCGGCCGATGACCGCGTCGAGGCTCACCGTGGCGATGTAGCCGACCATCGGCTCGGGGTACTTGGTGTTCGACACCCCGGTGTGTCCGCCCGCGGTGCCGTCGACGGTGCGGTAGCGGTGCCCGATGCCGCCGCCGGGTGCGTGCAGGCCGGGTGTCACCCCGCCGGGCAGATCCGGTTGCACGCCGCCTTGGAGCCACTCGCCGTGCGTGAGGGCGGAACCGAGCCGGGCACCCAGCTCGCTCGTCACCTCGTTCAGCAGATTCAGCTCTGCCGCGTCCAGCACCCCCAGGTACTCCAACGACCGCAGCCGTCCGCTCAGGGCGAGCTGGGCCTGCGCGTGCCCCGGCGCGGGCAACTCGTTCGTACGGACGGTCGTTCCGCGGGTCAGCCGGGGCAGGTGGGCCGAGAGCTGCTCGCGGCTCGCCGAGGCGCGGACCAACGACCGGACGGTGGCCCAGTCGGAACCGAAGTACGCGCGACCGAGGCGGTCCAGCAGCTCTCCCGGTCCGGTCGACGGCCCCTCCCCGGGTGCCGCCTCCTCGCCGGACAGGACATCGAGGACGACGGAGTGCGTCGGCAGCCCGTCCCACAGGTGCGGCTCGGGTTGCCGGGCGGTGTCCCCGGCGACCAAGGCCGGCCCTGTCATGCGTCGGGGCCCGGGCGACCGGTCCGAGGCGGAGAAGGACCGCGGCAGCGGTACCGGTCGGGCCTCCGCCGCGTCCACCACGGCCTGAAACCCGATCCTCGCCCGGGCGCCCCCCTGGACGTCCGGCGGCAGAGGGGGCCCTGACGGGCCCAGCGGATCCGCGCGGTGGACGAAGCGGAGGACGGCCACACCGTCGAATACGGCGCCGGGCCCCTTCATCTTGAGCGCCGCACCGTTCTTGACGGACTCCTGGCCGGTCAGCATGCCGTCCCGGTCGTACTCGCCGTACACCGTTCCGCTGAGCGATGTCGGACCCGCGCCCAGGTCGGCGCTCATCACGTGTGTCGCCGCACGGTAGGTGCGGGTGGAGCCGTCCGCTGCGGTGAAGACGCGGGTGACGTCCGATCCGACGTTGAACTCCGTCTCGGACGTGTTGCGCACGTGCTCCATCGAGGAGATCTCCGCCCGTACCAGCAGGCTTCCGAGACCGTGACCGAGGTCCATCTCCAGTGGTTCGCCCGTCGTCAGGCCCTTCAGCCCGCGCTGGAGGACATCGAAGGAACCGAGGTGTTCGATCACCAGCGTGCGGACCGCGGGCCAGTCGTCGCCGAACAGCCGGCGTCCGTAGTGCGACAGCGACGAGAAGTCGTCCGGCGCGCCGAGCAGGGACCGGTGCAGCGTGCCCGACGTGCGTACGCCGTCGCTGTCCACGAGGAACACGTCCCGCACTGTGTCCATGCCGCTCAGCGCCAGGGTCTGCTCGATGCGGGACGGCGGCAGGTAGTGCTCGGAGAGAGGGGCGACCTCACCGGCGGCGACCGCCACGGGAACCGTCGTCGACAGTGAGGCGGGGGGCACACGCCCGCCGAAATCGAAGTCCAGCCGCACCTCGGTGCCGAACAGCAAGGCCGTCTCCGTGGTCGCCGCGCGGCTGAACAGCCGACCGCCGGAGGCGATGCCGTGCGACTCCGTACGGGACCGGTTCGTGGACAGGTACCCCGTCACATACGTGTCTTCTGCTGCCATCCCCTTCACCAGCAGGCCTGCGGTGGCGGCAGAACGCACCTCACGCTGGAAGCCGTCGCGGACAAAGGTCTCTCCGCCGTCCTCGAACTCGACGCCCTCGTAGGCGCCTTCCGCCTCGGCGTTCGTGACCCGGGCCCGCACCGGGACCTTCCCGGGATAGCCGCGCACATCCATGGTGAGCGTGCGGACCTCACCACGTGTCATCGCCGACAGCGCCGGCCAGATCCTCTCGCGAAGCTGCTGACTCCAGTCGGCCCGCAGCGCCTCACGGTCACCTTGGCCCAGCCCACCGTCCACATGGGCCACGAGAGCGTCGGCGAGGCCGTCGGCGGCGGCAGCCGACGGCAGAACCCGGTCGGCGCCGCCGATCTGGCCGTGCACCGTCATGCGGACCGGCGGCTGCGGCGGCGGCTCCACCACTCCGGCACCGCTCGGCGGTGTCCCGGCGTCGGGAACGTCCGGAAGAGGTTTGTCCGTCTCCGGGATGTCGGGCAGGGGTTTCCCGGTGGCCGGGACATCCGGCAGGGGCTTGTCCGCAAGAGCGTCCGCCGCCGCCACGGGTGACCCGGCGTCGGATGCCGTGTCATCGGGAGCCGGGGGGCTCGTGACCGGCGCCGGACCGGTGGTTGCGAGTGCGAGGTGCGTGTGGTGGGGCAGCATGCCTGCGAGGTCCCGGACGACCAGCCCGAGCGGCAGGGACGCCATCGGATCGCCGGCCCTCCGCGCATCGCCGGTCCGGGCCCAGGCCGACAAGTTGGATGGTGCAAGAAGTGTGAGGTAGGGTGAACCGGGTATTACGGCGCGGCCAACTGGATGTTGCTCGAAGGGCCGCCGCATCACTTGGGCCCACGTCGAGTGCTCGGCGTCCTCGACGAGTCGCATGGCGCCGATGTACCGCAGCAGGTGCGCCGTCAGGTCGGGAGACAGGACAAATCCCGAGGTGTTCAGAGCGGTGAGTGCCCGTCCGGACACCCTGATGCGAGCCGACACCGGCGGACCGTCCACCAGGTCGACGGCGAGGCTGAGTTCAAGGCCCTGGTGACGGACGGACCAGCTACCAGGTGCCACCATCCCCTGGTCGAAGCGGCCGAGGTGATGCACCGAGGTGCCCACCTCGGAGTACGCGTCGGCCATGTGTGAGGGCCGTCCGCGCGGGACCGGGGCCGGCACGCCGGGTGGGAGAACACCACCGCGTTCCAGAAGTGCGTGTACGACGGCCGCCGCCACGTCTTCGGCAGCCGCGACGAAAGCGGCGACCGCCTCGGGCCGCAGCACACCTCCCGATGGCCACCGGGCCGGCGGTGTGGGCGGGTTGAGCCAGGCGGTGCCTGGCAACACGAGGCGTCCCGTCCCGACGTGCCGCTGGTCGAATCCGGGTCGCGCCGTGTACGTCGGTGGTGAGCCGTCCGTGCCCACCAGGTCCGACCGGGTGGGGGTGCGGATCACCGCAGGGGCGGCGGCACGGACCACGGACCGCGGCGCATCGCTGTCGGGGGCCGTCCGTACGGGCGGCTCCTGGGTGCCGCCCCCCGAGGAGTCCCCGACCGTTCGAGGTCCTTCGGCGTGCCCTTCCACCGAGCTGGGAGCAGGGCCCGCCGAATCGGCCGGACCATGCCCGTCATCGGCTCCGCCGCCGTCGGGGTGTTCCGACGGGCCGTCGTCGTCCGGCCGTCCTGACGGGCCGTCGTCGTCCGGGCGCCCCGAAGGGCCGTCGCCGGGGTGTCCTGACGGGCCGTCGCCGGGACGCCCGGACGGGCCGTCGTCGCCGGGACGCCCGGACGGGCCGTCCAGTACGTCCGCCAGGGCGCGGGCCCGGTCGGGCAAGGTGATCCACCGTTGGAACGGGGGCAGCGTCCGGTGAGCCGCGAGGACTTGGGCGGCGTCCGGCCGCACGCCCGACCCCCGCTCGGCCAGAAGTCGCGTGACTTCCCCGGTCAGGAATTCCAGAGCGGCGTGCTGGGGAGCACGGTGGGGAGCCTCCCCGGCTCTCGCGGGCACCGGTCCGCCGAGTCCGACGTACATCTCGTGCAGGGCCGCGGTCGTCTCCGGTGAGCCGTAGGTGCGGCCCAGGACCAGCCCCAGCCCGTACTCCGCGACGAACTTCCCCGGGTCGACCGCCGCGTACGCGCTGACCCGGGCTGCCAGCGCCCGGACAGCAGGGTCGGTGAACCCGGAGTCCGACAGCTCCGTCCGCGGCACCGGAGCGTTCGCGTGGTGCAGCCAGCGCACGGCCTCGCGCAACACGTCCGCGAAGTTCGGGTCCTCCAGCAGATCCGCGACGCCGGCTCTGCCGGGCTCCGGCACGCGGACCACGGGGTACGAGCTGACGGCCAGGGGGGCCAGCGCCATCGCGTCCGGCGCGGAGAACTGGCCGCGCACATCGCTCTCGAACCCGCCGGCGAGGGCTTCCGAGGACACCCGCACCTGCCCCGAAGGGGAGTCCCGCACCACGTCGACCCGCCGGGTGTAGCGCGGTAGGTACACCTTCAGGCGCGAAGGAGTGTCGAAGCCGGCAGCGTGCAGGGTGGACACCACGTTCCTGACCAGGTCCAGGCGCGGTTGCGCCAGCGGGTCGTCTCCCCCGGAGCGCAGCACCTCCAACGTCACGCCCTCGTGCGCGATCTCCAGCCTGTTCACTTCGGCCGGCAGTGCCGGATCGGCTCCCCGCAGGTAGGTACCGATCTCCGGGTACGGGGCGGCCAGCTCAGGTGGCAGCGCGCGCAGATCCTCCGCCGTCAGGCCGGAGGAAAGGAACACCCCACCGCTCGTACGCGCGCTGTCCAGACGGCCCAGGAACGAGTCACGGCCGAGCCGAATGTCCTCGACCCCGTCGGGTCGGTGCGACGCGTCGACCGGGGTACGCGGAGCCGGCGGCTCCTGCGGGGCGACGGGGTGGCCCGCGTCATGCCGCACCTGCCCCTCCGGGTCGGACACGGCCGTGCCGGGCGCCGCTTCTCGACCGGCCGAAGCCGCTGCCCGACCGGCTTCGCGGGGACTCCCCGCGTCGGCGGGGAGCTGTGCGTTCCCGGTGACCGGCACAAGCGATTCCGGTTCGGCGGCCATGAGGGCTGAGAAGGCCGCATCGGCGAGCGAAGGGGGCTCGTCCACCGCGGCGGGCGACATGGGCGCGGGCTCCGCCGCGGGGAGGGGGTCGACGGTGGCGCGGAAGTCCTCCCAGAGACGTTCCTGCCGGTCCACGGCGGCGCGAGGGTTGGCGGACGCAACGGGGTCGTGGTCGGCGTCGCCGTAGACCTGGGTGAAAAGGTCGGCGAGTCCGGGGTCGTCGGCGCCGAGCCAGCGTGCTCCGTTGTTGCGGAGTTCGCCAGTGACCGCGTCGTGGCCGTGGTTCATGCCGAACCAGGCGTTGGTGGCCTGGGCGAAGTACTCGTGGACATCGGTGGAGGAGTAGTTGCCGGGACGGGTCCCGTCCGGCCAAGCGGCACCGGGAGTGTCGCGACGGGTGGCGAACAGGGCGGTGACCCGTGCCTGCTGCTGGGGCGTGAGGCCGTGGCGGTGGATGAGGTGGGCCAGTTCGTGCCCGGCACTGGAGTACCCGTCGGCGTACGCGACGTGACCGCTCACCCCGGGCCGTTCGCCCAGAAGGTTCTCCTCGGCGACGATCGCGATCGTGTGGCGGGTCCCGTCGGTAGTGACGTCGTGCACGGCGCCGCGTGGCGTGTTGCCGTCGACGGAGGACATGCCGGGCAGGGAGGCGGTTTCGGCTCCGCGGGGGAGGACGACGACGCGGGCGCCGGAGTCGGCCAGTCGTTGTCGCACGCCTGGTTCCCGGAGCATGCGCCCGAGAAGACCGGCGAGGGCGTTGCGCGCGGCTACGGGGCGTTCCACTTGCTCGGGGACGTCGATCAACGAGCGGGCGACGTCCACCGCCGGACCGTCCGGTGTCGCGTAGAAGTCGGGTTCGGGTACGTGCTCCCGGTGCGGCGGACCGTCCGGGACGCCGCCTTCCGGAGGGGCGTGGTGGCGGCGCTGACCACTGCCGCCAGCGAACTGCGGTACGTGTTGCGCGGGCTGGGATCCCTGCACGCCACTGTGGGTGTTGGCCAGCAGGTACGCGGCGTGGTTGCGAAGAGCCTCGACGGCGTCCTTGTGGACGAGTGAGCGTCTCGGAGCGTCGTACCAGTCGTCGATCTCCCGCATCAGATCCGTCAGATCCGGCCACAGGCCGGATTGCCGGTAGACGGCCACCTGCCGGTCGATCCCGAGCAGTTCCTGCGGGCGACGGGTGGAATCCCGGAACGCCTGGCCGGACCAGAGGTCCATCGTGACAGCCGGCACGAGAGCGGGGGAATTCGGCGCCAGCGCGCGCAGCAGTGTCCTGTTCTGCCGATAGAGCTTTCGCCACTGCTCGAACTCCGCGTCGCCGACGCGCCCTTCGGTCACCGCACCGGCGACTGCGGCCAGTCGTTTGTTCACTTCCTCGAGCGTGCCCCTGGCCGCCGTGGCCAGGCGTGCGGACTCGTCCCGGTCCAGGTGGAGATCGGCTCCCAGATGCGACAGAACCCCCCGGACGAGGTCCTCGGTCCTGCCGTGCGGGATCATCTCGAATCCCCATTCACGGTACGGCCCTGTGAGGTTCATCATCGAGGCGGACGACAGCATCTGGTCCAGCTGTCGCAACAGGGGATTGTTCGAGAACGCACGCAGTGTGCGCATCTGCTCCTGGGCGTGCTGCGTGCCCAGCCCGATCCGCCGGGACTCCTGGTCGTACGTGGAGCGGACGTTTTCTTCGAGCCTGTGGAAGTGGAATTGCAGCTCGTGGAGGTCTCGTACGGACGGAAAATGGCGCAGTTCGAAGACGGCCAGGGGAAGCGCCAGTCTCGCCCGTCCGTCAGGACCCTGATTCGTGTCGAACCGTTCGTGCACGGATCCGATGTACAGCTCTTCTTGCCTGACCCTCGGCGCCGGGTAGTCGTAGAGGAAGTCGTTGAGGTAGTCCCGGACGGTCTTCCCTCCCCGTTCGATACGGGTCGAGAGGGGGTTGGCGACGCCCTCGTTCGCGAACGACGCGAAGTGGCTGAAATGCTCGTATATTTCTCCCGCATTCCTTGCGAGGAAGTCCCGCGCGGCCGGGGTGAGGGCACGCCTGAGGAGCCAGGGGTGATGACGGGACGCCGCCGGAAGCAAGGACTTGTGCCAGCGTGCCGCCTTGTTTCCCTCGAACTGCACGATCGCGATCGCCTGGGTGAAGACTGCCAGGGTCATGGATTTCAGTGTCCTGATGTCCATGTCGTCGACGAAGGCCAGGGTGACGTCGGGAATTTCCAGGGCCCTGGACATGCCGTCCCGGTTCCTGAGGTAATCGGACGTCACCCTCCGGGCGAATCCGGCCGCTGCCTCGAGTCCGGCGAGCACGTCCGCGTGGTTCTTGACCGCCGAGGTGCTCTTGACGTACCCGGTGATGAAGTCGTAAACGCCCGACAGAGGAACTCCGACGGTGTACTGAGGGTCGAACTCGGGATCCAGTGCGTCGCTCGACCTCTCGAACCGCACTTTTTCGGGCAGACCGGCGACGGGGCGGTAACCTGCGCGCGCCGCCGCGCGCGTGAACCGTGTTCCCCTTTCCCTGGTACCCGGACCGATGATCCTTTCGAGCACCGCGAGAGAACGGAACACGTCACTCTTCTTGACACGGCTGTCGGGCGTCGCTTCCCCGGGCAGCACCGCCATGGGTTCGGTGACGACTTCCAGAATCGCGGTTCCGTTTTCCGACGTTCGTTCCGCGGTGAGGTTGAGGACGCCGTCCGAAGCCAGCAGCAGACCGTGCTCCAGCTCCTCCCTGCTGCGACGAGACAGACGCAGCTCGACGTTGACCCGCTCGATCTCGATGCCTATGCCGCGGTATTCATTGCTGGTGGGCAGGTCGGTGAGGGCGAGGACCGAGCGCGAGCCGATGAAGGTGGGCAGGCTCCGCGGCACAGGAACCGCCCTGCCGAAGCGGTCGATGATCACCGCACGGACAAAGGGCGCGGCGTCCTCGTGGGGGGCGGGGCGCAGCCCTTCCTCGTGCTGGAGATCGAGCCACTGGATTCCGTCGTTCCGGTGGTACAGGGCGTAGGCAT
Organism: Streptomyces sp. NPDC060184; assembly: GCF_042728795.1. Lineage (NCBI taxonomy): Bacteria > Bacillati > Actinomycetota > Actinomycetes > Kitasatosporales > Streptomycetaceae > Streptomyces > Streptomyces sp. NPDC060184. The sequence continues at coordinate 98,296 of NZ_JBHWYX010000016.1, forward strand.
GACCGAAGCCGTGCTGCCGCTGCTGGAGGATGAGGGCCGATGTGCCGGGACCGAGCTTCTCGACCGCGCCGGTGAGGTCGTTCCACGACGACACGGTGTGCCACCCGGGACCGTGTGCCAGTCGCTGTTCGGTGCTGCGGGTACCCAGCACCGAATCGTCCTGTGCGCGGGCGGCTCGGATGCCGCTGCCGTATGCCGGCCGGTCGAGGGCGTGATGGAGGTCGGCGCGCGGGTACAACTCCCGTGACAGGGACTCCAGCAGAGTCACGCAGGTGACGACGGGTTCTTCGTCGGCGAGGAGATGGGACTTCTCCTCGCCGGGGCGGATGATCGTCCTGCCCGCCTGCTCGGCCACGGCCCGGAGGACCACCGTACGCAGATCCCCGTCGGTGAGGGGGTGCACGACGTGGTGGGGCGGCGCCGGGTCGTGCGCCGTGACCGGACCGGCAGCACGGGGCGTGCCCGGCTCTTCCGCCGCGACCGCGTTCACCGGCATATCGTCGGGAAGCGTGCCGGTCCGGCGCGGCCAGGATTCCGGTCGGCTGACCGGGAGGGCCGAGGGCGCCGTGTCGTCCAGGCCGGGAGAGTGGGCGTCGGAGGCAGGCTCGATGCTCTGTGCCCGGTCTTCGGTCCGTGAGGTGGGGTCGATGGTGCTGCGGAAGTCCTCCCACCGGCGGTCGTGCAGGGCGACGGTGTCGAGAGGGTTGGCGGGCGGGAGCGGGTCGTGGTCCGGGTCGCCGTACAGGGGGGTGAGGACGTCGGTGAGCCGGGGGTCGTTGGCGCGGAGCCATCCGGCTCCGTTGTTGCGCTGTTCTCCGGTGGTGGTGTCGGTTCCGTGGTTGGCGCCGAAGTAGGTGACGGTGGCTTGGGCGAAGTACTCGTCGACGCTGGTGGAGGAGTAGTTGCCGGGGAGGGTGCCGTCGGGCCAGGGGGCGTCGGCCGCCGCGCGCCTGTCGGTGTAGAGGGCGGTGATGTGTTCTTGCTGTTCGGGGGTGAGGCCGTGGCGGAAGACGACGTGGGCGAGTTCGTGGAGGGCGCTGGAGTAGCCGTCGGGGTAGGCGATGTGTCCGGTGACCGCGGGGGGTTCGCCGAGGAGGTTCTCCTCCGCGACGACGGCTGTGGGGATGTCGGTGCCGTCGTCCGTCCGACGGTAGTGGACGAGGCCCCGTGGCTGGTCGTCGCCGAGTGAGGTCGAGCCGGTGAGTTCGGTGGTTCGGGTGTTCCGGGGCAGCACGGTCACCCGGGCGCCGGAGGCGAGGAGCCGTTGCTGCACGTCGGGGTCGTGGAGTACGCGGACCAGGAGGCGGGTGAGGGTGTTGCGTGCGGCGACGGGGCGTTCCACGGCGTCGGGTACGTCGATGAGGCTTCGAGCGAGGTCGGCTGCGGGGCCGTCGGGTATCGAGTAGACGTCGGGTTCGGGCTGGGCGGTGCCGAGCGGCCGGGTCTCCGGTCCCGCACCGGTCGGTGGGGCGTAATAACGGGTACGTGAGTTGCCGTCGTCGTGGGGTGTCCGGTGCGAGGGGCCCGGCTGCGCCTGCCCGGCACTGTTCGTACCCGCGAGGAGATGAGCCGCCCGGTCACGCAAGGAGTCGATCCACGCGCCGTAGGTGCGCGTGGAATTTCCCGTGGCGTACCAGTTGCCGAGCGCTTGGAGCAGACCGACCAGATGGGGGACCTGGCCGGTCTGCCGGTACGCGGCGACGCGCTGGTCGATGGGGAGCAGCTCGGCGTGGCGCGACCCCGCCTGCGAGCGTGCGTGGTCGTACCAGGTCGAGATCATGTCGGTCGAGGCGAGCGCCGGAGACTGCGGGGCGAGCAGCGCCAGCAGCGCATGGTTCTGTTGGTACAGGGTGCGCCAGTCCCCGAACACGCCCGACCTGCCGCCCTCGTGCACCATCGCGACCGCGAACGTGACCAGTTGGTGGTGCAGCGTTTCCAGGGTGGTCACCGCCGAGGACGCCAACCGTCCGGCTTCGGTCTGGTCGACCCGGAGATCCACACCGAGGCGCAGCATGACGCCCTTGACGAGATCGCTGGTCCTGTCGTGACCGATGAGTTCCGCACCCGTCTTGCGCAGAGGGTTCTGCAGACTCAGGATCGCGGCGGACGCCAGCATCCGGTTCACGTGCTGAATCCAGGGGTCGTTCGACAGGCTCAGCAACGTCTGCCACTGCTGCTGGTGGTCCTGCTGCCCCAGACGGCTCCTGCGGAGTTCCTGGTCGTAGCTGTGCCGCACCGCGCCCTCGACCCGTTCGTAGGCGTGACGCAGGGCCACGAGATCCCGCGGCGCGTGAAAGTTCCTGAGTTCGAACAGGGCGAGTTCGAGCGCCAGCCTCGGCCGCCCGTCGGGGCCAGGATTGGTGTCGAACCGGTCGTGTACCGCGCCTATTGCCCATTCCTTCTGCCTGACCGTGGGGGCAGGGCGGTCGAACAGGAAGTCGTCGAGGTAGTCGCGGACATGGAGATCCTGGCCGCGGTCGTCTTCAGCCACCCAAGCCCGGAGCGGGTCGGGGAGTCCCTCGTTCGCGTGCAGGGCGAACTGCTGGAAATGGTAATAGACGAAATCTGCGTTCGCCGAGAGCCAGTTCCTGGCCGATTGGCTGAGGGCCTTTCTCAGCTGCCACGCATCGTGACGGGATGCGACTGCCAGGAACTTCTTGCCCCAGGTCGCCTGTTCATTGGTCGATCCGTGGCGCTGCACCATCGCGATGGCATGGGAGAAGACCACCAGAGACATCGATTTCAGGATCCTGATGTCCATGTCGTCCAGAAAGGACAGTGCGACTTCAGGATTCTCCAGCGATCCGGGCGCGTTGCTGCGCGCAGCCAGGTATGCAGAGGCGACTTGACGGGAGACTCCGGCAGCCGCATCGAGACCGGGAAGTATCTCTTCGAAGATGGTGGTCCTGGAATTGCGCTTGGCGAATCCCAGGATGAAGTCGTAGATGCCGGACAGAGGTATTCCGACTGTGTACTGCACACCGTACTCGATGGGACTCGGATGGATTGTTCTGCGGAAGTGCAGGTCCTCCGTACTGTGTTCGGGGCGGAACCCGATCCCCGACATCGTCCGCACGAACGATGTGTCGGCGTTCCTGGTTCCCGGGCCGATCACTCTCTCAAGTACTTCGAGTGAGCGAAATACGTTCTCCTTGTTGACCCGGGATTCCGGTGTCGACTGTTCCTCCTGGAGCGCCGCCATGGGACGGCTGACGATCTCGAGAAATGGCGAACTGTCGTGCGTGACGTGCTCGGTCGTGAGAACGACGCTGCCGTCCGTCCCGATGGCCCTGCCGTGGCCCACCCGATCCACGCTGATGGTGGACGCCAGGTGCACGTTGGGCCGCTCGACCTCGATGCCGATGCCCCGGTAGGTGCGATGGGTGGGCAGGTCGGTCATGGCGAGGGGGGAGCGCGATCCGGTGAAGGTCGGCAGGCCCCGGGGCACGGGTACGACCTTTCCGAACCGGTCGACGATCACGGCCCGCACATGTGGTGCGGCTCCGGAAGCGGGGGCGGGGCGGAGACCGTTGCCGTGCTGCAGGTCGAGATACTGGACACCCGAGCTGTGGTGGTAGAGGGCGAAGGCATGGCCGTGTCCGTGCCCGCGTTGCTGGAGGATGAACGCGGAGGTACCGGGCCCGACCTTCGTCACTGCCGTGACGAGATCGGGCCACGACGTGACGGTGCGCCATCCGGGACCAGGGGCCAGGAGCTGCTCGGTGTCGTTCGTGCCGAGGAACGAGTCGTCGAGGGCACGGGCCGGACGGACGGCGTGGACATGGACCGGCCGGTCGAGGAACCGGTCGAGGCCGGTACGGGGATAGAGGTTCCGGGCCAGGGATCCCAGCAGTGTCACGCAGTCGAGAAGAGACTGCCCCTCGGGGGAGAGGACGGACTGTTCGTCATGGGGACGAATGACCGTCCGGTTCAGCAGGTCGGTCGTGGCCGAGAACGCGATGTCGCGCAGCTGATCGAGGGACATCGGGTGCGTGGGGACCGCGCGGCCGTCTTCGGTCGGTGAGGTGGGGTCGACGGTGGTGCGGAAGCCTTCCCTCGGGCGGTCCTGCGGGGTGGCCGAGTCGCGGGTGCCGGTGTCCGCCGACCGGGTGTGGGCCCCGTCGTCGCCTCCCCGCTCCGTTTTCCCGGTGCCGCCGGACGGACCGGCGTCGCCGCCGTCGGGGGCGTCCTGCCGACCCGCACCACGCATCCCCGCTGCCGGCCGTCCGGCAGCGAACTGACGGGCAAGCATGTGCGCGCCGGCTTCGTCCCCGTCGTCCAGGGCGGTGGCAACCTGGCGCACGATCTGCTCAAGGGCCGCCCGCTGCGTTCTGGCAGGCGCATCCGTGCCGATCACCGGCTCGAAACGGACCCCGGCGGACTGCAGCACCGTCGTGGCACGCACCGTGTTCCCGGACTGCCCCGCCTCACCCCCGTCAGAAGGGACCGACGCCAGAGAATTCTTCCGGGAGTAGTTGGGGGCGAAGGACGGCCTGCGGCCGTCGGGGTAGAAGGTGACGACCGCTTCGACTTGGTTGATCACCGGCTCGGTGATCTTCTCGAAGATCCGGTGGTCCGCGGCCTTTTCGGGTTTCCAGTACACGGCTGGGCCGTGCAGGACGGGACTCACCTCCGTCATGATGTGTTCGACAGTGGCTTTGTAGGTTGCCGGCGTCAGCGACGAGCCACGAGTAGGCGTGTAGATGTCGAACAAGTCGACGTCGGCTGCCATGACACGCAGCTCACCGTTCTCCGTGTACCCGTGGACGATGCCGCCGATCACCGGGTACACGTCTGCCAGCCTGGCCATGTCCGCGGCGTAGGAGTGGAACGCGTCGATGCGGCTGTCATGCTGCTGACGTATGGCTTCCTGTTCCTCGGGACCGTAGCGTTCAATATCTGGGGGAATTTTCGACTCGAAGTACGGGACCTTCCCGAGGTCGTCCTCGGTGAATTCCGGGTTCAGGATCAGGTCGATCTCGCTGAGCGACTTCGACTTGATGTCCATCGGCTTGCCCACTGCACCGGAATCGAGCAAACGTGTGGCATGTTTGTTCACCGCGCGGGTCACGATGAAAAGACTGTTCTCGCGACTGATCCGCTGAAGTCTCTCGGAACTGCGTGCCGGGATTCCGCCGATGCTTCCGGGCGGTGTCGCATCAGGATTCCATCCGTCCAGGGCACCCTCGAAACCGCTACCCGTGGGAGATTCCGCGAGCTCGCTTCCGGTGGTCGGCGGCCCGGCAACCGCGGCCTCCGATACCAGCTCGTGCGGCGCTGTCTGCTGTTCCCTCACGAAAGCGGCAGCGCGCTCCCGTGCAGTGAACTGGTCGCGCCAAGGGCGCGGAGTGAGATCCGGGTCGGTCTCGGAGACGAGTCCGGAGTCGGCACGAGTGGCCGTGCCCGACGGGCCCGCGGTGGGCTGCAGCTCCGGTGCGGGCTCGTCGGCGTCGGGGCCGTGCGAGGTCCGGGCGCCGCCGCCCAGGCCGTTCTGTTGGGAACGGGGGAGGTCGAACGCCTCCCGGACGGCGGTGGCGTGGGCGTAGGCGGCGTCGGTGGCGGAGGCAGGGTCGTCGGCGAGGGCGGGGTCGGCCAGGATGACGGCGGCGTCGGTGAGAACGGAGTAGGCGGCGGGATCGAGGTCGGCCAGAGCGCCGTCCAGGCTCAGGGGCATGTCGATCACCGCGCCGACGACCGCGGAAGCACGGAAGACGATGGCCTGGTACTTGTCCTCACCCAAGTCCTCACGCAGCTGAGTGAGGAGCGTGTCCGCCTCCGCCGGCGGCAGCAGTCTGACCGGGATCTCGGGTGCGGTCGCCCGGCCCTTGCCCTTGTCGACGGCGGGAAGGGGCTCCGCGTCCGGGGCATGAGCGTCCGAGGCCTGCGCATCGTCGCGCAGCCGCCGTCGTTCCTCCGGGACGTCGTGGAAGGGGCTCGTGTCCGGCGAGGCTCCGGGCACGTCGAGCACGGTCTCCGGCCGGGCCTCGCCGGTGACGGTGAGCGGGGGCGCGCCGGTGTAGGTGGCGACGGCCAGGTCCTGGATCAGGACGGTCGAGGGGTCCAGGACGGCGACGTTCTGGTCCGGACCCACCATCGTGTGCGCGAGCAGTCCGGTCGAGGGTCCCGGCTGCTGGAGGTTCGCCGCACGGAAGGTGTCCTCGGCGGTGTCCGGAGTGGTGGAGAAGGCCACGAACGCGGTCGCGTCGATGTCGTCGTGCCGGGGGAACGGGTCCGCGCCCGTCGGGAGGATGACGACGGGCTCGTCCGCGTAATCGGTCTTCGGTGCTTCGATCCGCTGCACGCGATGGACGTTCAGCCCCCCGTTCAGCAGCTTCGTCACGAGCTCGGCCACCTGGGGACGGACCGTGCCGGCATCGATCTGTCCGTTGCTGATGTAGACGGTTCCGCCGTCGGCGGTCCGGAAGCGGTGGAAGCCCCTTTCGTCGAGCATCGGCTGCTTCATGCCATCGAGCAGCACGTCCCGGTGTACCGGCGCGGCGGTGACCGGATCGGGGGTGACCGGCGCGGCGGCGACCGGCGCGGCGGTGACCGGATCGGGGGCGAGGACGGCGGTGGGAACTCCCGCCGGACGGCTCGACGGGACGATGGGCGGCGGCAGCTTGTCGAGCGATCGCCACGTGCCGTAGGTGACTCCCAAGTGCCAGGAGAGCAGTTGGGCGGCCTGCCGGCCTTCGAACAGATACTCCGCTCCGATCAAATGCTCGAACGACAGGAGAAGATCTTGCATCTCCGTCGCGACGGCCTCGGGCCGGTCGGCCCCCGAGGGGCGCTGGTGATCCACCAGGACGCGGAGCTCCGCCCACTGTCGTGCGGTGTTGATCTCCTCCTCGGTGCTGCGAGTCGGCCGCCGATCGATGTCGGCCAAGGCGGCTCGGTGCTGCTCGGACAGCTGAGTCATCGGCTCCGGCGCCTCGCTCCAGGACCGGTCCGTGTCCGCCCGCATGGCCTTCATGAAGGTCTCGGGATCGTGGGAGCCGGACTTGAAGAGAGCCGCCGACACGGAGAAGGCCGACGAGGCTCCGACGAGTTCGCTGACGGTGCCGCTGCCGAGGACCCTTGAGAGGAACCCCTCGGCGAAACTCGTGGCTCTGAGGGAGAACTGCCCGTGCGGTGCCATCAGGTTGTCGATCGCGTAGTGGTAGCCCGCCCGCAGCTGGGAAGCGCTGACCGAAAAGGTCCTGAGAACTTCGACATCGGGATCCTTGATGCGGTCAGGATGCTCGAAGAACAGTCCACCGGGCCTTTTCTCCCAGAAGAAAGTGCCCGGGGCCGCGGGTTCTGCTCCGAAGCGGAAGCCGATCGGAAGGGTGCGCCCCGGAAGCCGCAGGGCGATTGCCGGCTCTCCGTCGGGACCGGCCATGACGATGACCTCGGCCTCGGCCTCGGCTGCGGCTGGGTCGGCGGCGTCGGAAGTGAAGGACCGCAGAGGTTCCAGCAACTGCTCGGCCGTGGACCGCAGGTCCGCCTGATGGTGACGGGCGGTGCCGTATCTGACGCCCAGGTCGTCGATGAGGTAGTTCGCGGCGACCTCACCGTGCAGGTGGTAGGTCTCGGCGGCCATGGTGGCGAAGTCCGCCAGCATGTCCAGTTGCCGCTGCTGGACGGTGGTGGGCTCGTCCCCCCGCACCGTCGGACGCTGGTGCGCGAGGAACACCCGGTGAACCGCCCAGGTGATCGCTTCGTTGTTCTCCTGGCTGTCCAGCCACCGCAGGGCTCTTCCCACGTGGTTCTGGTCCGCCTCGGTGAGGTGCAGGATCCTCGGCTTGTCGGCCCAGCTCCGGTGGGTGCCCGCACGTACGTGTTCGATCAAGGCGTTGGGCGAATGGACGCCGAGCGCGGCGGGCGCGGTGTTCGTCGTGGCGTGCATGAAATCCTGGGCGAACACGACACAGTTGTACGTGGCGAGGTTGTAGCCGGTACTGGCCTTCTGCTCCGCGTATCGGTATCCCGCCTCGAGCTGATCCGCGTTGATCCTGTAGGACGAGAGGATCTCGGCGCTCGGGTCGTAGAAGGCGTCCTTGGCCTCCGGGGTGACACCTCCCCGGGCCTTCCCGTTCAGCAGGCTCAGGTGGTTCACCTGCTCGACCACGCGGAAGCCCAGGGTGACCGGTTCGGTGCGGCCCGGCAGGAGAACGGCGACGAACGCGTGCCCGGTACCCGCCGTCCGGATCATCTCGACGAAGCCGTTGGCTCCGGGGTACGACATCAGGACGACTTCGATGTTCTCGGCCGTCCGGTCGGTGGCGTGCTCGATGTACGAGCGGATGGGCTCCATCGCCGCCCTGGACCATGCGGGCAGTGTCGTGTCCGGTTCGGTGGCGTGCACCGCCGCCTGCGGGCGGAGGTTCCCGGTGTGTTCCGTGATGACTTCGATGTCGTCGGCGTAGTCGGTCTCGTCGGTGACCTCGGCCTCTTCGGTGACCTCGGCCTCTTCGGTGACTTCGACGACCTCGCCGGCTTCGGTGATCTCGGTGACCCCGGCGTCCTCGGTGACGTCGGTGACCTCGATGTCCTCGGTGACCTCCCTCGGCATCCGCTCGACGGTGCGGCTGGGGCCGGCCTGTGTCTCCGTGGGTGGGTGAGGGGTGTTGTTGTGACGGTCGGGGTCGGTTCCTCCGGGGAGGCCCTGGGTACGGCGTGTGTGGTAGGTGGTGGCGAGGGTGTCCGAGAGGGAGGCGGTGGCTTCCTCGCCGTGGGTGAGCATGCGGTGCGTGAGGAGCGTGACGAAGGCATCGAGCAGTTCGCTGCGTTGGGCGGCGCGTGGGTCGTCGGTGTCGAGGAATCCGGTGTGGTCTGCGGAGAGTTGGATGATGGCGCGGCGTTCGGCCTGGGCGCGATGTTGTGCCGAGACGTTACGGAGATAGCTGTGGGCCGCGTCGAGCGCGGCGAGGTGGTCGTCCTGGAGCCGGGTGAGGGTGGGGTGGTTGTCGCTCGGTGTGGGGGTGGTGGGAGTGGTGGGGAGGGTGGCGCCGGCGGTGTGTGCGTGACGGAGGGCGTCCTGGAGCGCTTGGGGGGTGCCGCGCAGGATGGTGTGGGCGATGATCGCGGCGTGCTGGTCGGTGGTGGCCAGGGCGGTGAAGTCGTCGGAGTGCTGGATGAACCGGGTGATCAGGTGGTCGGTGTGGGCCGGTGATCCACCGAGGTGGGTGTAGGCGTCGGTGATCGCGGAGAGCAGGGTGGGGGGCAGTCCCTGGCCGGCGGGGGTTTTGCTCCACAGCCGCTGGAACGCGCCGAGGGCGTCGGGGACTTCGTGGGGTTCGTGCGGGAGGTGGGTGGGGGTGTCCTGCGCGGGCTGGTGGAGGGTGGGGGTGTCCTGCGCGGGCTGGTGGAGGGTGGTGGGTTCCTGGGGCTGGTGCGGGGACGGGGCCGTCTGGACGTCCGGCGTTGCCTCGACGGGTTCCTGGTCGGTGGTTCCGGGGCTGGAGGAGACGGTGGGCAGGTGTGCCGGTGCGGGGGAGGCGGTCTGCTGCTCGCGGGGCTGAGGGCGTGCCTGCTCCGCACTGTCGGTCCTGGTGCTGATGCCGGCGGGATTGTCCGTGCTGGTGGTGGTGAGGCCACCAGCCGGGGTGACGGTGGAGGGGTTCTGGGCGGGGGCGGGACGGCCGGCGGGTCCCGCGCCCGGGCTCGTGGTGGTGCCCGCGCTTGTGGTGGTGCCCGGGCCTCTGCCGGTCCCCGGGCCTGTGGTGGTGCCCGCGCTCGTGGTGGTCCCCGGGCCTGTGGTGGTGCCCGCGCTCGTGGTGGGCAGGGGGGTGGCGGTGGGTTGCGGCTGCCCGGGGCCGGGGGCTGCCCCGGCCGCCAGGGGGGTGCCGGTGCCGGGAAAGGACGTGGCGAAGGAAGGCACGTCGGTCGTGGGGATGGTGAACGCGGGTGTGGTGACCGGGCCGGTGGCGGGGGTGTCGAAGACGGGTGGGGGTGCGTGGAGGTCGAGGTCGGTTCCGGCCAGACTGGTCTCGCCGACGGTCGGGTACTGGGTGTAGAGCGGGGGAACGGTCGCCAGGTCCGTGGGTGCCTGGGTGTTGAACCCGGCCGGCAGCAGCAGTTGGGGCAGTTTCATGCCCAGGTGGACGGAGCCCTTGAGAGCGCTGTGGACACCGGCCAGGACGGGATGTTTGGCCCGGCCGATCATCTCGCCGCCCAGGGCGCCGACAGTGGTCTCCTTCGTGGTGGAGAACTTGCCCTGCTCGATGTAGTTGACGATGCCCTCGGACAGGTTTTGCCCGCCCATGCTGAAGCCGATGTCGACCGCCTCGCGCGCGGGGCGTTCCTTCCACACCGACGGCATCACGTCGGCGATGTCGTGGGAGAGCGCCGTGCGCAGGGGAGCATAGGGGGCGCCGAGTCTGTCCAGCGGACCGAGACTGTCGTGAAGGGCGTCGGCCAGCGCCCGCTTGTCGCGGTTGCCGAGGAACGCCGTGGCCCAGTCGGCGCCCATCCGCCGGGCCGAGTCCCCGCCCAGCCGGGGAGCGAAGGCTCGCTCGAACTGGTCGGCCACCGACGTGACGAAGGCCTGTTGGGCTCTGCGGGAGACCACGTCGTGGGACATGCTCACCCGTACCGGCACCGTCAGCTGGGCGATGGCCGGCCCGAACCAGCCCCCCAGATCCGCCAGTTCCTTGTCCAGCGGCAGATCGGGCACCCCACCAGCGCTCTTGGGCCCGGGCGCCCCCGCCTTCACCACGTCCGAGGAAGCGGACCTGGTCGGGGCGGAGGTCGCCGCCGGAGTCTTGAGAGCGTTCTCGATCGACTCGCGGATCGACTTCCCCGCGGTGAGGTGGAAACCCTTGGAGATCAGCTTCTTCAACGGACCCGTCACCAGCGGCAGGCCCGCACCGACCGCACCCTGCAACGCACCGGAGAGCACCGAACTGTGACGGTAGTCCGAACTGTAGTTGGTGTGCTCACCCTTCAACGCCAGAATCCACTGCGCCAACCCGTCCAGCGCCGACATCAACGCCACGTTGGTCACCACGCTCATCGCCGCGTGCGTGAGGAACTTCCGCAGCGTGGTCCCGAACAAGAACTCGAAGATGTCCAGCAGGATGCCCTGCTCGATCGCCGCCCCGATCGGGTTCCACTCCCACATGATCAGCGTGATCGCCCACTCCACCAGGAACGCCAGCACCTGAAGAACGATCATCAAGTTCGTGTAGTCCAGCTGGTACGCGAACTCCCCCGCACCCTCCGCGATCTGCGCGGCCGTATCCCGCAACCCCGAAACGTAATCCGCACCCTCCCCCGACAGGAAGGTCCGCATCGCATCCACATAGGCCTGCGGCCACTCACCACTCGCACCCGCCGCCGTCCCACCAGCGACCTGCGCGACCAACTCCTCGAAGTCACCAAAGAACGACACCAGCTCCCGATGCGGCTGCTCCACCTCGTCCCGCACACGCTGTGCCGACCCCAACGGCACACTCATACCCGCGACGAACACAACGATCGGGTTGTACCAGGGCTCTTCAGTCACAACATCCCCATGGGCGCATGCTCGTCGGTCGGCGACGACCGGTCGCACCGGTCAAGGCCCGGCGCGCGCGACAATGGGCGCAGGACGTGGACCATCCTCAGTTATACGCGTGAACATATGTGTCAAGTTCACTGCCATGAGCATGAACGGTCAGATGAGTCGTAACTCACATGTGTTGTACCCTGCGGTACTCGGAGCCGTTATGCAGATGTGGGAGTAGGCAGGTGTGCCGAAACCTGGCGCACCGGCTCCGTTCTGCGCTCCCTCGGGAAGGAAGCACGTGAAATCACCAGATCCGCCGCGGCCGGCCCGCGCGGCACCGGCGAGTACCCCGGTCACCTCCGTCGCGGCGCCCCGTGAGCTGCCCGCCGCGGCAGACGTTCCCCCGCTGCCGACGGAATCGGTGGTGCGGGCACGGACCTCCGCCGGCACCTCGGACGGACGGAAGGAGTCCAACGAAGAAAAGACCAAGAAGAGCGGCGCCCCGTCCCGGGCCGACTCCGCCGCCTCGCCCGCTTCGTTGCTCGCACCACGGGGCTTTCGGCGACGGGCCGACACTGCCACCCGCACCGGTACCGAGTCTGGTTCCGGGGCCGAGGCGGCGATCGAACCCGGACCCGACGGTGCCGTCCAGGCCGAGTTGGGCCCGGAGGCGTCCCGCAAGGAGGCCGGGACTGCCCCGGCCACCGGCAGCGATGTGCGCGCCGACGTCATGGCCGGCACGCGCACCGCTTCGACCGCGGCCCCGGTAACCGGACGGAAGGGAGCCCGCGCCCTGCTGCGCGGCAGTCATCGCACGGTACTCACCGTCGCGGCGGTCACCGGGGTGGTTCTGGTGGCCGGTGTCCTCGTCGGCCTGCGCGGGGGAGGTTCGGCCCACGACACCGCCGCCCCGGAAGCCGCCGCTTCGATGCTCGAAGCGGGCGCGGACGGCGGCGCCCGAGTCGGATTGCCCGGCGTCCTGCCGCTCCCGACCGGGCACGAGTCGGGGCGGGCCACCCCTGGCGTCACCCCTGCCGCGGCCGTCGGAGGCAAAGACGACAACAAGCACGACGCCTCCGGTGCGGACAAGGGCGACGCGCACGGCTCCTCCTCGTCGTCGTCGCACGACGACGGCAAGAGCGGGGACACGGGCGGCAGCAAGACGGGGAGCGCCGGTACATCGTCGTCCTCGTCCGACCAGCGGCCCACCGCCCAGGCCACTCACGCGCCGGCCGCGGTCGTGCACTCGACCGCTCCTGCCACCTCCGGGGCAGCAAGCAGCACGGCCCTTTCCGGGACGATGGTGTTCAGCCACGACTCCGGACGCTGCCTCGCGGTGTCCGGGGGCAAGGGCAGGGACGGCTCCCCGCTGGAGATCCGGGACTGCTCGACCTCGTCGGCCGCGCAGCGGTGGTCCATCCGTTCCGACGGCACGATCCGCGCTTTCGGCCTGTGCATGGACGCCGCGGGCGCGTCGACCTCCAACGGCACGGTCGTACAGCTGGCGAACTGCAACGGCGGTCCCGCGCAACAGTTCGACCTCAACTACCGGCACGATCTGGTCAGCAGCCTGGCCAACAGGTGCGTGGACGTGACGGGCGGGTACACGGGCAACGGCAGCCGACTGCAACTGTGGGACTGCAACGGGCACGACAACCAGAAGTGGTCCAGGAAGTAGCGGGACCGGCGCGAACGGGAAAAGTCCTCGCCGCGGTCCGGGAGACCGGAGTGCGGCGAGGACTTCTCTCCTCACCCAGCAGGCGGGAGTCTCACAACACGGTTCAGACGCGGTGCACGTCGGGCCCGCCGGAGCCGCGGCGGATGTTGTCCATGTTGTCGCTCTTGGCCGTCTCGAAGCTCCTGCCCGAGTTCAGCGTGAGCCGGGCCGCGCTCTCCAGGGCCAGAGACAGGTCACGGATGCCGTTCCGGAGCATGGTGTGGACCGGGATGTAGTTCTGGATGTACTGATTGCCGTAGGAGTCGTTGCCCCACGGCGGGTCGGCCATGTCGTACGCGGTGGCATCCGCGAACCGGTCGGCGGCCTCGCCCGTCAGATCCGCGACATTGCCGGTCGCATTGCCACCGGACTTGATGCGCTCCGGATCGGCGGCGAACACATTCTCGTCAGCCACGCTTGTCACCCCCATGACGACGGGCGAAGATCTCCTGCAGCGAGCCGCCGTCGAGGAGCTTGTCCAGGTTGAGACGGTCCAGCACCCCGCCGTCCATGGTGCCCGGGCCCGTGCCGCCCACCGCCTCCATGATGGCCGTGGCACGCGAGGCCACTTGCGCCTTCGAGGCCGCCATCGCCTCCAGCACGCTGGCCGCGAGGGCCTGGCCCGTCATCTCCTTGAACTTGTTGTTGGGGAAGCGAAGGCCCGACGGTGTCCCGTCGGTGCCGATCGTGATCTCGACGGCGCCGTCCCGGGAGCGGGCCGTCACGGAGATCGACTTGATCTGCGACCTGGCCTCCATGAGCGCTTCGCGCTTCTTCGCGAACTCGGCCAGTGCCTGCTGCTGCTGTTCTGCCAGTGACGAACTCATGACTGTTGCTCCTGTGCCGGTTGAACCGCCTCGGAGGCGGCCCAAGGAACCGATGTACGTCCATCAGTGGCCGATGGACGCCGGAAGACCGCCCTCCTCGGTGCCCCAGACGTCTTTGCCCTGGCCCGACCAGGCAGAGCTCTGGGTTCCCGGCACCTGCCGGTTGCCGGAGGGGCCGTAGGGGGAATCGCTGGACGTGCGGCGCGGGCCGAGGAGTTCGTCGCTGTCGGTCTCCTCCTCCTCCCACTCCTCCGGGTCCTCGGCGGGAGCGGGCTGCTGGCCGAACGGTGGCCCGCCGTGCCCGAAGACGGCGCCGTCCATGTCGTTGCCGTCGTACAGGTCGCGTTCCCGGTCCCCGCCGCCCTGCTGGCCGCCCTGCTGGCCCATGCGGTTCATGCCGGCCATCATCATCATGGGCGAGAGCAGACCCATGGCGTTCTGACTGTCCGAGGTGCCCGGGCCGGCCGCCGCCGAGACGCCTGCCCCCGCTCCGGTGCCCGCCGCCGCCTCCGCCGCCGCCTTCTCGGCCTCCATGGAAGCCGCGGTAGCCGGACTGGGGATCGACTGGGACCGTCCGTCCGCCGTGGTGACCAGTCCGCTGCCGTCCAGGTGCTGGACCTTGGTGCTGCCGTCGGGATAGCTGGTGATGCTGGTTCCGTCCGGGGTGTAGGTGGTTCCGGTACCGCCGCTGTAGGTGGGGAAGTCGTACGACGGCACGGTGATGTTTCCGCCCGAGAGACCGCTGCCCAGCCCGGTACCGGTCGCGTCGGTGGTGGTGACCGTGCCGTCCGCGTGGAGCGTGGTGGTGCTGCCGTCCGGGTTGTGGGTGACGATGTTGCCGTCCCCGTCGACGGTGATGGTGCTGCCGTCCGCCGTCGTGATGCTCTCGCCGGTACCGAGGTGGCTGGTCGTGCTGTTGCCGTCCGCGTCGACCGTGGTCACGTCCCCGTTGGGGTGCACCGTGACCTCCGAGCCGCCCATGCCGTCGGTGGTCAGACTGCCGTCGCTGTTGAGGTGGGAGACGGTGCCGTCCGGGGACGTCAGCTGGGTCTGGCCGTCCGGGGTGACGATCTCCGAGGCACCATTGGCGAAATGGGTGGTTTTCGTTCCGTCGGCGGCGGTCGTGGTCAGGCTGCCGTCCGCGTTGCGCGTAATGCCGCTGCCGTCGGCGTTGGTGAGCGATTCGCCCACGCCCAGGTGGCTGGTGGTGGTGTGCCCCTGGGGGTCCACGGTGGTCACGTCGCCCGTGGGGGAGACCGTCCGACTGGAACCGTCCGGGAACGTCGACGTGATGCTGCCGTCGGCGTTGCGGGTGACCGAACTTCCGTCCGGGTAGCTGGTGACCGTGCCGTCGCCGGTCCGGGTCGTGGTGCTGCCGTCGATGTTGCTGATGGGGAGACCGGAGCCGAAGGCGCCCGTGGCGGTGCCGCCGCCGAGCAGGGTGCCGGTGTCCGTCGGACCGCTGGTGTCCGGCAGGTTCGTGCCGAAGCCGCCGTCGCCGGTGCCACTGGACACGGTCGGTATGTCCGTCGCCGAGAACGGGTCGTCGGCGCCGCCCAGCCCCGTGGTCGGGAGGTCGGTGAGGGCGCCGTCTCCCGTTCCGTGCGTGATGTTCGCCAGGCCGTTGCTGAGCCCGTTCCCCATGCCGTTCAGGCCGTCGCCGAGACCCTTGAAGCTGTCGCCGATGCCGTCGCCCAAGCCCTGGAAGCTGTCGTTGAGGCCGTCGCCGAGGCCTTTGAAGCTGTCGCCGATGCCGTCGCCGAGGCCCTTGATCCCCCCGCCGAGGTTGTCGAGCCCGTCGCCGAGCTTCTTCAGGTTGTCGTCGAGGCTGCTGTTGCCCTTACCGGTGCTTTCCTCCTGGACGGCGGAGCTCAGTGAGGAGCCCGTGTCGCTGAAGGAGAACGCCGAGTTCCAGGCCGCGTCGAGCACCCTGGACCAGTCCTTCTGAAGGTTCTCCAGTACCGGCCGAGCCTTGGCGTCCAGGTTGGTCTCGACGTTCCTGGTCCAGCGGTCGACTGCCTCCTGCGTGGCCCGGTGCCAGGTGGCCGTGTCGGTCAGGCCGCCCCATGCCGTGTCCTCGGTGTATCCGGGCTGGGTCTCCACCGTGACGTACGTGCCTTCGGTCGTCGTGTTGGTCGCCCACCCGAACTTCCTGGAGTTGTTGTCGATGATCCAGCGCCCGAGCTCCACGAACACCCCGTTCATCACGTCCAGTGGATCAGCCGGGATCTGCTGCTGTGTGGTGGTGCCGTCGGGAAGGCCGACCGTGATGGGCTGGCCCCGCTGCCAGTAGAAGTCGCTGTAGATCTGGTAGAGGTCCTGATAGGCCTTGTAGAGGGCCTGCTCCGCGCCGATCAGGTCGTCCCCGTGCAGGGTGGTGCTGACGTAGCCCGTGGAAGGGGACCGGTGCTGCGGGGAGAAGCCGGGCGGTTGCAGCTGTGAGGTGTAGTTCTCGTACTTCTTGTGGAGATCGTCCACCAGAAGCCAGAACGCGCCGGCTGCCGTCCCCTTCCACGAGGCCTGCTCGCTGCCGAGCTGGTTCTTCCAGTCCTCCAGGACCGCGGTCTGCTGCTTGAAGAATTCCCCCGCCGCGTCGAACGACCAGGCCAGCTCGGCGAACGACTTGAGCTTCACCCCGTCGACGGTGGGCGCTCCGTCACCCCGGACACTGATGTCACCCTTTTCGGAGGAGTACTGCGAGACCAGGCCCGACAACACCTCGCCCGAGTGATCCCAGAAGCCGTGGAACGTGGGGTCGTCGAGGTAGGTGACATCGAGCCGGCACTTCGCCGCACCGCCCCGGACGGTGAAGAACTCGAAGTGCCACCCCTTGTTGGGGTTGATGGGCTGGATCAGCGCGAAGACGTCGTCGTCGCTGTCGAAGGTCGAGCCACCCCTTTTGAAGTTCACGTTGGCCCAGGGAATACCGCTGTCACCGGCGACCTTCGTGACGTCGGCACGTGCCACGAGCGACCAGTTGGTCAACAGGTGGAGGATGTCTTCCCAGCTCTGGGCGGCCATGGTGATGCTTCTCCGTGGATGTCAGAGGCGTCGAGGGCCTCAGAGGGACAGGCTGTTTCCGGTGCTCGTACCGGTGCCGGTGCCGGTACCGGTGCTCGAACCGCCGAGTGCCGTCGTGTAGTCGCCGATCCCGCGCATGAAGTCTGCCGACGTGACGTTGGTGAGGTTGTTTCCCTCGGCCTTCTTCATGTCCCTGATGACGTTTCCCAGATCGGTCTGGAGCTTGGTGAAGGCGGTCTTGTGCCGGTTCAGGACACCGTCGATCGCGGTGGCGGCCTTCTTGGCGTTGTCGCACATGTTCTTGCCGCCGGTCTGGTCGTCACCGGCCATCGCACCGATCGCCAGTACCTGTGGCTTCTTGCTGACGTCGTAGAGCGACGTCGGGTGGGCATCGGGTGCCCGCACGTCGTCGATCCGGTGCAGGAAGCCGCTCACGTCGGTGTCGACGAAGTTCTGCAGAGCAGCGTAGTCC
Source organism: Streptomyces sp. NPDC060184 (assembly GCF_042728795.1). NCBI lineage: Bacteria > Bacillati > Actinomycetota > Actinomycetes > Kitasatosporales > Streptomycetaceae > Streptomyces > Streptomyces sp. NPDC060184. Next base: position 115,803 of record NZ_JBHWYX010000016.1, read on the forward strand.
AGCTGTTCCAGATGGTGGTGCTCGCTACCGGGCATGGGCGCCTTCCTGCTGTTCCGGCGGGTTCCGGGGAGTCGTTACCTGATGTTCTCGAAGTTGGACGCGGCCCTCGCGGCCGTGCGCGCGTAGGTCTGCGAGTTCTCCTGGAGGATCTGGACGAGCGTGCCCAGCTGCTGGTCCAGCAGCTCGATCTGCCTCTGCCACGTGGGGACCACCGTCCCGTAGTAGAACTCCTGGTCCGGACCCTCCCAGAAACCGATCACCTTGTTGAGGTTCTGCTGCAGTTCGCCTACGGCATCCTTGATCAGCCGCTGCTGAGTTTCCATGGTCAGTGCTGAAACCTGAGCACGCTGGTGGTTGATGAAGATGCCCTCAGACACGTTTACTCCTTGGTGGCCGGGATGGTGCTACTGCGTGTGTGCTGTCTACCGGAAGTCTCAAACGTTTCGACGGCTCACTGCTGCGGGTGGAGCGCCGCGAACGTGGTTCCGCTGATGGAGGAGTCCGGAGCGGTCATTCCCCTCGTGGCGTCGGCCACGAGGCTGACATTGTGCTGCTGCGCCTGCCTGGCTTCCGTCTGGTTCGTCCGGAGCGCCTCCTCCATGGAGGTGCAGGTGGTGCGGATGGACTCAAGGGTGTCGAGCCAGTTCTGCAGAGCGCGTCCGTAGGCGGTTCCGTCTTCGCCGCCGTACGTGTTGCCGAGCCCCTGGTGCTCCGTCCCGACCTCGCCCTTGATGTCGTGAAGCTTGCCCTTGGCGATCTCCAGGTAGGTGATGGAGTCGTTGAATGTCTTGTCCGACGATGACTGCTGGCCGTTGAGTGTGGTGGCCATGTCGCTCTCCTTGTCGTCAAGGTGTTCTTATATTGAGAACGAGACACCTATCTTCGATGTTCACCATACTCGGTACAGGTGTCAATCTGGCTTCGCATGTGCCTTGTTGCCCTATCCGCAGGCCGGCGACCCCGTCGCCTTCGCGTCGCCGCTCGCCGCGGCTTCCGGCGACAGGTCGGGACCGGTGGGCAACATGTTGAGCAGGGGCGCCGGCAGGCCGTCGGCCGCGGACAGGTCGTACCCCAGGTCCTTGGCCGCCGTCACCGACGGCACCCGGTACTTCACACCGCTGTCCGTGACGAGATACGTGGTTGTCCCCGTACCGCCGCCGGTGCTGTTCAGCGCGCGCACCAGACTGCCCGTGCCGGGGGCCACGGCGATGCCGTCGATCGGCAGACAGGCGGGGGCCAGCGCTTTCAGCGGCGGCAGGGCCTCCTCGACGATCGTTTTCGCCGAGACCAGCGACATCGTCACCGAGATGGCTTCGGTGCCCCTGGGGTCCAGTCCGACGCACACCCCGGTCGTGCCGTCCATGCCCAGCAGGGCGGGTGGTTCGGACGGCAGCCGGGACGCGGCCTCGCGCACGGCGGCGCCGGTGGCCGAACCGGAGGGGGCCAGTGCGCCGCCGAGCGTCTGGGCCGACAGCACGGTTTCCTTCGCGGCGCTGCCCTGATACGCCTTCGCCTTGGTCTGAGGATCGCCCAGATCGAGGGCGGCCTGGGTCGGGGTGACCGGGATCAGGCCGTCGTCGCCGAGTACGTAGTAGCGCTTGTCCGAGCCCGGCGTCTCGGCGGTGAACACCTGACCGATCCGGGTGGCCCGGCCGTCCAGTTCGGGTCCGTTGCCGCCGAGGTCCGGCACGGGCGGCGCCGCGAGGTCGGGGCCGGCGGGGACCGCGTCGAGGAACGCGGCGGACACGCTGGTGGCGTCGGCGCCGCCGTACCCGAGGGCCGCGAGCGCCGTCGGCCCGCCCGACACCTTGAACCGGTTGTCCCGCCACAGGAGATAGCTGGTGCCGTCCGGCCCCTTCACCAGGACGGCTTCCCCCTCGCGCACGCCGGTGCCGTCCTGCACCGAGTCGACGGCGAGGACGGTGAGCGGCCGGACGGCACCGGAGTCGGTCTTCGTGGTGGCGGCGCACACCTGCCAGGGACGGGCGTTCAGACTGTCCTGAGTGGGCAACGAGTCGGGCGCGCCGGGGATGCCGACCTCGGAGCCGTGCCGTGCCGAGCCCAGCGAGCCCACGGAGACACTCACGGTCGTCATGTCCGCGCCCAACAGCAGCCGGGCCGACGGGTAGTTGAGTACGGTGTGCAGCCGGCCGTCGTACACGTACCGGGTCCCGGTCTCCTTCTCGACGATCAGTGCGTTGCCGCTCTGCCATCCCGTGTTGCCGCCGGGTTGGACCAGGCCGAACAGGAGGAACCCGCCGGCCACGACCACCGAGATGATCGCTCCGTAGGTCATCCCGCGGTTGGTGCGCCGGGTGGGTGGTTCCACCACGTCGGGATTGGCGCGCAACAGACCCGAGGTCAGCCGGGACACCAGGAACTGATGCGCCATGACCTGGTCGCGTCGGGATTGCACGATGACACCTCCTCAACTTTCAGCCGAACATGCCGCGCAGGCGCTGGTACACGTCCAGGACCCACAGGGCAAGGGGCAGCAGGGCAAGGGCGGCGCCCGACTGGAGCAGGTCCCCGGCGCGCCCCCAGTGCGGCAGCAGCCGCCGGCCGGGCACCGTCCAGGAGACCACCGCGGTGAGCACGGCGCCCAGCAGCAGGGCGGCAATTCCCAGCTGTCCCCCGTTCTCGCCGTGCCGGACGGCGAGTTCGACGACCAGGACCACGATGCCGATGCCCGCGGGCAGGCTCAGGGCGATGCGCTGCCAGGAGGTGCCCAGGCTGCGGCCGTGCAGGGCGAGCAGGATCGCCAGCACCAGTACCGTGACCGTCTCGGGCCGGCCCGGGTGGCGGGCCATCAGGACGAATGCGGCGAGGCAGACCAGTCCCACCGCGCCGTACAGACCGGTCATCCAGTGGTCGATCGCAGCGCCACCGTCCGCGACGTCGTTCTCGGTCTGCGGTTCGATGCCCTCCTGAAGCTGATCGGGCCGGGTGGGCAGCGGAGGGAGGCGCAGACCGGAGAGCGAGAAGGACATCATCGGGATGAACGCGCCCAGCAACACGGCCGCGCAGGCGACCGCCGCGACGGCTTGATGGGCGGAGACGTCCAGCGCCAGCATGAGGCCTCCGCCGAGCACCGCCGCCAGGGCCAGCACCCCGCCGGAGGCGAACACCACCGGATAGCCGGCCACCACCGCGGTGGCCAGGACCAGCCCGACGGCGGCAGCCGCGCCCGCGGCGAGCAGATGGGCGCCCGCGGTGCGGGCAGAACCGTCGCCGGGCTGCCCGCTTCCGGTCAGCAGGAGGCCGGCCACCGCGAGAAAGGACGAGCCGAACAGCCCGAGCAGTACGCCGCCGTGCGGGTCGTCCAGCACCCGGGCGGCGGATCCCGCCCCGGACAGCGCGAGCAGGGCGGCGCCCGCCGCGAGGATCGCCCGGTCGCCCGTCGCGCCCTTGGACACGACCAGCAGGACCAGGCAACCGAGCAGGGCCGCGGCCATGACCAGTCGCAGGACCCACCGGCTGATCTGCGGACTCCACGCGTGCGGCAGGTTCTGCACCACGGCCGAGACCGCTTCCAGCAGACTGTCGTAACGCACCGGCGGCAGCGCCTCGGTCTGCGGGCGCAGCACGAGCGTCTCGCCCTCGCGCAGGTTGAGGGAGTCGGGGGTGCCCTCGACGTCCAAGGGGTGCCCGCCCAGGCGCTGCAGGACCCAGCCGCCGTGTTCCAGTCCCTGTTCCGGGAGGTCCTCGCCGGCGTGTCCGGCGATCACCGGCAACAGGTCCGCGATCGGCACGTCGGCCGGTACGGCCAGGTCCAGTGTCTTGTCCGGGGCGCGCACGGTGAGACGGCACAGCCCGTTCAGCGAGCCTTCGCTCATGGGGGCAACAGCCTTCCGAGGGAAGATGCACGGCCGCGCAGCAATGTGTTCCGCGGAACACATGACGGCAGGGCGGGGGCGGTCGGGGTGTCTTGGCCAGAAGTACCTGGCAACAGATACTCTCATGACCGCAAGTAACTTTTCGCCGGAGCCCAGAGTCACATGTATCTCTGTGGCCGCCTGGTCGCCGCTCCGATGTCCCCCGGTGCGGGATCGCCCTCTGTACAGTTGAATGGAGAGCCAGTTGAGTGTGGTGTTCTTCCGCAGGCCGGCCCGCCGCCGCGGCCCGGAGCTGCCGGACGGTGAGCTGACGCTCCAGGAACCACCGACACTCGCGGAGGCGGCGCCCTCCTCCGCAGCCAACATGCTCACCTACCTGCCGATGGCGGGCATGTCCGTCGGCATGGTGCTGCTCTACACACGTATCGGCAGTGGTACCGGTCCGGTGATCTACCTGGTGGTCGGGCTGATGCTGCTGTCGATGATCACCATGCTGGTCGGGCAGCTGGTGAAGTCGGGCTCCGAGCGCAAACAGAAGATGCAGGGCGTCCGCCGCGACTACCTCCGCTATCTCGGCGGGGTCCGGTACAAAGTGCGCTCCGCCGTCGCCGAGCAGCAGCGCGCACTGGCCTGGCGCCACCCCGGACCGGACAACCTGTGGTCGTTCGTCCGGACGAGCCGGCTGTGGGAGCGACGCACCTCCGACGACGACTTCGCCGAGGTGCGCATCGCGGTCGGCGAACAGCGCCTGGCGATGCAGCTGGTCAACAAGACGGCGAAGCCCGTGGAGGACCTGGACCCGCTGACCGCGCACGCGCTGCGGGCCTTCATCAACGCGTACTCCACCGTGCCCGAGCAACCCATCGCCCTCTTCCTGCGCGCCTGGGCGCGCATTCTGCTGCGCGGCGACCGGGAGAAGGTGCTGGCGACGGTCCGTGCCGTACTGGCCCAGCTCGCCGTGCTGCACACCCCGCAGAACCTGATGATCGCCTTCTGCGTCTCCCCGGAGAGCCGCGGCGAGTGGGAGTGGACCAAGTGGCTCCCGCACGCCCTGCATCCCACGGAGACCGACGGTGCTGGACCGGCCCGGCTGATCACCTCCACCGTCGCCGAGCTGGAAGACCTGCTGGGCGAGGAACTGACCGACCGCGCCCTCTTCGAGGCGGGTGCCGCACCGACCAAGGACGAGCCGTACCTCGTCGTCGTCCTGGACGGCGGCCAGGTACCCTCCGGCCACCGGTTCGAGCGGGCCGGATTCCGCAATACGGTGGTGCTGGACGTCTCCGGCACCCTGCCCTGGAAGCCCGGTCGGACCGTGCTGCGCCTGCTGGTGGAGGCTTCCGACGAGGCGGCCGATGGTGCGGACGGGCCGCACGACGAGATCAAGATCGTACGGACCGATCGCGACCGCAAGGAGACGTCCATCCCCTTGGGCCGCGCGGACCGGCTCGGCCCGGCCGGGGCCCGCGCCCTGGCCACCCTGCTCGCCCCGATGCGTACCGGCACCACCGCCGAGGCAGCGCAGCCGCTGTCCAGCGACATCCAGCTCACCACCCTGCTCGGCATCACCGACCTGTACCGGTACTCTCCGCAGGAATTCTGGGAGCGCCGCGGTGAACAGCGCAAACGGCTGCGGGTTCCCATCGCGGTCGGCGCCGACGGCCGTCCGGTGGAACTCGACCTCAAGGAGTCCGCGCAGGACGGCATGGGGCCGCACGGCATGCTCATCGGCGCCACCGGCTCCGGCAAGAGCGAGCTGCTGCGCACCCTGGTGCTCGGACTCGCCCTCGCCCATTCGTCGGAGTCCCTGAACTTCGTGCTCGTGGACTTCAAGGGCGGTGCCACCTTCCTCGGGTTCGACGAACTGCCGCACACCTCCGCGGTGATCACCAACCTCGCGGACGAGGCGGCCCTGGTGGACCGCATGCAGGACGCGCTGCGCGGCGAGATGCAGCGGCGTCAGGAACTCCTGCGGGCCGCCGGCAACTACACCTCCGCGCTGGACTACGAGAAGGCGCGCGCCTCCGGCGTACCGCTCGAACCGTTGCCCAGCCTCCTCGTCGTCGTCGACGAGTTCAGTGAGCTTCTCTCCGCGCACCGGGAGTTCATGGACCTCTTCGTCGCCATCGGCCGGCTCGGCCGGTCCCTCGGCGTCCACTTGCTGCTGGCCTCCCAGCGCCTGGACGAAGGGCGCATGCACCAGCTGGAGAGTCACCTCTCCTACCGGATCGGTCTGCGCACCTTCTCCGCGATGGAGAGCCGCGGTGTGCTCGGCGTGCCGGACGCCTACGAGCTGCCGTCCCAGCCGGGCGCCGGCTACCTCAAGAGCGGTGTGGAGCCGCTCACCAGGTTCCGCGCCGCCTACGTGTCGGGGGCGTACCGGCAGCGTGTGGGCGCCCTCGCCCAGGAGAAGATCGCCGGTCAGGTGATGCCGTGGACCGGCGACTGGGTCAACGTGCGGGAGGCACCCTCCGCTCCCGAGCCCGAGACGGTGACCGAGGGCGCGGACGACACCAGCCTGATGGCGGTGGCCATCGACCGGTTGCGCGACGCGGGTCCGCCCGCCTACCAGGTGTGGCTGCCGCCGCTGGACGCGCCGCCCACCCTCGACGCGCTGCTGCCACTGCTGGTGCCCGACCCCGAACTGGGCCTGACCACCGCCGACTGGGAGGACCGAGGCAAGCTGCGGGTGCCGGTCGGCATCGTGGACAAGCCGTTCGAGCAGGTGCGCGACCTGCTGATGGTGGACCTGAGCGGAGCCGGCGGACACGTCACCATCGGCGGCGGTCCGCAGAGCGGCAAGTCGACCTTGCTGAGGAACCTGATCACGGCCCTTGCCCTCACCCACACCCCGCGCGAGGTGCAGTTCTACTGCCTGGACTTCGGCGGCGGCGCGCTCTCCTCGCTCAAGGGCCTGCCGCACGTCGGCGGGGTCGCGGGCCGTCTGGAGGGCGAACGGGTGGGCCGGACCGTGGCCGAGATCAGCTCGCTGCTCGCCCATCGGGAACGGTTCTTCCTGGAGCACGGCATCGACTCGATGGCCACGCTGCGGCGACGACGTGCGGCGGGGGAGTTCCCCGAGGAGCAGCACGGCGACGTCTTCCTCGTCATCGACGGATGGCAGACCGTGCGGCAGGACTTCCAGGACTACGTGCCGCTGATCGGCCAGTTCATCACGAGCGGCCTCAACTACGGCGTCCACGTCGTCACGACCACCACCCGCTGGGTCGAACTGTCCGCCGCGGTCCGCGACCAGTCGGGGACCAAACTGGAACTGCGGATGGGCGATGCCCTGGACTCGATGATCGACATCCGTCTCGCCCGGAACGTGCCGCGCGTCCCCGGCCGAGGTCTGACCGTCGGCTCGAAGCTCCACTTCCTCACCGCGCTGCCCCGCATCGACGGCGTCGCCGACCCCTCCGACCTCAGTGACGGCGTCGCCGACCTGGTCGACGCGGTGGCCCGGGCGTGGCCCGGCCCCGCCGCGCCGCCCGTGCGCATGCTGCCCACGAATCTGGCCGCACGCGAGCTCGCCCCGGCGACCGGGGGACGGCCACTGCGGATCGCGCTCGGCGTCGAGGAGACGGAACTGGCGCCGGCCTGGCACGACTTCGCCGAGACCCCGCACCTGGTCGCCTTCGGCGACAGCGAGTCGGGCAAGACGAACCTGCTGAGGCTCGTCGCGAAGTCGGTGACCGACCGGTTCACCCCGGCCGAGGCCCGCATCCTCGCGGTCGACTTCCGCCGGGAACTGGTGGAGTGGGTGCCGGAGGAGTACCGGCTGGGCCACGCGGTGTCGGTGGACCAGCTGAACGAGTACGTGCAGGGCGCGGCACGGGCCATGAAGACCCGCACCCCGGGTCCGGACATCACCCCTGCCAGGATGCGGAAGGCCGACTGGTGGGTCGGTCCCCGGCTGTTCGTCCTCGTCGACGACTACGACCTGATCGCCTCTCCGGGACGCAGCCCGCTGGAGCCGTTGCTGGAGTATCTGCCGCTGGGCTACGAGGTCGGCCTGCACGTCGTCCTGACCCGTTCGGCCGCGGGTTCCATGAGGGGCCTCAGCGACCCGCTCGTACGGCGGCTGCTGGAGGTCAACGCCCCCGGCCTGCTGCTGTCGTGCCCGCCCAGCGAGGGATATGTGTTCGGCAATGTCAAACCGCGCCTGCTGCCGCCCGGCCGGGGCAACTACATCACGCGCCGCAGTGTGACGCAGATCCAGACCGCGTTCCTGGAGGACCGTGCGGCGGAGGTGGGCGGGGACCGGTGACCGGTGGGGTCCGGGCCGTGCGGAGGCGTTCGGCCCGGACCCGGTGGTGACCCGGCCGGCTCAGGCCGCACCGCCTCCCGGCGCCCGCCGCGCCGCCCGGACCCGGGCCAGGGTCATCGCCCCGCCCGCGACCAGCAACAGCAGCAGACAGGCCGCGGCCAGTGTCCAGGCCCGGGGGACCACGGTGCTCCTGGGCGTCGCCCCGGGGAGGTGGATGGCGCCCTCGACCGGTGCGGCGGACGGAACGGACGAGTCCAGCACGGTGTTGAGCGCGGCGGTCGGGTCGAGCAGCGGTACCGGCGCGTGGGCGGCGGTCGCCCTGATCCGGGCAGCGGTCTCGGCTGCTGTCAGGCCGGGTTGGTAGGCCCGGACCAGGGCGGCGGTGCCGGCCACGAAGGCTGCGGCCACGGAGGAGCCGTTGGCGACGTAATTGCCGTGGCCGGCCGGGCCGATCCCGGTGATGGCCTCGCCGGGCGCCGCGAGATCGGCGTCGAGCGGCTGCGGGACGTCCTGCGGACGGCTTCCGACGATGTCCAGGCTCACGACGGACAGCACGCCGTCGTCGGCGGCCGGCCAGTAGTCGGCGGGCGGTGGCGCGGACTGTGCCGAACCGCTCGCCGGCGCGGTGTCGGGTGCGGCGGGCGCCACCACGAGGACGTCCTCGTCGACCGCGTGCTCGACGGCCGTCCGCAGCACCGAGGTGTCCCCCGGCAACGCGGCGGAGACGAGGACCACGTCCGCGCCCCCGTCGACCGCCGCCTCGATGCCCTGGGCCATCAGCGCGGCGCTCGGCACGCCCCGCTGGTCGGTGCCCCGCTCGGCGATGATCCGTGCCTGCGGAGCCACCCCGGCGAATCCGCTGCCGGGCACCGGGGCGGCGCCGATCACCCCGGCCAGGAACGTTCCGTGCCCCACACAGTCCTTGGCCGCGGCGCCGTCCGCCCGGACCCGTCCGGACAGCCCGACGGCCCCGGGGGACACACCGGTGTCCACCACCGCGACCTGGACACCCTTCCCCTGCGAGTACCGGTTCGCCTCCGCCAGGCCCAGGCTCTGCTGGGCCCAGGAGACGGTGCTCACCTGTGTATCGGAGGCCTTGGTGCATGCGGCGTCGTTCGCGTCGAGCGAGGAAGGTATCAGCGGCAAGCGCGGTGCGTCCGACGTCGTCGCGGAAGGCGCCGGGGTGGCGGCCGACGCGCTCACGGGGCCGACGACGGCGAGCGCGGTGGCCAGGAGCGGGGTCAACACCCTCAGCCGCGGGCGGAGAAGGAGATGTTCGTCGTTCATGTCATCGAGTTCCCTGACTTGGATGGTGGGGCGTGCCGAGTGGTGAAAGGTGTGAATCACGGGAGCGCGGCGGAGACGTGGGAACATGCGAGAAGCCTCCTCCGTCCGCCGGGTGTTGGGACCGACGCTGTCGCAGGCGAACCACTTGGCCCATCGTCGTCCGGGACGGGTAAGCTGCGAGTGACAAACATGTGTGGTACCGGAACGGCGCTTCGGCCGACCATACGTCAAGGGCAGGACACCTTCACACGTTGAGGGAAGCAAGCCACCGATGTGTGAGGACCGGATGACCGTCAAGTTCGTGGAGGAGCGCGCGATGAGACGCCGCAGCGGCGCCCGGCGGACGGGGCACACCGATCCTGGTGCGCACCTGACGGTCTCGCGTATCCATGAGCACGTCCACGTGGTGCACGCGGGCAGCAGGCCGCCCGCTCGGCTGTCCGAACTCGCCGACTGGCTCGGACCCGCCCGCGAGCACGAGGCTGCCGTTCTGGTCGGCACCCCCCTCGGCGGCGAAGGCGTGCAGGGCCTGTGCGCACTGCTCGCGCCGGTGTTGCGGACGTACAAGGACGACGACGTACGCCTGCTGCGGCTGGTCATGTCGGCGGGGGCCGACGAGCCCGAAGGGCGGCCCTCGACAGCCAGGTTGCTGTGCGAGCGCTGGGAACTGGACATCCTGGCCACCGCCGGCCCGGCAGTCGTGGTGCCGGACGGCTCCCTCTTCTCGCCGGACCTGTCCGACGCGCCCGGCGGCTGGTGGCACTTCTCCTTCGGCGAGGTGCCGCGGTTCGTCGGCATCCGACTGCCCATCCCCGACTGGGAGTCCGCGCTGCGCCGGATGGACGACTCCGCCCCGGTCGCCGACCACGTCGTCGAGCCCGTACCGGCCGGCCTGATGATCCGTCCGACCGGTGCGGCGCCCGCGGCCGTCCACACGCTTCCGTATGCCATCCCGCCGGACCCGGACCGGCCGCACCTGCTCGTGGACGCGCCGGGCGTACCGGCCGCGGGACTGGCGACGATGATCGCCGCCCTGCCGGGGCGGGTGCGCAGGGACATCCGGCTGGTGGCTCTGGACGGTCAGGCGATACTGCAGACCGGACAGGCCGTCGCCGACATCCTCGGTACCGAGGTGCACGTGGGCAACGGGGTGCCGGTGGTGGCCGAGGGCGGTGATTCCGACGGCGATGCCGACGACGCCGCGGGCGGGACCACGACGGAGCTCTACGCGGTCGACGCCGACGGCGCCCCGCTGTGGCGGCCGTTCGCGGAGACGCTCACGTGCGTGCCGGCCACGTCCGACCGGCCCCAACCCGCCCGGGTGACGTCGTGGCGCGCTCCGGTTCCGGTGCTCCGGGGCACGGACCCCGGCGCCCTGCCCTTCGAGCAGACCTGGAAGGTGGCGGTCACGCCCGCCGGTCTGTGGATCGGTCCACGCAGCAGCGAGCCGCCGGCCGTCGCCGCGACCCGCGCCGCCTGCCCCGATGCTGTCGCCATTGAACTGGGGGCCCCGCACCGAGCGCTCGACGACTCGCTCTGGCCCGGTCTCGACCGCCTGTTCGCGGAACTGGAGCCCGAGGTCCGGGAACGGGCCGTCGTCCACGTCCACGGCGTCCTCGGCGGCAAGGGCATGGACCATCTGCGGCGCCTCACGATCAGGCACAGCTTCTCCCTGATGCCGCAGACGACGGGTGCCGCGGAGTCCGACCCGGCAGACCCCCCGTCCCTGGGGCGGACCTACGCACACACGGCACGGACGGCGGAGTTCGAGGGGTCCGCGAAGCCGCTGGAGACGTCCGAGGAAGGGGCCCAGAGGGGTTCGGGGACGTCGACGCCAACGCCAACGTCGACGGAGGAGACGGAGGCGGAGACGGGGACGGAGGCGGAGGCGGAGGTGGCCGGGAGCCGCGTGGACGTGGCGGGGTCCCCGTCCCCCGCAGCCCGAACGGGGCGGTCCCGTCCCGCGGAACACCGCGCCGCGGAACCTTCCTCTCCGGCACCGCGGTCCTCGGATTCCGACACTCCGCCGACCGGCGCCCCGTTGACAGGGGGGCTGCCGGGTACCGGCCCGGGTCGTGCCACCGCCGCCGAGGCAGCCTCGACGCAGGCCGCGGTTCGCGGGACCGGACGGTCCGAAGCTGTCGCCCCCGCCGCCCCCGCGAAGCCGACCGCCGAGCCGGTGTCCGCGCGGGGCGAGGGCCGCGACGGGGCCGCACCGCAGGGGAGTTCCGGGCGCGTGCCGGCCGCGGGCCGGGCTGCCGGACGGACCGCGCCGGACAGACCGGTTCCCGCCGGGCCCCGACCGGACGGGCCGGCCCGCGCGCGGATGCCCGCCGGAGCGGAGACTGCTGTCCACCCCCCGTCGAAGCTTCGGGCACAGGCGCTCGGCCGTCCTCGGACACCGTCCGGGCCGGAAACCCCGTCCGGCACCGGCCCGGTGTCCGCGACGGCCACCGCACGCACGCCGGAGCCCCGGGCGGCGCTCTCCCCGGCGAGGCCCGAGGAACAACCCACGGACCACGTCAAGCTCCGCGCCTTCCTCGGCTCCTTCTGGCAGCACCACCATGAAGCCGTCGTGCGGGCGGCGCCGGGTCTGCTCGGGGGACTGTCCGGGGGCGGTGCCTTCGACGAAGCGCTCGCCGAGCTGATCGCCGTACACGTCTACATGACATCCGTGGCGGACGGCGCGCTGCGCGCCGCGCTGGCCGAGGAGGACGAACGGAGCCGGACGCTGTTGCGCTGCCTGAGGTCCGGAATGCGCCGACTGCCTTCCTACCGGGGGATCGCGCTGAGTACCGCCGATGAACTCGCGTCCCGGCTCGGGCCGGACGCGGTGGGCAGCGAGCGGACGGCGACCTTGCCGGTGCGTGCCGCGTCGGTGTCCGGCGCCTGTCCGAGCAGGCCCGCCGACCACGTTCTGGTCTGGTCGGTGACCGGCCGCCGGACCGGCGACCTCACGGGCGAAGGAGCCCAGGACGTCCTCTTCGCGCAGGAGTCCAGGTTCCGCGTGCTGGGAGTCGTCCAGCACGGCGACGCCACCGTCGGACTGCTGCAGGAGGTCCCGCAGCAGGCGCACGCCTCCACCACGGCTCTGGACGCCGCCCTGCTCAGACGTCTACGCGCCGTACTTGATCCGTTGCCCGCCTGACCAGGCCGTGATCCCGGGCCTCGGGGGCCGCCTCCGAGCCCGGTGCCCGGTCTCCGGGCTCGGACGGCCGCCGGTCCGTCCCGCCCGCACCATCCAGCGTCCCGCCACGAGGAGCGCCATGCCCCCCAGAACGCCCAGGACCCAGACCGAGCCGACCGCGACGGTCGGCAGGTCCGCTCCCGCCGCCCGGCGCGTGCGCCGCGCGGCTGCCCTGCCCATGCCGGACGGGGCCAGCATGAGCCCCCTGGCTCCCGCCGACTCCCTGGAAGCCGGGCGGGACGACGCCACGATGCGCTCGCTCACCTCGGTGCTGGCCGCGGCGCGTACGGAGGAGAAGGAGCCGGAGGGAGACCCGGCCACCTGGCGTCCGCGCGGTACGAACGAGGCCGGCCCGGAGTCGTCGGCCTCCGCGGGCAGCGACCCGGCGGCCGTATCGCACCGCCGTCCGGTCGGCCGGATGGGGGCGAAGGTCGCCGAGCGGCCGTTCCTGGTCGCCGCCGCGGTCGCGGGTGCGGTGGTTGCCTCCACCCCGTTCATGACCTCCCACTCCCAGGACCGCTCCACGACCTACGAAGGCATGGGCAAGGCGGACCCGATCGCCGTGGAGTCCGGCGGAAACGCCGGCGGGCACACGGACGGCTACGGCGGCCTGGTCTCGATACCGGCTCCGGGCGAGGCTACGACCGCCGACAACCTGCTGGACCCGGGAGCCGGGGACTGGCACGGCACGAGCGCTTCCGCGGCGGGAGGCACCGCCGCGGAAACGCCGGTCGTGCCCGGCGTGCTGGCGGCCGAAGACTCCGGCACGCCCACGCCCACGCCTACGCCCACGCCCGTCGCCGACACGGGTGGGCGACCGGTGATCGCCGCCGGGGGCACGGCGGCAGCCGGCACGCCGGACGGTGGATCCACGAAGGCCACGGAGGCGAGGACCCACTCCGAGGCGGGTGCCGTCGAGGACGGCGACAAGAACACGGACGCGACGCCGGCCAAGACGTCCGTCAAGACCACGGACAAGGCCGACGACAAGCCGGCGACCGCGTCCGCAGGCACCACGGTGGCGGCCCGCAGCGCGGCCCCGTCGGCCGCCACGGCCAACCCGGAAACCACCGTGACGTCGGGCGCCGACGCCGAAACCGCCGCCGCCACCACCGACGCCACCACCACCGACGACACCGCCGCCGACGCCACCACCGACGCCGCCCCTGCCTCCGCCCGCATCGCCGAGACGGTGGGCGACACGACGGCGGACCCGGTGGGCGATACGACGGCGGACCCGGTGGGTGACACGACGGCGGACCCGGTGGGTGATACGACGGCGGACCCGGTGGGCGACACGACGGCGGATGCCGCCCCGCAGGAGACGGCCGCCCCCCAGTGGGACACCAAGACCTTCGCCACCACTTTCACCGTCCGCGCGGGCGAGTCCGTCTCCTCCGACCGGATGAGCCTCACCATGCGGGCCGACGGCGACCTCGTCATCACCGACGAGGACGGCACAGTCCGCTGGTCGTCCGGCACCACCGGCGAGAACAACGCCGCCACGTTCAAGGCGGACGGCGAACTCGTCATTCGCTCGGCGTACCAGCAGACCTTGTGGTCGTCGCACACCGGCGGACACACCGGCGCCGAGCTGGTCATCCAGAGCGACGGCGACGTCACCATCCTCAGCGCCGACGACCAGGCCCTCTGGGCCGCCGGCACCCAGCACTGAGCCCACCTCGAAACACGAAGGAGCAGGCGTGGCCCGCCATGTGATCACCGTCGGCCCGGACAACGGGTGCGACCACAGCACGATCGGCGCGGCGCTGCGCATCGCCCGGCCGGGAGCCGTCATCAGCGTCCGGCCGGGCAGCTACCGGGAAACCCTGGTGGTCGAGAGCAGGGTGACGATCGTCGCCGAAGGACCGCGGGGCAGTGTCGAGATCGCCCCGGACAAGGGCGCGGCCGTGACGCTCGCCGCCGACGCCGTCATGCTGACCGACCTGCTCCTGCGGGGCGGCGAGGGCGAGTTGCCGGTGGTCGACGCGGTGCGCGGCCAGGTCGCCATGGACGGCTGCGAGATCCTCGGGGCAGGCTGGACCGCCCTGCTCAGCCGGGGCAGCGGCTCCCTCGCGCTGCGGTCGTGCCGCATCACCAACCCGGTCGGGGCGGGCGTGGTCGAGGCCGGCACCACAGGCAGCGTCATCGAGGACTGCCTGATCGAGAATCTGGGTACCTCCGGCGTGGTGATCAGCGAGCGTGGCCACGCCGACGTCCGCAACTGCCGCATCCGCGACGCACGCGGCAACGGCGTGCTGGCCAACGGCGAGTCGCGGGGCGTGGTCGAGGACTGCGAGATCACCGCCGTCGAGAAACCTGGCCTCGCCCTGGAGGGCAGCACGTCGCTGCGGGTGGTGCGCACCACGTTGCGTGACTGCTCGACCGGCGCCCACCTGGCCAGTTCCGCCCGCACCGAGCTCTCTCACGTACGCATCCTCAACACCCGCGGCCACGGCTTCGTGGTCGCGGAGCGCTCCGACCCCCAACTGTCCTCCTGCGAGACCTCCGGCACCCGGGGCAGCGGCCTGTACGTCACCGGCCGTTCACGCGGCTACTTCGCCAACTGCGCGTTCGACGGAGCCGAGGAGGCTGCGGTGCACGTCGACGACACCAGTTCCCCCTCGCTCAGCGGGACCCGGGTGACGAACAGCAAGGGCGTCGGCGTGGTGCTGGAAGGGGAGTGCGCGGCCGAGTTCGACCAGTTGGACGTGGCCCGAGCCGGCGGGCACGGCGTTCTGGTCACCGCCGGGGCCAACCCGCTACTGCGCCGGGCCCGGATCACGCAGGCGCATGGAGCGGGCATCCTGGTCGCCAACGACGCCCGCGGCCGGTTCGAGGACTGCGAGGTGGGCGACTGTGCGGGCCACGCCCTGCGCGTCGAAGGGGGCGGCAACCCGCACTTCGGGACCTCGTCCCTGCGCGGCGCCGGAAAGTCCGGCGTCTGCGTCGGCAACGGGGGGCGGGCCACGCTGCGGGACTGCGACATCTCGGGCTGCTCCGCGTCCGGAGCAGCGGTCGAGGAGGGCGGCGGGCTCACTCTCATCCGTTCCCGGGTACTGGGCAGTGGTGGTCACGGAGCCTTGATCGGCATGGGCGGCCAGGCCTCGCTGAAGACGTGCGAGTTCAGTGGGAACGCCGGGGACGGCATCCGCATCGACACCGACCGTGCCCTGGAGATCACCGACTGTACCGTACGGTCCAATCGCGGCTCCGGGCTCAAGCGGGCCCCGTCCCGGGCCGAGTTCACGCTCTCCGGACTCACCAGCGTCGACAACAAGTCCCCCGACGAGGGGACCGACCCGGCTGCCGATCCGGTCGCCCCCGACCCGGCCACCACCGGTGAGGGCGGCCAGGACGGCAAGTCCCCGGAGAACGCCCTCGTCGCCGAACTCAACCAACTGGTCGGACTCGCGGGCGTCAAGGACCAGGTCAACATGCTCGTCAGCCTGGGCAAACTCGCGCAGCGGCGGGCTCAGCTGGGCATCCCGGCCCCGCCGATGAGTCGGCACCTGGTCTTCGCGGGCCCGCCCGGCACCGGCAAGACCACCGTGGCCCGCCTGTACGGCGGCATCCTGGCGAGCCTCGACATGCTGTCCTCGGGCCACATCGTCGAGGTGGCCCGCGCCGACCTGGTCGCCCAGGTGATCGGCGGCACCGCCATCAAGACCACCGAGGTCTTCGAACAAGCGCTGGGCGGTGTCCTGTTCATCGACGAGGCTTACACCCTGACCTCCGGCGGCAAGGGCTCCGGCGCGGACTTCGGCCAGGAGGCCATCGACACCTTGGTGAAGCTGATCGAGGACCACCGTGACGACACGGTCGTGATCGTCGCCGGCTACCCCAAGGAGATGGAGGGATTCCTCGCCGCCAACCCGGGCCTCTCCTCCCGCTTCACCCGCACCATCGATTTCGAGAACTACTCGGTCGACGAACTGGTCACCATCACCGAGTCCATGTGTAACGGCCACCGATACGTCCTCGACCCGCTCACCAAAGAGGCCCTCGCGCTGCGATTCACCGGCATGCGCCGCGACGCCACGTTCGGCAACGGCCGCGCCGCGCGTGGCGTCTTCGAGGAGATGGTCGACCGGCAGTCGCTGCGACTGGCCACCCTGCCCGAGGCCAGCGAGGCGGACCTGATGCTGATGCTGCCCGAGGACGTCGGTGCCGACGTCGCCGCGGAGGTGCATACGGACGGGAAGAAGGAACCCGGCGAGTCCGACGTACTGACCCGGCTGCGTGCCATGACTGGTCTGTCCGCGGTCAAAAGGGAGGTCGGCGGTATCTCCGACCTGCTCAGCGCCTACCGGCAGCGGGCCGCGCTGGGACTGCCGACACCCGCGGTCAGCCACCACGCGGTGTTCTCCGGGCCGCCCGGCACCGGCAAGACCACCGTGGCACGTCTCTACGCCGACCTGCTCAAATCCTTCGGGGTGCTGTCCCGGGGACAGCTGGTCGAGGTCGGCCGGGCCGACCTGGTGGGCCGCTACATCGGCCACACCGCGCAGCTCACCACCGAGAAGTTCGAGGAGGCGCTCGGCGGTGTCCTGTTCATCGACGAGGCGTACACCCTCACCCCCGAGGGCTCGACGCAGGACTTCGGCCGGGAGGCCGTGGACACGTTGCTGAAGCTGATGGAGGACCGCCGCGACGAGGTCGCGGTGATCGTCGCCGGCTACCCCGCGGAGATGGACCGTTTCCTCGCCTCCAACCCGGGGCTGGCCTCACGTTTCTCCCGGCACGTCACCTTCGAGGACTACTCCACCGAGGAGCTGCTGGCGATCATGGAGGAGCAGGCGACGACGGTCGGATACGTGTGCGCCCCGGCCACTGTCGAGGCGCTGCGCGTCCACCTCGACGGCGTGCCCCGGACCCGCTCCTTCGGCAACGCGCGCCTTGCCCGTCAGCTGCTGGAGAGCATGATGACCCGTCAGGCAGGCCGGCTGGCCACGCTGGCCGCCCCCGACCTGGAGGCGCTCGTCACGCTGCTCCCCGGAGACCTGCCGGGGGAGGCGCTGGCCGGCCGGCCCGGATGAGGGATCAGGTCTGCACCTGACGCCGTAGTGCGTCCCGCAGCACGGGAAGCCGTGACCGGGGATGCTCGCCCTGGCCGCCCTGGCCGCCCTGGCCGCCCTGGCCGCCCTGGCCGCCCTGGCCGCCCTGGCCGCCCTGGCCGTCCCCCGGTGCAGGGCGGAGCACATCGTGCGGGAGCGATGGGGAGAGCTGGGAGACGGCGTCTGTCGGCGATCGATGGATGACTGGCGTGTATCTGTGGGGATGTCGTGACTGAGGAGCCTTGGTACAACCCGATTGTCGTTTTCGTGTCGGGTATGAGTGTTCCGTTGGGTTCGTCGCAACGTGTGCGGAGTGAGGTGCAGGAGCCGCATCTGGAACTGGTCGGCTTCCTGGGCGACTTCGAGTCGTTGGCAGCCGAGGTGGCGAAAGGGACGGCGCGGGGGGCGTCGGGTGAGTGGTCGCAGGCGTACGTGGACGCGATGCGGTCGTTCATGTCGGGGGAGGGCGCGGATTACGTTTCGGGGTTGCGGGATACGGCCGCGCAGATCGCGGAGGGTGCGGGGGAGTTCGCGTACCAGCTGGACTACACGAACTTGATGATCGTTCTTCAGGTGCTGGCGTTCCTGGTGGAGTGGGCGATCACGCTGATCATGTGGGAGTGGAACCCGATCGGGGCGGCGATCGAGCAGGGCATCCTGCTGGACATCTTCGAGTTCTTGTTCGGGAGCACGCTGCGGAAGTTCCTCACGCACGCGGCGATGAGCGTGGTGACCAACGTGGCGTTGATGTCGGCGCTGGACGGGTTGGCGCGGTGGATTCTGGCGGCGCGAGGTGAACACACCGCGTTCGGGGATCAGTACCGTCGTAGTTCGGTGCTCTCGGGTGCGGTGCAGGGGGCGGTCGGGGGCGCGTTGCCCTTGGTGACGGGGCCGTTGAAGAAGCTGGTGTCGAGGGCCTACATGCCGGCGGCGACGAAGTCGATCAGGGAGGCGGTCGATGATGCGCTGCGTGGTCCGGGGGCGGTCGCGCCCGTCAGGAACGACGCTGTCGACGTGGCTGGTGGTGGCGGGGGCGGGGCGGCCGGCGGGAAGAGCGCTGTCGGGGGCGGTGGGAAGGAAACCGGTGTTCTGGCGCCCTGGGACAGGGACCTGGCGGATCTGGGCAGTTGGTTCGGTGGGGCGCTGGCCGAGCTGACCGTGCCGATGCGTGTCGGTCTTCTCCATGGAGGGGCGGGGCGGGAGGCAGGGCGGGCCTTCGTGGACGCGGTGGGTGACCGGTTCGAGAGTGCTTTCGCTTCCCGTCTCGGGCCGGACACCGCGCGTCGGATGGGTACCGACTACGCTTCGGCGTTCCTTTCCCGGACCGGTCCCAGGGGTTTGGCGCGTGCGTTGCGCGACGCGCTCGGTCCGCTGGAGTCGCTCGGGGAGAAATACCGGCCGCTGCGTTCGGCTCTGTCGGACGGCGTGGCCGCGGCGATGCCGCGGGGGTGGAAGGAACGCATGCCGCGTTTCGGGATCGACACCGTTTTCAGCGTGGGGGGACAGAACCTGTCCGAAGGTATCGTCAACCAGATCGAGACCGGCAGGTTCACCACGACGTTCGGGACCGCCGCCGGTGCCGTGGGTGGTGAGCTGATCGGCCGAGCCAAGCACCCTGTCCTGGCCGGTGTGCACGCGACCTTCAAGCACACCCTCGGTTCGGGCTTCAAGCTCCCCGGGCTGTCGCTGCCCGCCCTGTTGAATACCGCCCGGCCCGCTGACTTCACCACGGTTCCGCCCCTGTACACCCCGTATCCCGCGGCCGGCGAGACCACTCTTGCCGGCACCGACGGCGGCATCCGCACACCACCGCCCACGTACACCACCGGCACGCAGAACACCGTCTTCCCACCCTCCTACGACAGCCCCTCCTACGACAGCCTCTCCTTCGACAGCCCCTCCTACGACAGCCCCTCCTACGACAGCCTCTCCTTCGACACCCCCGCTTTCGGCAGGCCGGTCACCCTCGACAGCCCGCTACTCCAGCACGACAACACCCTCCGCACGACGGGGTTGCTCGCCACCGGACACCAGCAGCTCCCGACCACGGCCGCGACACCGGCTTCCGCCCAGGCCGGCCCGGGCCCGGGCGGAACGGTCACGTCCGCGGCGGGCCGGTCCGGCGAACGCACCGCCGCCCCGCAGCGGGACCCCGCCGGTCGGACACCCCCCGCCGTGTCGCCCCGCATCACCACCAGCACGGGTGCGGCCCGGGGATCGTCCCCCCACGGCGGCCCGGATGCGGGCACCGCTCAACCGGCCCAGCACTCCGATCGTCTGTCGACCGTCTTCGCCGGCGACAGCCGGGGCAGCGATTCCAGGGAGCAGACGCCCGCGGAGGTTCGGGAGACGGTCCGCGACGCCGGAATCCGCGCCATGAAGCCGAGTGCCTCGCTGCCGCACGAGTCCTCGGGGCCGGTGCGCGAGGCCGCCGCGGAACTAACGGATCCGACGAGGAAGGCGGGTGTCACCGAGGCGGCGCTGCCTTCCGGCACACGCCCGGACAGCTCCGACGGACCTACCGCGGTCGCCCGGACCGAGGACCGGGCGACCGCGGACCGGACGACCGGAGCCCGCGATGCCACCGCGGCCGGGCCGGGCGTCGGTACCCCGCCGTCCGGCCGATCCGTCGGTGACGGGCCCGCCTCCGACGGCGTCGTCTCGACGACCCCTGACAAGGGCAAGGGCCGGGCGACGGAACCCCCTGCCGGAGAGTCGGTTCTCACCAGGCCCCTCGGCGAGAACCGGCCCTGGTCGGTCGAAGACGCCGAGGCGCTGCTGGACCTGATGCGCGCGGAACTCGGAGACCACACCTACCGGCAGTTGGCCCTGCAAGCCTCCGGCCTCACGCGGGCAGCCTTCGACACGCCGATCAGCCTCGACGGAGGGCTTGCCGACACTGAGCCTGCGGTTCATGCGGCGCTGGTTGAGGTCATGCTCATTCTGGCGCAGCACCAGCACGACCCCGACAGGGCCCTTGACCTGGCCGTCCGCCATCTCCGGACCGTAGGCGGCGGTCCCGGGCCGTTCCGCGTTCCCAGGGTGCCAGGGGGCGCGCCCGCGGCGGAGAACGGCACCCGAACCGGCGAGGCCGGTGCGTCGAGTGACGTGACGGCCCGGCGGAGCTCCATCAGCACCGGGCCGGGGCTCAACCCGTACGAGCCGGTTGTGACCGTCCTTCCGGACGATCGTCGGCCATCGTTCGAGCCGGATCACTCCCGCAAGAACCCGCCGGCGCCCCTCCCGGACGAGAGCCGCGGCCCTACGGAGAGGGGGAAGGAGACGCGCTCCGGGGACAACGTGCGTGTTGCGACTCCGCCCAGATCCGCTGGGGCTGTTCCACCGGAACTGGCGGCGCGACTCATGGCTTCCGGCTTCATGGACGTGCTCGTCACTCGGGAGGCGTTGGCCGGCGTTTCGTACGACACCAGCCTCGACGCGATGTGGGATCTCGCGCCGGATGCGCCGGTGTCCGTCCGCGAGGCCGGTCTGTCGCCCGTGGACCAGGCAAACCTCCTGCTGACCCGGCCACATCTCGACCAGACCCTGGCCGCGGAGGTGCGCACCCTTCTTCCCTCGACTTCTCGTCAGTCACCGGCGGCGCCGGCCGAGCATGTGCGCAGAACGACCCCGGCTGAGCAGGTAAAGCATGGCAAGGGCAAAGAGCGGGCGGCTGGGGAGGACACGCGGCGGCAACACGATGAGAGCGGGACCGGGTCGCTGAGCGACAGTCAGCAGCGGGCCGTCACCCTGTTGACCGAGGCCGGTGCCCACCTGCGGCCGGTGTTCTCGGTCGGACCGGACGCGCCCCCGGAGGCAGCGGCGAGGGTTCGAGCACAGCGGGCGGCCAACGAGGAGATCGTCGCCCAGGTGGCCGACGCCATCGCGGCCGACGACATGAACCGCGCCAAGCGGCTGGCGGCCGGTTACGCCGAGCGCCTGCCCGCCGGGCCCGGTCTGTTCGGCGGGGGGCGCGGCGGGGAACAGCCCGTCGCGGGAGGCTCCGCGACACACGCGGACACCGGATGGTCCTGGGCTCCGGGGAACGGCCTCGGCGTATCCGCGGAGGCGGTGACTCCCGGTATCCAGGAGGCGGCTGCGGCCGTCGCTTCCATCGGGGGCCGCCTGGTGAACGTCGACGGAGACGGCGACTGCCTGTTCAACGCGTTCATCGTCGCGCGGGACATGCGGGACGAGACACAGCGACTGTGGTCGGCAGCCCGGATGCGGGAAGACGTGGCGAACCGACTGCGCGAGATGCTGAGTGAACCGCAGAGCACCATCTGGCACGATCTGGGCCTGCAGTCACTGGACGAGCGGAGCGATCTGATCGCCGCCATGGCCACTCCGGGCCGGTGGAACGACGAGCACGGTGACGTCTTTCCCTATCTGCTGGCGGAGGTCTACGGCGTGACGATCGAGTTCCTCCCGTTCGAGCCCGGTATCGACCCTGAGGACTGGCAACAGTTCGGAGAGGGGGAGGAATCGGTTTCCATGGTCAGGTTCAATCCCGGACCCGGCTTCCAGCACTGGGCCGCGGTACTGCCACGGAACACAACGGCGCCTGCTCAGGAGCCGGCGCCGCAACGTACCCCGTCCGTGGCGCCGTCCTCGTACCGCGCGCTCTTCACCCCGGAGTCCGAGGACATGCGTGTCGACAGCAGTACTCCCGAGCCGGTGGGACTCGCGCTCCCGGGGGCCGCCACGACCGTACTCGCCCACCAGCGGGACGCCCCGTTCGCCGCCGGAGCCGTCAGGGCACCGAGCGTGATCGACGTGGACTCGCGACTGCAGCAATCCTTGCTCGCTCTGGGGCCGTGGGCGCAGCATCCGTGGTCCGGACAACCGACCGACCACCGGTTCGGGTTCGCACGCCACGGCGTCCACAACCTCAACCACGAGCAGGAAGCAGCCCTCTTCGAGGCCTTGTCCAGTCGGAGCGGCGCCGAACCCACCATCGGCGACGTCCTGCGCCACATTCACGCCACCCACGGCTTCGTCGTGCACGAAGGGGACCTGCTTCACCTGCACCAGCGCTATCACGGCCGGAACGCGCACGCCGAACCGGCACCGCAGCAGCCGACGGACCCGCCTGCGCGCGTACGCCAGAAGCGCGTCGCACCGGTCCCGCGCCCTCCGCGGGAGCCGCGTCCTCCGCGCCCCCCGCGGGAGCCGCAGCGGGTGCCGACCCCCCCGCCCGTGGAACTGCCGTCCGCACGGTTGCTCGATGGCGTGCCGCCCGCCGAACGGACCATGGCTCTTGCCGCAGGCGCGTTCGTGGCGGAGCACCGCGGAGTGCGCGGTCTGTTCACGTCCCTCGGACCTGGTCATCTGCCCGAACCTCTGGGCCCGTGGGCCGGTCGGGTTCGCAAGGGCAGAGAGCAGATCGCTCCCGGGACGAGGGATTACCTGGAGCGTCTCGGGGTCGTGGAACCGCTCGGTCCGCCGCAAACGCACCGCGTCGCGGCAGCGCCGCCCGCGGGGAGACCGGCCATGCCTCCGCCGCGGGAACGGTTCGTGCAGCCGCCTCCGCCGCGAGAAGGGTTCGTGCAGCCGCCTCCGCCGCGCGAACGGTTCGTGCAGCCGCCGCCCCCGCTGGCACCGCACAGGCAGGCACCGCCCCCGCTGGCACCGCACCGGCAGCCGCCGCCCCCGCAGGCACCGCACCGGCAGCCGCCGCCCGTCCGGACACCGCACCAGAACGATCCGCTGCACGGCGTGCCGCCGCAGGAGCGGGCCATGGCGCTGGCCGCGAACGCCTACGTCGTCGAACGGCGAGGCGCCGCGGGCATCACGCGGAACGCCGGGAGGGACGCGCCCATGCATCTCGGCTCCTGGGTCAACCGCGTCCGCATGGGGACCATAACGATCCATCAGGCAACGAGTCATTACCTGCAGCAGAGAGGCGTCATCCAACCCCAGCACCTGGCACGAGTACGACACCATGAGGAGCAACCGCCCGCACCCCAACCGGTGCTGCCGCCCGCCGAGTCGTTGAACGAGGTTGCCATGAGTGAGCGGATGATGGCGCTGGGCGCCGGAGAGTACGTACGGACGAACCGTGGAGCCCGCGGGATCACGTCCGCCTCCGGAGAGATGCTTCCGCTTCACCTCGGCACATGGGTACGCAACGTCCGTGGGGGACGCGAGCCGATACACCCCCGCACCAGGGCCTATCTGCTCAGCCTGAACGTGCTTCGGCCCGAGGACCTGAGAGTGGAGGTGTACGACGCATAGCCGTCACAGCGACAGACACCCGGACGCTCCTCTTCAGCGCCCACGGTGGGTGTCGAGTGTGAGGTGGGAGACGGGGCCGGTCCGGCGGAAGTGCCGTTTCAGGAGCCGGTGTTCTCGCCTATAGTCATGCGCGCACGAGCGGTCACCTCCGAGGGAGTTGGTCCCATGACGAGGACGCTTTCGGCACATGTCCCCTCACATCGTAAGGATCTCGACTTGCACCAGAGAAAGAGGGCAGCCGGCCTGTCCGCCGCGGTCGCCGCAGGTGTGCTGGCCGCGTGCGGCCTGTTCACCTCCCCCGCCACGGCGTTCGCCGACACCCCCCATGCCGTGCCGGGCAGCACCACCACGAGCCGTCAGCAGACGCTCCTGTCCGCCGCGGCGGAGTACCACGTCCCGCCGAGCGTCCTGCTCGCCCTCGCCTACCAGGAGTCCCGCTGGGAGTCGCACGGTGCGCAGGTCAGCACCGACGGCGGCTACGGGGTCATGAACCTCACGGACGTCACCCCCGCCATGCTGGCCGGAGGTGACGCGGGCGCGGCGGGCCGTTCCGACGTGGCGGCCCTCGCAGCCGACCCCGCCCGGCACACCCTGCGGGCGGCGGCGAAGCTGACCGGCATCTCCGCGCGAGACCTGCGCGAGGACGAGCGCGCGAACATCCGCGGTGGTGCGGCGCTGCTCGCCTCGTACGAGAAGGATCTGGTGGGCGAGACGCCCGCCGATGCCTCCCGGTGGTACGGGGCCGTAGCCCGCTACAGCCAGTCGGAGCAGAAGCAGGGGGCGCTGAGCTTCGCCGACCGCGTCTTCGGGACCGTCCGCGACGGTGCCTCCACCGTGACGGTGGACGGCCAGCGGATCCGGCTGTCGCCGAACCCCTCGGTCGACCCCGCGCGGTCGCAGGCCGACGACTTGGAGCTGAAGGCGTCGGCGTCCACCGCGGACACCGAGTGCCCGCCCGCCGTGCGCTGCACGTTCGTCGCGGGCTCGTCCGTCGGCGGCCAGGTGTCGAATCGGCCCGCCAACGGCATCAGGATCGACACCATCGTCCTCCACGACCTGGAGTCCACCTACGACGCCGGCGTGGCGGGCCTGGCCAACCCCGCCAACGGGACCTCGACCCACTACGTGATGTCCTCCGACGGCGCCGTCACCCAGATGGTGCCCACCAAGGACATCGCCTTCCACGCGGGCAACTACTCGACCAACCTCCACTCGATAGGGATCGAGCACGAGGGCTACGCCGCGCACGGCGCGACCTGGTACACCGAGGCGCAGTACGAGGCCACCGCGGATCTGATCAGGTACCTGGCGGCCCGGTTCGGCATCCCGCTGGACCGGCAGCACATCATCGGCCATGACAACGTTGCCGGACCGAACTCCGCGCTGACGGCCGGGATGCACTGGGACCTGGGCCCCTTCTACGACCTGAACCACCTCATGGAGCTGCTCGGGGTCGGCGCGGGCGCCCCCGGCGTTCCGGAGAAGGGTTCGGTCGTCACGATCCACCCGCCCTTCGCCGAGAACGTCCAGACGATCCAGGTCTGTCCCTCCGACGACCCGACCGGGCAGACGACCTCCTGCACGTCGGAGCAGCATCAGGCGAACTTCGTCTACCTGCGCACCGCCCCGGGCGATACCGCCCCGCTCTTCGGAGACCAGGCGATCCACGGCGTCGCTCCCGGCACCGACCGGATCAACGACTGGGGCAGCACGGCCCAGGCCGGACAGCAGTTCGTCGTCGCGGACGTGCAGGGCGACTGGACCGCGATCTGGTTCAGCGGCTCCGAGGTGTGGTTCCACAACCCCGGTGGCGCCAACACGAGGAACGTCACCGGAGTGAAGATCATCCGGCCCGCGGGCGCCACCGCCGTCCCGCTCTACGGATCGAGCTACCCGGACAAGGCCGAGTACCCGGCGGGCCTCGGCGCTTCGACGCAGGCACCGCTGTCCATGTACTCCGTCCCCGTCGGCCAGGCCTACGTGGCCACCACCGATCCCGTCGCCACCGACGACTACTTCCCCTCCAGCGGAGCCGTCGTCATCGGTGCGCGCACGATGTACACCATCCAGTACAACCACCGCGTGGCGCTCGTCTACGCCGACGCCGTCACCGCGACCGCGGCGGTCCACCACTGGGAGGACTGATTCCGCCGTCGGTCTCCGCGGCGGTGGGGCGGCCCCCCGCAGCCGCGGAGACCGACGTCTCCTTGCCCCGCGGGACCCCACCGGGACGGTTATGGCACGACGGGGCGTGAGCCGGTACGGCCGGCGTCAGGCCGTGAGGAGGGTCCACGACTCCTCGGTGCGGAATCCGGCCCGCTCGAAGAGCGGCACCGACTCGTCGCCGGAGTGCAGATACGCCGTGCGTGCGCCGGCCGCCCGGCCGTCGCGCAGTATCGCCTCGGTGACCGCCCGCCCCAGGCCACGTCCCCGGTACTCGGGCAGAGTGCCGATGTTGGCGAGTCCCACGTGGCGCTCGGTGAGGATGGCGAGCCCCGCCGCCGCGGCCACACCGTCCACTTCGGCCACGTACGCCCTGACGAAGGGCTGGCCGAGGACGTGCGGCGTGTACAGGCTCGTGATGACGAAGGCCGGCGCTCCGAAGGCGGTGCCGAGGACGGTGGCGAAGATCTCGTGCTCGTCGTCCCGCAGCGGACGCACGGTCGAGGGCTCCGTGCCGGACGACCACACCTCCCGTTCGTCTTCCAACGGGAGCAGCATGAAGGGCTGGTGGGTGAGGGTGGTGAGCCCGTGGGAGCCGGCGAGGCCGACGAGTTCCGTGCCCGCGTCGCCCCTGACCCGGATGCTCCAGGGAAGCTCCTGGACGTGAGGCCCGGCCTTCGCGCACAGCAGGCCGATGTCGGCGGTGTCCGGCGTGTCGGCGACGCTCATGATCACGTTGAGCGCGGGTATCAACGATCCGGTGACCGCCAGCAGGGCGGCACCGGACCGCTGGTGGAAGCCGTTCGGGAGGACTCCGGCGAGCGCCTCCGTGGCCTCCTGGAAGGCCTCGGCGGCCTGGGCGACATGTTCACGATTGGTCATACGTGTGAGTGTAGACCGAATGTGACATGTTTCCTGTTTTCCGTTTCCGGCGAGGTGGCATGTGTTTCCCGGCCGGCACCTGTCCGACGGCCGGGGTACGTCGGTCGGGCGGCGTTCCTCGGATCCCCCGATCAGATGCCTTGAGGCCGGCGGGCGGCCAGTTCACGGAATTCGTCCCAGCGCACCTTCGGCCTGGGCAGACCGCGCCGTTCCAGGTAGCGGCCGGTGGCCCGCTTGGTACGGCGCAGAAGTCCCAGTGTGTCGCTCGCGCGGCCGGTAC
Source organism: Streptomyces sp. NPDC060184 (assembly GCF_042728795.1). NCBI lineage: Bacteria > Bacillati > Actinomycetota > Actinomycetes > Kitasatosporales > Streptomycetaceae > Streptomyces > Streptomyces sp. NPDC060184. The sequence continues at coordinate 143,002 of NZ_JBHWYX010000016.1, forward strand.
CCATCGGTTCCACGACCTTTTCCGGCACGAGCACCATACGGCCGTCGGCGGCCTCGTCGAGCCGCCCTCTGACGAGTGCGTTGTGCATGTGGTTCATCCGGTCGTCGTGCCGGTGCACGAGCAGGGAGGCCGGGCCCGGCACCGCGGCGCAGTCGACGGGTACGTCCAGCAGGTAGCCGCCGTCGCCCGGCGTGGGCCGAGTGCGGGCGAGGACGGGTGCGCCGGAGGCGTCACGGGCGCCCAGCACGGCGCTGGCGTAGGCGTTGAGCTGCTCGGAGCCCGCCAGCGTGTTCGGCAGGGCCGGGATTCGCGGGCCGTCGGGCACGGCGAGAGGAGGCCTGACGGTCACTCGCTCGGGGGTCACGGTGATCAACAGCCGGAGGTAGTACCAGTCCATGGTCCACCGCGCCGGGGCAGAGACGTACGACCGGCTGTGCGGCTGCCGTTCGAAGAGCATCCGCCAGTAGTCCTCCGCGCCTTCGGGCCCGGTCCGGATCTCCTCGGGGCACTCGGCCCGGCCGCTGACCAGGATCTGTGGTGCGTCGGTGAGCCCGCTGCCCGTGGGGTCCGAGAAGAGCAGAGCGACGCGTCCGTCACGGCGCACGTTGAGTGCCTTCTGCGCGAAGGCGAGGGACGTCGTCAGCAGCAGCGTGCCGTCTTCTCGCCGCCGTACCGCGGTGGGCCACGCGGCGGGGGTACCGTCCCGGCCGAGCGTGGCGAACTCGCAGGTGCGGTAGGCGTCCAGGACTTCCAGGGGGGCTTCGTCCAGGGTCGTCATGCTTCTTGTCTCCAGGGGTGAACGCGCGGAGTGCGGGCGGCGCGACGCGGGGCACACGACGGTCCCCTCACGGCATCCGCCGAACAGCCCTGCCGGGCGGTCCCCGCGCCTGCGGCCGTGCGGGGAGGCAAGGCGCTCCCGCCGCCGAAGTCTTCGATGAGCACCGCGAACTGTACTGGCAGAGCGTCATGTTGTCAGCGCGTCCATGCTGACGTGTGCGGCAGCACCGCGGCCGTCGCGATGAGCGAGGATCATAAGATACGTGTTTCCGATCCGGTGCGCGGAACGCGGTGCTGCCGTGTGTCGACGGGTGAGACGGCGTGGGCGGTGGCCCCGCTCATCGCTTCATGACGTGTCCCCCAGAACGTGGCCGCCCGGAGCGAGTGGCGCAACGCGTGCCGACGCGTTCACGAGCGGTCGGGAAGCAGATGGCGGCGCCCGAACAGGGAGGCGGCTGCGCGCGCCGTGGGGGTGCCCGCGTCCGGGTCGGCACCGGCTTCCCGCAGTATCACCGCCACCTCGTCCGCGCCCTTGAACAGGGCTCCGGCGAGCGGGGACTGGTCGCGGGCGTTGCGCAGGTCAGGGTCGGCGCCGAGGGCGAGCAGGGCTCGGACCGTGTCGGCGTGACCGTGGTACGAGGCGAGCATGAGGAGTGTGTTGCCGCCCGCGTCCATGACGTCCACGGGCAGCCCGTGCCGTACGAATTCCGTCAGCTCGTCGGTTCTGCCCTCGCGGGCCAGGTCCATGGCGATGTTCACGACGCGGTCCGTCTGCTCGGCGGTCAGGCCGCCGCTGTTTTCGCCGATCATGAGCGGGTCATTCGGACACCTGCCCGGAGGGCCGGATTCCTCGGTCGTCGACGGTCGGCGTCGCCTCGACGGCCCTGCGGACCCCTTCACCGTAAGCCGGATCGGCTTGGGCGCAGTTGGCGATGTGGCGTTCCACGGTCTCCCGGGACGCCCCCCGGATGGCGCGCGCGGTGTTCTCGAAGAGGACCTGCTGCTGCGCGGAGCTCATCAGCCGGAAGAGGTCGCCGGGCTGTTCGAAGTACTGATCGTCGTCCTCCCGGAAGTCGAACCGGTCGGCGAAGGCGCCCACGGCCTGGCGCGGCTCACGGAAGGCAGGCTGTTCCCGCCAGTGGCCGTAGGAGTTGGGCTCGATGCCCGGAGTGGGCCCCTGGTTGCCGTCGACGCGCATGGTGCCGTCGCGGTGGTAGGAGTGCACGGCGTTCCTGGGAGCGTTGACCGGAATCTGGTGGTGGTTGACGCCCAGGCGGTAGCGCTGGGCGTCGCCGTAGGAGAAGAGCCGGCCCTGCAGCATCCGGTCGGGGGAGAAACCGATTCCCGGTACGACGTTGGCGGGGGTGAAAGCCGCCTGCTCGACGTCGGCGAAGTAGTTGGCGGGATTGCGGTCGAGCGTCCACTCGCCCACCTCGATCAGGGGGTAGTCCTTCTTCGACCAGACCTTGGTGAGGTCGAAGGGGTGGAAACGGTAGTGGTCGGCGTCCGCTTCCGGCATGACCTGGATGAACAGCTTCCACCTCGGGTGGTCGCCGTTCTCGATCGCGTCGTACAGATCGCGCTGGTGGGACTCGCGGTCCCGGCCGATCAGCGCCTCCGCCTCGGCGTCGCTCAGGTTTCTGACGCCCTGCTGGGTGCGGTGGTGGAACTTCACCCAGAACCGCTCCCCCTCGGCGTTGACGAGGCTGTAGGTGTGCGAGCCGAAGCCGTGCATGTGACGGTACGAGGCCGGGATGCCGCGGTCCGACATGACGATCGTGATCTGGTGCAGTGCTTCCGGGAGGCGGGTCCAGAAGTCCCAGTTGTTCTCGGCATCGCGCAGGTTGGTGCGCGGGTCGCGCTTCACCGCGTGGTTGAGGTCGGGGAACTTCAACGGGTCGCGGAAGAAGAACACCGGGGTGTTGTTCCCGACCAGGTCCCAGTTTCCCTCCTCCGTGTAGAACTTCAGCGCGAAGCCGCGGATGTCGCGCTCGGCGTCGGCGGCGCCGCGCTCGCCCGCGACGGTGGAGAAGCGGGCGAACATCTCGGTCTTCTTGCCGACCTCGGAGAAGATCTTCGCGTGTGTGTACCGCGTGATGTCGTGCGTCACGGTGAACGTGCCGAAGGCACCCGACCCCTTGGCGTGCATGCGGCGTTCGGGAATGACTTCGCGGTCGAAGTGCGCGAGTTTCTCCAGGAACCAGACGTCCTGGAGAAGCATCGGCCCCCGGGGGCCCGCGGTCAGGGAGTTCTGGTTGTCGGGTACGGGTGCGCCGGCCGCGGTGGTCAGCGCCTTCTGACGGTTTCCGGACAAGGCGTTCTCCTCGAGGGTGTTTTCGCGCCCGTGCGACCGAAGCCGGCCCTGGGCGTCGGGCGGCACATCGAGTCATCACCGGCCTGAGCGGTGATCGTGATCGTGACACGCATCGAAGTCACCGGTCAAGTAGGTGACCAAGGTGTCCGGTCGCAGGGTGTCGGTCGCAGGGTGTCCGGTCGCCGAGGTGTCCGGTTGCCGGGCTGTCCGGCCGCAGGGGTGTTCTCGGGCCCGGCCGCCCGCTCGCCGCCGGTGACTTCGTCGTCCCACGCCGGAGCGGGCGACGACGCCGGCACCACGCCCCGGCGGTGACGAAGCGTCCGCCGACGGGAAGGGTGCGGCGGCGGCCCGTCCCCCGTCCCGGGTTCTCGCGTGTCGGCGTGGCTGGCATACTGCGCGACGAGCCACACGTATCGGTGGCGGTGCACCGGCGTCGGTGAACGGCAGTGCCGCGGCACCCCGTATGTCTGCGGTCACGTGTCTTCGGGGCTGTGAATGGCCAGGATCTGTGCGTGGCCAGGCGCTGTGGACCCCGGTCGCGGCGACGTGCGGACGAATCTTTGGGAGCGTCTGGGTGATCTACGATCTGGAGCCGGGGGAGCACATGGAGCCGTCGGAGAACTTCGACGTCCTGGACGACCGGGACCCGCGGCCCGGGCGGCGGCGTGACGTGAAACCCTGGTTGAGCGCTGTCGCGGGCGCCGCGGTGGCCTCGGCGGTCTGGACCGCGGCGGTGTTCTGGGGCGGTCCGGGAGCCGGGAAGCCCGACGCGTCGGCGTTTCGGCTCGGGAACGGCTTCTGCCGGTCCGTCGGGCTGACGTCGCTCGGTACCGCCATCGCGCCGCCGGCGACCGACGCGGTGATCGATTCGGGGGTGTTGAGGTATCCCGCCCTCGATCAGATTCGCTGCACGATACCGCTGGGCGGGGGCCGTGAGGACGAACAGGCGGGGCCATGGTTCACGGTGTACGGCGTCGACGTCACGGTGGCGGTGCACAAGAAGTCCGACCCGGGGGAGGAGTTCGAGGCGCAACAGCGTGTGACGGACGCGGGGGTCGTCCCGCCGGACGCGGTGAAGCCCGTTCCCGGACTCGGCGACGCGGCCTTCGTGATCGTCAAGGACGCCGGTCACAGCGAACTCCGGGTCCTGGACGGTGCCGCCGTCCTCTCCTTGACGCTTTCCGTGAGCCACTACTACAAGGGCGACGACACGTACGAGGGCTTCGACGACGAGCCCGCCCTGCCCGAGCAGTCCGACTTCCGGCCGGCGATGATCAAGGACATGCGCGCACTCCTGGCCACGGTCCGGCGTTGACACCGACCGGGGGCCGTGGCGTCCATCCCGTTCCTCCGCCGGCGTCCGGGGTGATTTCCGGCCACATGTCATATCCGGCGTCCGGCTCCGGGCCGAGGGGGCCGGCTCCCCCTCCTCCGCCTCGGCGGCGTGCGAGGCCAAACTGCATGTGAACTGCCTGGCTGGGCGGACCCGGGTCCGGTGGGATGAGAGCGGTGCAGGAGAACGCCTCCCCCACGCCGGTGGGGAACCTTCCGCACCCCGAACGGAGGCCACCCATGAGTACGTGGACCGAGGGCACCTCTCTCGCCGTCGCGGAGGAAGCGGACCGCGGGACGGTGCCGACGGCCACCTTCCTCGTTCGGGACCGGCCGTGCGCCCCCCGCCTCGTCGGACGCGAGCGGGAGTTGCGGGAGCTGCGGGACTTCGTGCACGGCGCCCGCAGGCCCGGAGCGGCGTGGGTGCTGAGCGCCGACGCGGGGTCCGGCAAGTCGGAACTGCTCGAAGCGGCTGCGGAGATGGCGGTCGCTGCCGGCCTGCGCGTGCTGCGGTGCGCCGGCGGACGAGGAGACGACCCACAGGAGTACGCCGGCGTGGACCGTCTTCTCGCCGGGATGCGGGAGGAATGGACCGACTTCCCGCCCTTCGGGCCGTCGTCGAGCCCGGTGACACCCGTCGGCGGGATTCCCGGGCGGGCCGAGCGGGACCGGCTGCCGTACGCCGTGCTGGACCTCATGGAGCGGGCCGGTCGCGCCCGCCCGCTCCTGCTGGTCGTCGACGACTGGGACACCCTGGACGCTCCCAGCAGAGAGGTGCTGTCCTTCGTCGCGCGACGCGCCGGCGGACAGGCACCGGCCGTGCTGATCGCCTCGCGCCCCCACCCCCGGCGTCTGGCGCCACTGACCGGCATCCCCACGACCACGATCGCACCGCTGACAGCGGTCCAGTCCCTCGCTCTCCTGGCCCAGAGGCGAGCGGGCAACGGCCGACAAGCCGAACGCGAACTGCTGACCGCCGCCGGCGGCAACCCCCTCACCCTCCTCGAACTGCCCGTCCGGACGACCGATCCCCTGCCCTGGATCCCCCCGTCCTCCGACAGGCTGGTCGCGGCGTTGGCACCGGGCGTCGCGCGGCTGCCGTCGGCCACCGGCGATCTGCTGCTCGTGGCGGCGCTGCATCCCGCGGGCGAACTGCCCCGACTGCTCTCGGCGGCCTCCCGGCTGGCGGGTGAGGAGCTGGGGTTCTCCGCGGTGGAACCGGCTGAACGCGAGGGTCTCGTGGAGTGCGACGGCACGCGGCTCCGGTTCACCCATCCCGCCATGCCGGGAGCCGTGACCCACCAAACCGGACCGCGGCGCGTCCGTGCCGCGCACGCCGCCCTGTCGGCGGTGTCCGAGCAGGACCCCGTACGGATGCTCTGGCACCTGTCGCAGGCCGTGCGCGGCGTCGACGCGCAACTGGCCCACCGGCTCCACGCCGTACACCGCCGGGCGCTGGAGGGGGACGAGCCGATGCTGGCGGTCCGTCTGCTCTCGCGGGCGGCGGATCTGCACGAGGTCCCCGAGGACCGGGGACGTTGTGCCCTGCTCGCCGCGCAGCTCGCCCAGAGCCTCGGCCGGGAGCGTACGGCGCGCGCGATGGCTCACCGGGCCCTCCGCTTCCCCCTCACCCCGCCGGGCACGCTCTACGCCGAGGCCCTTGTCCTGCGCGACGGGATCCGGTGGCGTGCCCCGGCCGACTGGCCGGCTCCGGCCGGGACACGGGGCGAGGAGGACGCGATGGAACTGGCCCGGTTCTCGGCGCCCTCGATGGCCGGTGACGCCGCATGCTCGGAAGCTCTGCTCGCCTTCCTCGACAAGGTCCCGGACCGGGCGGACGACCCGCGGCTGCTGTACGCCGTGGCCACCGTCGCCGCGCCGCGCCGTGCCATGACCGTCGTCCGGCGCGTGTCCGCCCACCGGCAGTCCGAAGACGCGCCGGTGCACGTTCTGGAGCATCTCGGCGAGGCAGCCTGGCTGACGGGCGATCCGCTGCGCGCCCTGGAACTGCACCGGCGGGCGGAGGGCCGGCACCGCCTCCACGAGCGCGCCGACCACCTGCCGTGGGTTCTGCTCCAGCAGGGGCTGTGCCACGTGCTCACCGGTGACTGGGTCCAGGCCGAGCGGTCGTTCCGGGAGTGCGCCGTACTGGGCGCGGAGCACGGGCACGCCGATCATGCGGCGACCGCCCGTCTCCTGGGCGACCTGGTACGAGGACTGCGTACCGGCACGGTGCGTCCGGTCAGTGACCGCGAGCGGGAGTCCGCGCGCCGCTCCGTGCGCACCGTCGACGACCTCGTCACCCTGTGCACCGGGTGGGCACAGGTGGAGGGCGGCGACTTCGCCGCGGGCTTCGCCACGCTCTCCGCCCTCCTCGCCGACCCGCAGCCCCGCATGGCGGCGCTGTTCGCGCTCGTCCCCTTCGCGCAGGCCGCGGAAGCGGCGCACACCGTCGAGGAGGCGCGTGCGGGGCTGCGCGGCTTCGAGGCCCGGATGGGAGCGGAGCACCCGCCCCTCGCCGCTGCGGGCCTCTCCGTGGCATGGGCCCTCGTGGCCGAGGACGACGAGGACACGGAGGCCCGCCTCGCGCGCGCCTTCGCGGCGGACCTCTCGCACGCGCCGTTCCTGGAGGCGTCCCGGCGGTTGGCGCACGGACGTCTGCTGCGCCGCAGGAACGAGGTCGCCGATTTCCGGGTCACCGTGCGACAGGCGGCGGCCACCTTCCGTTCGGCGGGCGCCGAAGCGAGGATCGCCCGGATCACCGAGGAACTCAGGGCATCCGGTGGACGGTCGGACGGCGGCGCACCCGCCGCGGAGGAGGGGCGGACGGCGGAACTCCTGGGCCCCCAGGAGCTGCGGATCGCCCGCCTCGCCGCCCAAGGCATGTCGAACCGTCAGATCGGCGCGGAACTCGGTCTCTCGCACCGCACCATCGGGTCCTATCTCTACCGCATCTTCCCCCGCCTGGGCGTGACCGCGCGGACCCAGCTGACCGACGCGCTGGGACCTGTCCGGTGACGTCGCCCGGCAGCGAGAGGACGCCCGTCCGCCCGGCGACGGACCGGGGAGCGGCTGCCCGTCAGGCGGGACGGCCGGCAGCGGCGCTCAGGTCCGCCGCCCGGGCCGGGGTCACTCCTTGCCGATCCGCCCGGCGAGTTGCCCGCGAGAGGTCACGTCCAGCTTCGGGAAGATTTTGTACAGGTGTACGGCCACGGTCCGGGAGGAGAGCCGCAGTTGCTCTCCGATGGCCCGGTTCGACAGGCCGCGGGCGGCCAGCCGGGCGATGGTGAGTTCTCGCGGTGTCAGTACGCCCGACGCACCGTCCTCGGCCGGCTCGGTCTCCGGCCGCCCGGCCGCGGCCAGTTCCGCGGCGGTCAGTTCGGTACGGGACGTGCAGCCGAGTTCGCGGAAGACCGCCTCGGCCCTGGCGAGCGGTTCGCGCGAGTCGACGACGCGCCGACAGCGTCTGAGCCAGGCACCGTAGCCGAACAGGGACATCGCGTGGAGCAGCGGCCACTGCCCGGCCTCGTCGTCCAGAGCCCTTCTCCAGCACGCCTCCGCCTCCGCGTCGGGGGCCAGGGCCGCGCGGGAATAGGCCAGAACCCGACGGAGCAGCGGCGCCCGGCCGCCACGGGTCTGTCGCTCGACGTGCGCCACGACGGCCGCGGCGTCGGCCGACTGCCGCGCCGGGAGCGCGGCCTCGACCAGGAAGGCGAGCCCCCAGAACTGCTCGAAGGCATAGGGCGTGGTGTGTTCGGTGAACAGCCCGCGCAACTGGGCGTATCCCTCGGCGTACCGACCGGTGTCGGAGGAGGCCAGGGCGCGCGTGAGGGACGCCAGGCCCAACTGTCCGCTCTGGCCGAGTCGCAGGGATGCTTCCTCCACCTCTGCGGCACGTGCCAGCGCCGTGTCGTGCCGGCCCTGCAGCGCGTCGATGACGCCGTGGACGCCTGCGGCACGCGCCGCCCAGTCCGCCTGGCCCGTCCGCTCCGCGATCGCCTTGCCTTCCACGGCGAGGCCGCGGGCGACCTGCCACCGGGTGCTCAGCCAGATCTCCCCCAGCGCCCGGGCCACGAGTATCCGGGGCAGACGCGCGTGCCGTCCGTCGGCCCGGGCGGCCACCTCGGCCTCCGCCAGCAGGGGCGCCGCACCGACGAGGTCTCCGGTGAGATGCGCGACCTGACCGAGCAGCATCCGGTCCTCACCGGACAGCGCCGACGTGTCGGGCAGGGGTTCGCGGCTGGTGGACAGCGGATCGGTCAGCGCCATGACGGCGAGGTCGCGTGGGTCCCACGGCCGGGGCCGCAGTTCCCGCACGGCCCGCACCACCCTCTCGCGTTCGGCCGACCCCGCCCGTTGCCACCAGCACCGGCCGGCCGCCGCGTGCAGCAGTTTCTGCGCGAGAGCCGGGTGGTCGGCGGCGGCGTCGCGCGCCGCCGCGCAGAGTTCGGCGATACGTTCCCGGCCGCCCGTGGAGTTCCCCGACAGCAGGTCGTGCAGCCAGAGCAACTGGGAACGGCCCAGCGGCCCGAGGTCCGCGGCGGCGATGCCCCGGGCCTGCTGGAGGGCCTGCTCCGGCAGGCCGTGGTGGCAGGCCAGTTCGGCGGCGCGCAGCGAGCGGTTCGCGCGACGCCCGGGTTCCGAGGTGACCCGGGCCGCGCGGTCGAGCGCCGCGAGCGCCGACAGCACCGCCGTGCCCGGCTGGGGACCGTCCGCCAGCCTCTCCAGGTTCTCGGCCAGTTCCTCGTCGCCGCCGACCGCGCACTGCGCCGCGTGCCAGGCGGCGTGCGGCGGACTCGCGATGCTCCGGCCGAGTGCCGCGTGGGCGCTCATACGTCGCGCGGTCGACTCCAGGTGCAGCACCGCCGGCCTGACCAGCGGCCGGGGAAAGCGCAGGTGGTCCTCGCTCTCGACGATCAGTGACCGTGCTGCCGCCTCCGCCAGGCCGGCCCGGGCCGCCGTGTCGCTGCCCAGCAGACGCGCGCCGGCGCGCAACACGTCCGGTGTGCCGGACGAGCAGCTCAGCGCCGCGACGAGCAGTACGTCGCGCGCGGCCGACGACAACCCCTCCAGATCACGGGCGTACGCCTCGGCCAGCCGGGGTGTCGCCGGCAGCATGCCGAAACCCGCCGTGTCACCGAGCGCGCGGCCGTCGACGGCCAGTTCGGTGATGGCGAGAGGGTTTCCCCCGGCGACAGCGAGCACCAGCTCCTCTTCGGCGTACGTCTTCGCCCGGCCGGAACGCCGGACGAGGTCGCGGGACTCCGCCGTGCCCAGCGGTCCGAGGGCGACGGCGAGTTCGTCCGGGGCGAGGGGGGCGGCAGAAGCCACACGCTCGGCCATGGCCAGACTGGTCCGGGTCGCGCCGACCAGCCCGGCCAGGAGGCGCAGGGTGTCCTGGCTGGCGGTGTCGAGCCGGTCGAGGTCGTCCACGCACAGGAGGACAGGGCCCGGCACGGTGGCCAGCAACGTCAGCGCGGCTCCGGCCAGCCGGTCCGGCGCGGGGGCCTCGCCACTCCCGCCGAACGCCGCGCGGAGGAGGGAACGTGCGTCGGCCGGCACTTGGCCGAGGCGGGGCAGGCGGGGGTGGAGGAGACGGTGCAGCGCCGCGTACCGCAGCTCCCGTTCGGCCGGCGCCGGGGAGGCGGTCAGTACGGAGTACCCCTGCCGTGCCGCCGCGGTCGACGCGAACCGGAGGAGGGCGCTCTTGCCCGTGCCGGCGTCGCCGCTCACCCGCAGCACACGGCCGCCGCCGGACGTGCCGGACAACAACTCCGTCACCAGGTGCCGCTCGGCCGCTCGGACCGCCAGGAACCCGTCGTCCGCGGGGAAGTGAGGTGTCCGCAGGCCGTGAGGTGTTCCGTGCCGCTCAGCCATGCGCACGGTCGGCCGTCGACGAGCCGCCGGAAACGGCTTGTGCGTACAGGCCGCGGATGCTGATCCCGGCGCCCCGCTCGAGCCGCTGGAAGACCCAGTCGATCGGGTGGTATTCCCTCTCGCCGGGCAACCGCACGGAGAGAGGGAACGCGGGAGAGGCCCCGGCGGCCACGTGCCAGGTTCCTCCGGCGTGGCGGGCGAGTATCTCGCCCACGTAGCAGCCGAAGCTCACCAGGGACTCGGCCATTTCCTCACCGGTGACGCCGTCGGTCCGGAAGCCGTCGACGATGTCCTCGACCACGTCGATGCTGCCGGGGCTGTAGTCCAGTTCGACCTCGCTGATGTCCGCGGCGGCCTCGACGATGGCAGCCGCCAGCCGGGGCGCGCTGTGGGGCTCCGGCGGATGGTTGAGGTGGAGCTGCATGTTTGTCCTCGGACTGTCGTCGTCAAGTGTGTCGAGGCTAGCCGTTGACCTCGGGCTATGTGAGTCCTGGGCCGTAAAAACTCGGTTGCCGGGACCACGCGACGGACAAACACCTATTTCTACTGTGCGGTCAGGTGGCTCATGGCTCCTCGGACCAGGAGCCGGCAGGAGGGGAAGTTCGCGGGCGGTGCCACGGTCCGGCCGGAACCGGCCCGGCCTCACCCGAAGGTGAACGAGTAGGCGCTGAGCCCGGGGGAGAGCTCGAGGGTCAGCATGTCCTGCCCGGACCCGGTGCCGCCCGCCACCCGGTAGAGGTTGGGCGCGCCGGAGACGGTTCGGGTGGTGGTCTTCCCGTTCAGGGTCGTGGTGACGGTGCCGGTCCCGCCCACGTCCAGATAGACGTCGTGGGCGGAGAAGCGCAGCTCGATCGAGGAATTCCGCTTGCTGGTCAGCGATTCGGAGCCCACCTCCCACTCGCCGTTGAGAGCGTACTGACCGGACTCCAGCCTTCCCCGGTGGACGAAGGCGCCGGTGCCCTTGTTGAGCGGCCCGTTCGCGACGGCGAGGCTCCGTCCCGCTCCCAGCCCGATCTCCGGGGTCTGGCCGGGATCGGTGGGGGTCTTGTCCGGCACGTCCACGGGTGCCGGCAGGGAGGAGCCCGGACGCGCCGCGGCCAGCAGCTCCCGTATCGCCTTCTCCTCGTCGGCGTAGCCGCCCTCACCGACGGAGACGTGCCGTACCCGCCCGTCGGCGTCGATGAGGTACTCCGCGGGCCAGGCGAGGTTGTGGAAGTTGTTCCAGGTCGTGAACTTGTTGTCCAGAGCGATCGGATAGGTGATGCCGAGCCGTTCGGCGCCCGACTTGACGTTCCGGGGCACGTGTTCGAAGGCGTACTCGGGGCTGTGTACCCCGATCACCTCCAGTCCATGGGCCTTGTACCGCCCGTACCAGGCGTTGACGTGCGGGATGGCGCGGTGGCAGTTGATGCAGGAGTAGGCCCAGAAGTCGACCAGGACCACCTTGCCTTTCAGCGCGTCCGTGGTCACCGGCGCGCCCTGCGGTGTGTTCAGCCACTTCCCCGTACCGGAGATCTCAGGTGCGTCGCCACAGTCGCGCAGTTCGGAGGACGGCTGCTCCACACACTCCTGCAGGGCCCGGTTCCCGTCGGAGCCGGTCGCCGGGATCCCGCCGGCGATCGCCTGGTCGATACGGGCGGTGTAGTCGGGGACCGCGCGTTGCAGGGCGTCGGTGACGTCGAAGGTCAGCCCCAGCGCCAGGACGACGAAGACCAGCCCGGCGGCGATCCTGACACCCCGCTGCCGGGTCCGGAAGGCGCGTACCCGTTCGCCGACACGTCGGCCCGCGAGCGCGAAGAAGAGCAGGGGAACGGCCGTACCGACCGCGAACGCGACGGCCAGCAGCACGGTCCGTACCCCGATTCGCTGGGTGGCACCCGCGACGGTGATCGCCGCGAGCACCGGGCCGGCGCACGGCACGTACACCGCGCCGAGCGCGAGGCCGAGGAGGAATCCACTGCGAGTGCCGGCCACCTGCCGTTGCCCGACCCGTGCGAACGGACGCTCCAGCAGGTCCTGCACCTTCGGGAACATCATGGCGATGCCGATCAGCAGCAGGACGCCGAGGCCCGCCCAGCGGACGATGTCCTCCGGCAGCGGCAGAGCGCCGAGCACCAGGGTTCCGAAGAGGGTGATCAGAGTGAAGCTGAGGACCAGCCCGGCCATGACCGCGTAGGGCCGGCCCCGGTGTGCCGGTCCTGCGGCGTCCTGCCCCGTCGCGGGCAGCCCTCCGGACAGGAACACCAGGGGCAGGACGGGCAGGATGCACGGAGAGATGGCAGTGACGAACCCGCCCGCCAGTCCGATGAGTATCAGCGTGAGCAACACGACCTCCAGAGGCGACGCCACCGTCCTTCGACGGGCCGGTGGGCGTCGGTGGGCGGAGGACCGCGCCTTCGCGACCTCACGAACTGACGGGTGGCCACACCACGGCTGCACCGCGTCGATGAGGACGACTCTGAGGCATATGGGCGTCACCTGTCAAGCAGGTGACTAATTGGTGGATCGGCGCTCCCTCCACGGTCGAGGGCGACCGCCACCAGCGGAACTCGTCGGCCTGCGGGGCCTTCCCGGCCGCCCGCCGAGCCTGCGGACCTCATGGGCGAGCGGCGCCGGGCCGTCCGGGAACGAGGCGTTCTCGCCGGGCACGGCGCCGCGTCCGGACGAGCCGGTACGCCGCGCTCCCGGGCCCCGGCCCGTTACCGCCCGCCGGGCAGGGAGGCCAGGAGCGTCTGAGCGATCGCCAGGTCGTGGCTCTTGGCCGTCTCGCCGAAGGAAAGGATGCGGCGCAAGCAGGCACGGGCCTCCTCCGTCTCTCCGAGCTCGACCAACACCTCCGCGAGGTCCAGGAGGATGCTGCTCTCGGCGTAGGGGATGCCGACGCGCTGCACGTGGAGCAGGCCGCTCCGGAAGTGCTCGGCGGCCTCGTGCCACCGTCCCAGGGCGGCGTAGTCGCGACCGAGCCCGCAGATCGTCCTGGCGCGGACGTGAGCGGCGATGTCCTGGCGCAGCGGGGAGTCGGGCGCGTCCAGGAGGGCGATGAGAGGTGCGTGCAGGGCCATGCTTTCCTCGACGCGGCCCATGTCGCGCAGGGCGGCTCGATAGGACTGCATGGCGACCAGCCAGTTCTTGTGGTCGCCGGCGCCTTCCGACAGCTCCACGGCGGCGCGCGACTTGTCCATGAAAGCCTGGAACTCGCCGAGCTGCTTGTGAGGTGACGTCGCCATGAGCAGCGCCCAGGCCTGCTGCGAGGCGTCCCCGGCTCTACGGGCACACTCCAGTGCCTGGTCGGCGCGGTCGATGGCCTCCCGATACCTCCCCTCGTACCCCAGTGTCCAGGCATAGTTGCTGAGATGGGAGGCCTGCCTGCCGGGGTCCCCGAGTGCGGTGGCGGCCTCGCTGGACAGACGGTAGACCTCACTCCAGAGACGCCAGCCGTCCCAGCCGCCGCCGAGAACCTCCAGAGCCTCGGCGGTCTCCGCGACGCGGACGTGCTCGCCGCGCGAAGCCGCCCCCCGCAGGGCGGCGAACCAGGCGGCACTTTCGCTCACGAGCCAGTTCCGGGCCTGCTCGGCGCTCTCCGACAGACCCAGCCCCTGACCGGCGGACGACGGCGTCCGCTGCCCGTCCCTGAACCGGAGACCAGCCGTCGTGGCGGTGTCCAGCAACCAGTCCCGCAACCGCTCCTCGGCCGCGTCCCGTTCCGCGGCCCCTTCCTCCCGCAGCCGGGCGCGGGCGAACAGCCGGAGCAGATCATGCAGTTGATAGCGGCCCGTGAAGGTGGCCTGGAGCAGTCCCGCCTCCACGAGTTCCGCCATCACGTCCTCGGCGTCGAACACCGCGGTACGGCTCAGTGCGGCGCCGTAAGCGGCGGTCATGTCCGGACTCGGGACCACGCTCAGCAGCCGCAGCATCCTGGCCGCCTGAACGGTCAGCTGCCGGTACGACAGTTCGAACGCCGCCTCCACCCGCACGTCCCCGGCGGTCAGCGCTCCCAGCCTGCGCTCCTCGTCGGCCAGCCGATGCGCCAGATGGCCGACGCTCCACCCGGAACGCACCGTGAGCCAGTTCCCCGCTACCCGCAAGGCCAGCGGAAGGCGCCCGCACAGTTCCGCCACCTCGGCCACGGCCCCGGCTTCCGCATCGGCACGCTGCGCCCCCAGGATCCGGCGCAGCAAGTCCACCGCTTCGGTCTGCGCCAGCCCCGACAACGCGAGTCTGTCCACGTCCTCCAGGCCCGACAGCGGTCGCCGGCTTGTCACCAGTACGAGACTGCGCCCGCCGGCAGGCAGAAGCGGCCGGACCTGCCCCTCGTCGCGGGCGTTGTCCAACACCACCAGACACCGGCGGTCACCCAGCAGCGACCGCAGCAGACCGGCCCGGCCCGACGCGTCCAACTGCGCCAACTGGTACTCGGTCACCCCGAGGGACTTCAGGAGCCTCAGCAGGGCCTCGCCCGAATCCACCGGGCTCTCCACACCGTGCAGATCCACCATGAAGCAGCCGTCGGGAAACGCGTCCGCCAGGTCCGCCGCCGCCTTCAGCGCCAGCGTCGTCTTCCCGCACCCCGGAGGACCGGACACCACGTACACCGGCACCCCCGCACCGGCGACCGCCCGCCCCGCGGCGTCCTTCAACCGGGACATCTCCGCCTCACGTCCCGAGAAATCCCCCACCGATCTCGGCAGCGCCGTCCCCGCAGCGGCGACCGACTGCTCCGGACGTACCGACACGGCCGCGGCGAGCAGCGCCTCGCGGTCCGCGTCCGCCAGCCCCAGTCCCTCCGCCAGCGCCGCCACCGTACGTCGTCGCGGTACCCGGCTGCGCAGACGCTCCATATCGCTGATCGCTCGAACACTCACCCCCGACGCCTCGGCCAGCCCTTCGATCGTCAGCAGACGCTTCTGCCGAAAACCGCGCAGGACAAGCCCGAACGGCATCTCTTCGGACACAGTCGCCTCCCCTCCCGTCCCACCCCGGCCCCGGTTCCCGGCGGCGCCGCCGCCCCAACCGGTCAATGATCATCGGCATGGCGTGCGCGGTTGCGCCACCGAGGCCCCGCGCGCCGATCCGTCCGACTGCCTCGTGCGTCGACCGGTGCGACCGGATCCGGTCATCCGCGTCCCGCCCGCCACTCACCAGGCAACATGCCGGCTACGGCTGCGCCGTCGCCGCCTTGGAGCGCATCTCGTCGGCGCGCGCTCCACCGGTCGGGCCCAGCAGGCCGGCGGCCCGGTTCCAGAGCGCTGTCGCCTGCCCGGCCTCCCCCTTCGCCAGGTGGGCGGAGGCGAGGTGGTCCAACACCTCCACCTGCCCGTAGGTGTCGAGAACCTGCTCGTAGAGGGCCAGTGCGCATCGGTAGTCGGCGATGGCGGTGTCGAGGTCGCCCAGGTGCTGCCGGGCGTAGCCGATACTGTCCCACGTGGCGGCCTCGTTCCGGTGGTTGCCCTTCTGCTGGAGGATGGGAAGCGCCTCCTGGCACATGGCGATGGCCTCCGGGTACTCGCCGAGGAGAGCGAGGTACCAGCCGACCGCGTTCAGCTCGCGTGCCACATGACTGGGCTGGTCGAGGGTGCGGTACAGCGCCAGCGCCCCGCGCGCGTGCCGCAGGGCGTCCGCGAGACGTCCCTGACGGCCGCGCACCCAGGCGACACAGCGTTCAGCGCTGGCCCGCTCGGCCACGGACAGCCGGGGAAACTGCCGGAGTGCCGACTCGACCGGTTCGTCGGCGTCGTGGGCTCGTCCTGTCTCGGTCAGCGCCCGTGCCAGCATCCCGCTGTTGCGTGCGATGGCGACCGGGTCGTCCAGGGTCACGGCGGCGGCCAGACAGATCCGCTGGACCGAGATTTCCTCGGCCCACAAGCCCATGATCGAAAAGTAGCCTTCCCAGTCCGCGGTGAGCCGGGTGCGCAGAGGCAGCAACGCGGCCTCGTCCAGGC
This sequence comes from Streptomyces sp. NPDC060184, assembly GCF_042728795.1. NCBI lineage: Bacteria > Bacillati > Actinomycetota > Actinomycetes > Kitasatosporales > Streptomycetaceae > Streptomyces > Streptomyces sp. NPDC060184. Next base: position 159,241 of record NZ_JBHWYX010000016.1, read on the forward strand.
CGACCACGGCACCCATGACGGCCGGTTCCTCCCGGCGGAACCAGTCCAGCGCCTCCGCGTGAGTGTCGATCGCGGTCAGGACCACTCCCGGCGCGGGGTCTTCCCCGAGTGTGGACGTGAGCCGTGTTTCGAGGGCACCGCTGGCCGCGTGTGCGTTGTGCCGGAGGTAGTCCAGGAACCGGGTCCAGGCGGCCATGCGGTCGTCGTGCTCCTGGCCGGCCAGTTCGGCGCCGTAGGCGCGGATCAGATCGTGCAGGACGTAGCGTCCCTCCGCGTCCCGGGAGAGCAGGCTGGCCGAGACCAGTTCCCGCAGATGCCTGCGTGCCTGGGCCAGTTCCACCCCCGACAGAGAGGCCGCGGCCTCGGCGGACACCGCCGACCCCGGATGGAGGGCCAGATGCCGGAAGAACCGGGCCGTCTGCGGGGCGAGCGCCCCGTAGGACCAGGAGAACACCGCGCGTACGTCGGCTCGCCGGTCGTGCACGGCGAGGGCGTCGAGCCGCGCACCACGCAGTTCTTCGGCAGCCGCGCGCAGGGAGAGTTCGGGGACCGCACCGATCTGTGCCCCGATGACGGCGACGGCCAGGGGCAGATATCCACAGAGCCGGACCAGTTCGGCGGCTGCTTCGGGTTCCGCCGCGCACCGTTGCTGTCCGACTCTGGCGGCCAGCGCCGTGACGGCCTCCGTCTGGGCCCATACGTCGAGGTTGATGAGGGACGCGCCGTCGACCGCGGCGAGACCGGAGAGCTGGTTGCGCGAGGTGACGAGGGTCAGGCAGCCCGCGGAGGCGGGCAGCAGAGGCCTGACCTGTTCGCCGTCCCGGGCATTGTCGAGCAGAACGATCATCCGCCGGGATGCCGCCCATTCCCGGAACAGCGCCGAACGGCCCTCGGCGTCGGCCGGTATGCCGTCGCGGGGTACCCCGAGAGCCGAGAGGAACCCGCCGAGTGCCTCGCCCGGGGTCAGAGGGCTGGCTGCTTCGTCGAAGCCGCGCAGGTTGACGTAGAGCTGCCCGTCGGGGAAGAGATCGGCGACCTCGTGCGCCCAGTGCACGGCCAGCGTGGTCTTGCCCACCCCGGCCATACCCCCCACCGCGGCGATGGCGACGCACGGACCGTGGTCGGCCACCTGCGACGTCACCGCGCGAACGGCCTTCAGCGCGTCCTCACGCCCCCGGAAGACGGCCAGGTCCGGCGGCAGTTGGCGTGGAACACCCGTACCGTGCCGCGCGGACGCGGCGACGAGGCGACGGCGTGTGTTCTCGTCGGGTTGAAGAGCGTCCAGCACCTCGGCGAGGGTGGCCTGCCGCGGCATGCTCCTGCCGCGCTCCATGTCGCTGATGGCTCGCGCGCTCACCCCGGAGATCGCGGCGAGGCCTTCCAGAGTCAACAGCGACTCCTGCCGTGCCGCGCGGAGCAGTCCACCGAACGTGCTCTCTTCCATCTCACCTCGCTGAGTCCGCGCGGACGCGCGCCCCGAACCGTCCGACGCCCCCGTACGGCGTACACGGCCGACTACCAGTCAAACCTTAAAGTAAGGAGCAAGGCCCTCCGAGTGCCAAGTGGCGGCCCGCGCCCCGCGACTACCGCGGCACGCTGGTGGGGATGAGGTGGGCGTACGGGGCCGGGGCGAGATCCACGACCAGGCGCTCGCCGATTTTGGACGTGGTGGTCTCGATCGTGAGGTAGCCCAGGGTGCGCAGCTCGGTGACGGCTGTGTGCAGGGCTCCGCGTCCCTCGGCGACGGGGCCGCGCTCGTCGCGGGTCAGGGAGAGCAGGTCGCTGATGGTGGGTTTCTGTCCGGGCAGGTAGCCGAGGGTGAGTTCGGCCAGGACGCCGCGGGCGCGCCAGGTCAGCCGCATGTCGCGCATCGCCAGTGCGAGGAGAGCCGGATCGTGACCGGCCGGGGTGGTCGGGACGGGCCAAGCCGTGGTGTCGTCGGAGAAGTCGGTGCTCACGGAGCTGATGTTTCCTTCGCCGATCACGGGTGGGCGGTTCTTCTCGCCGTTTTTGCTCGCCGTCTTCCAGGAGCGTCGCAGCCCTGGATGTGGCGGGCCGGGTCGAGCCCCTTCTCCGTCAGGTCGGCCGCCCAGACCACCTCCTGGACGCCTTCCACCTTCGCCAGGCTGGAGGAGGGACCGAGACGGAACCCGCCGTGCTGCGGCTTGCCCGACGCGGCGGAGGGCAGGAGGTCCCGCAGTTCCCTGTGGGTGCACGCCTCCTGTTCGTGCGTTCGTCGAAGCGGTACGTCGGTGAGGTTTGCAGTCGATGAGGTTTGCGGGAGCCTGACCGGCTGGTGGGTTGGGCTCGTAGGACCGGGAAGGAGCGGCCTTGTGTAGGGGACGGCGAAGTTTGGCTGGTTTTGGGTATCGCTGTCGTCGACCGCGCCATCATTTGCTGAGCGTCTCACGCGAAGGATGGGCTGTCCGTTGTGCTGATCTACGCTTTCCGTGATTGTCCACGGACAGTGGGACGTCCGGGTGAGCGGGGAGCAGGGCCCCATGCCCACCGGGCCCGTGGTCGATCTGGGACCGTCCCCGCGTGCGCGGGGACGGTCCCAGGGGTGGTTGGTGGTGTGGGAGCGCGGTTGGCGTTCAACTACGCGGTGGCGGCGAAGCGTCGGGCGCATGTGGAGTGGCGCGGTGGTGTGGCCGCCTTGGTGGGTGGTGTTCCGGAGGCGGAGGCGCGGAAGCAGGTGCGCGTCCCGGTCCCGGGGAAGCGCGGCAGCTTGTGGGCAACGGCCGGGTACGCCTTGTGACGCTCGGTGTGTTCCTGGCCCGGGCCGGGGCCTGGGTGGGCTGTGGGGTCTCAGACGGTGATGGACTTGTACTCGGTGTAGGTGCCGAGGCCGACCGCGCCGAACTCACGGCCGATACCGCTGTTCTTGTGGCCGCCGAACGGACCGTCGTAGCCGGTCGGGACGCCGTTGATGCTGATGGTGCCGGTGCGGATGCGGCGGGCGACGGCGAGGGCGTGGGCCTCGTCGGAGGACCAGACGCCGCCGGAGAGGCCGTACTCGGAGTCGTTGGCGAT
>NZ_JBHWYX010000017.1:0-144683 GCF_042728795.1 Streptomyces sp. NPDC060184
ACCCCCCACACAGCGGGGGCACGGTCATTTTGGTAACACCCCCCGGGGGCCGGGGGCCGGGCCCCCCCCGTGGTACCGGGGACTCTCCCCCCCCCCCCGGCCCCCCCCGGCCCTGGGCCGCCGGGCGGAGGTGAAGCTCGGGTCACGCGTTCCCGGTCAGAAGTCCCGGGTCAGGAGTCCTGGGCCAGGAGTCCCGGGTCAGGAGTCCCGGGTCAGGAGCCGGCCTTCTCGGCGCGCGCGGCGCGCTCGGCGTTCCGCTCCTTGATGCGGACGGCCTCCTTGCGGACCTCCGCCTGGGTGGCGCGCTCGGCGCTCAGCCACTCCGGCATCTCGTTCTTGAGAGCGTCGATCTGCTCGGTGGTGAGCGGCTCGGTCACGCCTCCGCGGGCCAGACCGGAGATGGAGACGCCCAGCTTGGCGGCGACGACCGGGCGGGGGTGCGGGCCGTTGCGGCGCAACTCTTCCAGCCAGGCCGGCGGGTCGGCCTGCAGCGCGTTGAACTCGCTGCGCGAGACCACACCCTCCTGGAACTCGGCGGGGGTGGCTTCGAGGTACACACCCAGCTTCTTCGCCGCGGTGGCGGGCTTCATCGTCTGGGGTGTCTGGTGCGAGGTCATGTGTCAAGAGTAGCGAGCGTGCGCGGGGCCGCCGACCACAGCGGTCGCCGAGGGCGGGGGCGGCGGTGCCCGGAGCCGAGATCCGGGCGAGAGGCCCTGGCACGGGGCCGGTAACCTGGCGGGGTGACTGGCTCCGACGCACCCCCCTCGTTCCGCCTTGCCTACGTACCGGGCGTGACGCCTTCCAAGTGGGTGCGCATCTGGAAAGAGCGCTTCCCCCTCATCCCGCTGGAGCTGGTCTCCGTACCGTCCGGCGAGGCCCCCGCGCTGCTGATGGACGGTGGCGCCGACGCCGGCTTCGTACGGATGCCGGTCGGGCGCGAAGAGCTCAGCGCGATCCCGCTGTACACCGAGACCACGGTGGTGGTGATCCCGAAGGACCACCTGCTGGCGGCAGCGGAGGAGGTGTCCACCGAGGACCTGGCGGAGGACATCGTGCTCCATCCGCTCGACGACTCGCTCGGCTGGGAGCGCCCGCCGGGGCTGCCCGCGTTCGAGCGGCCGGAGACGACGGAGGACGCGGTGGCGCTGGTCGCGGCGGGGATCGGTCTGCTGGTCGTCCCGCAGTCGCTCGCCCGGCTCCACCACCGCAAGGACCTCACCTACCGGCCGATGACGGACGTCCCGGAGTCGCGTGTGGCGCTCTCGTGGCCGGAGGAGAAGACGACCGAGAGGGTCGAGGACTTCATCGGCATCGTCCGGGGCCGCACGGTGAACAGCTCGCGCGGGCGCACCCCCACTCCCCCGCAGCCGAAGCAGGAGAAGCGGCCGGCATCGGGCGGTCAGCGCCGTGGTTCCGCCGCGGGCAAGACGTCGTCCCGCAACCCGCGAGGCGGGGCGAGCGGCGGGGCCAAGGGCGCGAAGGGCGCGAAGAGCACCGGCGGGGCCAAGGGGGCCAAGCGCGGAAAGCCGCGCGGCCGGTAGCCGAAGCGCGCGGGTCGCGCGCGGTGCCGTATGCCCGTGGTCGGGGCCCCTTCGGCCTCGGGCGAGCCCGGCCGCGGCGCGGGCGTCCGGGCAGGCGCCGAGGCGCGCGGCGAGGCGGCCGGTTCCGCGAGCGGCGGGGCCTTGGAGCAGCGGTGGGGACCCCTCTGCACGAGACCCAGCCCGAGAAGTGTCAGGATGGTTGTATGACCATCAAGGCTTACTTCGACATCACCATCAACGACGAGCCCGCCGGGCGGATCACGTTCAACCTCTTCGAGGACGTCGTCCCGAAGACCGTGGAGAACTTCCGCGCCCTCGCCACCGGCGAGAAGGGCTTCGGCTACGCGGGCTCCTCCTTCCACCGCGTCATCCCGGACTTCATGCTCCAGGGCGGCGACTTCACCCGTGGCGACGGCACGGGCGGCAAGAGCATCTACGGCGAGAAGTTCGCGGACGAGAACTTCAAGCTCACGCACAACAAGGCGGGCCTGCTCTCGATGGCCAACGCCGGCCGGAACACCAACGGCTCGCAGTTCTTCATCACGACCATCCTGACCCCGTGGCTCGACGGCAAGCACGTCGTCTTCGGTGAGGTCGCGGACGAGGACAGCATGAAGCTGGTCAAGAAGATCGAGTCCCTCGGCTCGCAGAGCGGTCGTACCTCGGCGAAGATCACGATCGCGGAGAGCGGCGTCCTCTAAGGATTCCGTCCAGGGATTGGGTTTCGAGGGCTCCGTTCCGAGGAGTCCTGTTCGAGGAGTCCTGTTCGAGGAGTCCTGTTCGAGGAGTCCTGTTCGAGGAGTCCTGTTCGAGGAGTCCGTTTCGAAAGACGCGCGGGTGGACGGGAGACCGTCGGCCCGCGCGTCTTTCGTTCTCCGCGTCCGGAGCGTGCCCGGGGAGCCTGGTCGCGGAGCGTGCCCGGGGCGCCTGGCCGGGGTGCGTGGCCCGGGGCGCGTGGTCAGAGGGACGCGTACACGGCGTCGACCAGGGCCATCTTGCGCGGGTCGTCGGCGAGCCCCACGCCCATCCGGTTCATGACGTAGCCGAGCGCCACCCCGGACTCCGGGTCGGCGAGGCCGCAGGAGCCGCCCGCCCCGTCGTGGCCGAATGCTCGCGGGTTGGGGCCGTAGGAGGCGTTCGGGCCGCTCAGCCAGACGCCGAGGGCGATCTCCGTCTCGTGCGCGAATCCGGCGCCCAGCACCAGGTCGCGGCAGCTCCCCTGGCCTTCCCGTACGCGCTCGGCCGCTTCCTCGGAGAGGACGCGGTGGCCCGGGAGGGTGCCCCGGCCGGCGAGGATTCCGTAGAGCGAGGCGACCGCGCGGGCGGTGGCGTGGCCGTTCGCCGCTGGGATCTCGGCGGCCCGCCACGCGGCGGTGTTGGCCGCGGCGGGTCCCGTACCGGGGTTGAGGAAGGAGGCGGCGGCCACCGGAGGCAGACGCGCGAAGAACGCCATCTGTTCGGGCGTCGCCTTCGTCGTGACGAGTTCGGCGACCCGGCCCGCTTCCTTCTCGGGCAGTCCCACGGTGAAGTCGATGCCGAGGGGGCCGGTGACCTCGCGCCGCAGGAACTCCCCGGGCAGGTCGCCGCTGATCCGCCGGACGACCTCGCCGACCAGGAATCCGTACGTCAGCGCGTGGTAGCCGGAGCGTGTGCCGGGTTCCCACCAGGGCTCGGTCGCGGCGAGCCGGGACGTGGTGAGCTCCCAGTCGTAGAGGTCGGCGAGCGAGTGCGGCTCGCGCAGCCCGGCGAGACCGGCCCGGTGCGAGAGGAGATCGCGTACCCGGACGTTCTCCTTGCCGGCGGCGGCGAACTCGGGCCAGTACGCGCCAACCGGAGCGTCGAGGTCGAGCAGGCCCCGGTCCGCGAGGATGTGGGCGCAGAGCGCGGTGGGGCCCTTGGTGGTGGACCAGACGTTGACGAGGGTGTCCCGCTCCCAGGGGCGGGTCCGCGCGCCGTCCGCCCATCCGCCCCAGAGGTCGACGACCGGCTCGCCGTCCACCAGGACCGTGACGGCCGCGCCCAGCTCGTCCCGTGCGGCGAAGTTCGCTTCGAACGCGGTACGCACGCGGGCGAACCGTTCGTCGCAGTGGCCGTGGATCTGCGTCACGGTGGCCTCCTCGCCCTGGGCGTCCTCGGGCATCCTCGGGCGTCCCCGGGGCAACATACCGATGGGTCGGACCGACGGGAAGGGGTGCCGCCGCACCGGCCCGGCGTCCGACCGGCCTCCTCGACGACTCCCGGGCTTCGGGCACCCGGACTTCCGGAACGACCCCGGACCTGTTCCCCCGCTACAGCCCCACGGCGCCGTCGACCCCTTGGCGCAGCAGGTCGGCGTGGCCGTTGTGGCGCGCGTACTCCTCCACCATGTGCAGCATCACCCACCGGAGCGAGACCCGTCCTTGCCAGGGGTCGGTGGCGGAGACGTCGAGATCCGCGGCTTCGGCGACGAACCGTTCCGCGAAGTCGACCTCCTCGCGCCAGGCCCGCCAGGCTTCCTCCGTACGGGCGGCGTCGGGCACGGCGCGGTCGAAGGCGCTGTCCGGCTCGTCCACCGTGGAGAAGGGTGCCGGGCCCTCCTGGCCGGCCAACCGCACCCTGAACCAACGGTGTTCGACGTCGGCGAGGTGCCGGACGAGCCCCAGCAGGGACAGGCCGGAGAAGTCCACGGACCGCAGGGCCATGGCTTCGGCGTCGAGTCCGGAGCACTTCAGGACCAGGGTCTCCCGCTGGCGACGCAGGGACGCGGTGAGCATGGTCCGCTCGTCGCTCAGCGTCGGGACCTCTGCCCGTGGGTCACTTCCGGGATCGGTGAACATCTCCGCAAACCGTTGCATGTCCGGGATTGTGGCCGATGTACACCCTCCGTCGCAGGAGTTTCACCCTTCCCGTGCTGCTGAAACGTTCGCCGGTCGCGACGTGCGGCAGGAGCCAGGAGGGAGCAGGCGCACGAGGCAGGGGAACGAGGTACGGAGCAGGTGGCGCGGGGCACGTCAGCGGCCCGGCGGTTCCAGGCAGAGGCTCCAACGGCCGGGCTGCCCGGCGAGGGTGACGGCGGAGAGGGGGCGCACGTCGATGTTCCAGTACGCCGACGGCGGGGCCTTCAACGCGTAGACGAGGATCGCGCGGACCACCGCCGGCTCGGCCACCGCGACGATGGAACCGCCGTCGAACGGGCGGGTGTCGAGCCAGTGGCCGATGCGTGTGATGAAGCCGAGCAGCGGCTCGCCGCCGTGCGGCGCGGACCGGGGATCGGCCAGCCACGCGTCGACGGCGGCGGGCTCGCGGGCCGCGACCTCGGCCAGGGTCATGCCCCGCCAGCGCCCCATGTCGCAGTCGCGCAGGTCGGGTTGGGCCATGGGCGCGTACCCGAGGGCGGCGCCGGTGGCCCGGCTCCGCGGGGTCGGCGCACAGTAGCGGAGGTCGGCCGCGCCGAGCGGGACCAGCGCGTGGGCGACGAGTTGCACCTCGTGCCATCCGGCGTGGTCGAGCGGACGGTCGTCGTCGAAGCGCTCGGCGAGCAGGGACGAGCTCCGCGCTGCCGCCACGAGGGAAACCCGAACACTCATGGCCGCGATCGTGAGGCCGCCGAATCTCCGGGTCAAGAGGGCATGCAACAAAGGGAGTTGTTGGATCTAACGGTTGATCAGAGCCATCCAGTTGCCGGGCTCGTCCAGGGCTTGGAAGCCCACCTTCGCGTACACCCCGTGGGCGTCGCCCGTGGCGAGCAGGATCCTGCGGACACCGGCCGGGGCGAGGTGGTCCCGGACCGCTTCGGCCAGCCGCACACCGAGCCCCTGGCCTCGGACCGACGGGTCGACGTAGACGTCACAGAGCCAGGCGAAGAAGACGTGGTCGGTGACCACTCGCGCGTACCCGACCTGGCTTCCCGAACTCCGTTCGTACACACCGAAGTTGAGCGAGGACGCGATGGCCGCGTCCTGCTTGGCGCGACTGCGCCCGAGTGCCCAGTAGGCGTCGGTGGAGAGCCAGTGGTGGATACGGGCCGGGTCGAGCCGGGCGGGGTCGGTCGAGATGTCGTAGTCCTGCGTGATCTTTTCGTTCATGCGCGCAGGCTAGAACGGAGCCGTGCACCGGCCCAGCCGTTTTCCCGGCGCGGGCGCGATCCCTTTCGCACACCGGGAGCCGCGATGCCCCTCACTGGTTGTCGTACGCGATGCGCAGCCGCCTGACCCCCTCAGCGATCTCGCCCGCGCCGGAGGCCGCCGCGAAGCTGATCCGGACCTGCGCGGAGGGCGGTTCGGCACAGAAGTACGGGCGTCCGGGCGCGACGGCGACCCCGGCCCGCAGGGCGCCGGTGACGAACGCGGCCTCGTCCGCGCCACTGCCGCCTCCGCCGGGGACGCGCAGCCAGAGGCTGCCGCCACCGGACGGCACGTACGGCAGGTCGAGCTCGGGCAGGGAGCGGCGGAGCTCACCGGCGAGCAGGGTGCGACGCCGGGCCAACTCGCCTGCCACCGCTCGTAGATGGGTGCCCCAGGACGGAGATCCGACCAGTTCCAGAGCGGCTTCCTGGAGTGGCCTGGGCACGAAGAAGCTGTCCACGACCTGGATCGCGCGCAGCCGCTCCAGCACCGGGCCGCGCGCGGCGAGCGCTCCGACGCGCAGGCTGGGCGAGGTGACCTTGGTGAGGGAACAGACATGGACGACCACCCCGTCCGGATCGTCTGCGGCCAGTGGCGGTGGCAGCGGACCGGCGTCCTCGTGGGCGAGGCGGCGGGCGAAGTCGTCCTCCACCACGAACGCGCCCGCGGCCCGCGCGATCCGCAGTGTCTCGGCCCTGCGCGCGGGGGCGAGCACCGCGCCCGTGGGGTTCTGGAAGAGCGGCTGGCAGACGAAGACCCGGGCCCCGGTGGCGCGGAACGCCGCGTCCAGCAGTTCGGGGCGCACTCCGTCCGCGTCCACCGGCACGGGGACGGGCCGCAGTCCGGCGGCGCGGGCGACGGCCAGCATGCCGGGGTAGGTCGGCGACTCGACGAGCACGGGAGCCCCGGGCGGGGCGAGCGCGCGCAGCGCGGTGGCCAGCGCGCTCTGGCCGCCCGCCGTGATCAGGACGTCGGCGGCGCCGACCCCCGGTCCGATCTCGCGGGCGAACCAGGCGCGCAGATCGGACAGCCCGTCGACGGGGGGCCGGTCCCAGGCGCCGGGGCGGCGGCCGGCCCGCGCGAGAGCCGCGGCCAGGGCCCGTTCGGGCTGGAGGGTGGGATGGAGGTAGCCGCCGTTGAACTCGATGACACCCGGCGGGGGCGCGGCGAGGGTGACGAGGACCCCGGAGGCGTCGACGGTACGGGGCACCATCTCGGGCCCGCCGTCACTGCTGAGCGAGACCTCCTGCCAGGACGTGTCGCCCGGGACCGGGGCAGTCGTACGCGGCTGTGCACGGAAGGCACCGGCACCGGGCCGGGTGACGACCAGCCCCTCGGCGGCCAGTTGGGCGAGAGCCCGGGTGACGGTGACCGGGCTGACCCGGAAGCGCTCGACGAGGGCGCGGCTCGACGGCAGCTTTCCGCCGGGTGAGTAGCGGTTCAACTCTTGACGCAGAGATTTCGCCAACTCCCTTACACTGCTACGCTCTTCCATGAGAGATCACGATAGCGCTACCCCCTCCGCGACGATAGCGCTCACCCGCACTGCCACTCCTCCCGCCACCCCTCCCGCCGCTTCCCCGGGGACGCCCGCGGCCCTGGCCCCAGCCTCAGCCCCTGCTCCGGCTCCGGCTCCGGCCTCCGAGCGGACCGGCTTCGTCCTCGCCTCCCTCGGCGTCGTCGCCTTCTCCCTGACCTTCCCCGCCACCGTGTGGGGGCTGGAGGGCTTCGGCCCGTGGTCTCTGGTGGCGCTGCGCAGCGTGCTCGCCGCGTCGATCGCGGGCACGGTCCTGCTGGTGGCCCGCGTCCCGTGGCCGGGCCGCCGTCACCTGGGCGGGCTGCTGGTCGTGGCGGGCGGGGTGGTGGCGGGTTTCCCGCTGCTGACCACGCTCGCACTGAGGACGACGACCTCCTCGCACTCGGCCGTGGTGGTGGGGCTGCTGCCGCTGACCACGGCGGTGTTCTCCTCCCTGCGTACGGGCACCCGCCCGCCCCGCGCCTTCTGGATCGCGGCGCTCGCGGGGGCCGCCGTGGTGCTCGCGTTCACGGTCGCCCAGAGCGGCGGCGCGGTCTCCGCCGGCGACCTGTACCTGTTCGGTTCGCTGGTGGTGTGCGCGGCCGGGTACGCCGAGGGCGGCAGGCTGGCACGGTCGATGCCCGGCTGGCAGGTGATCGGCTGGGCGCTGGTCCTCTCGCTCCCGGTCACCGTGGCGGGCAGCGTGGTGGCGCTGGCGTACGAGCCGGTCACGCTGACCGGGCACGGGATCGCCGGCCTGGTCTGGCTGGCGGCCGGATCCACTTTCGTCGGGCTGTACGTCTGGTACCGGGGCATGGCGGAGATCGGTGTCCCGCGCGCCAGCCAGCTGCAGCTGGCCCAGCCGCTGCTGACGTTGGTCTGGTCGTTCCTGCTGCTCGGCGAGGAACTGTCGGCGGCGGCTCCGCTCGCGGCGGTGGCCGTACTCGTCTGCATCGCGGTGACCCAGCGGGCGAGCACCCGTCGCCCGCGCGAACCCCACGCACCACGGTCATAGACTTGTCGATACAGGGACCGCCGTCCACGCCGTCCACGAGGAGGTCGTTCCCGATGGAGGCCCACACCGGCGACCGGTTGCTGACCCACGGCAGGACCGTCGGCCAACCCGACCGGGTCGCGGAGATCATCGAGATACGGGGCCCGCAGGGCACCCCGCCGTACCGACTGCGCTACGCGGACGGCCACGAGTCGCTGACGTACCCGGGGCCGGACAGCGTCGTGCAGCACGGGGGCGGAGCGGAGAAGCCGGAGCCGAGGTGAGCGGATCGGGAGCCGGGTCAGCCGCAGAACGCGGCTGCAGGCTCCCCGCTCGGCACCGGACACCGAGAGGGTCAGGCAGCCACGGGGACGCCGACAGCGGTCGCCCGCTCCAGAAGTGCTCTCGCCTGCCGATTCGAAGAGTAGGGGAAGAGCACGGCCACCATCTCGCGCATGCGATCGTCGCACCTGCCGGACTGCACCATCGGGTAATCGTCCAGAGCCTCGTTCCAGGTGCCCACGGCTGCTTCAAGATGCCCCATGGCGAGCTGACGCTCAGCGGTCAGCCCGAGATGCCTCACCTTGGCTCGCCGGTAGAGACTGTGGCGAAGCCTGTTCGACTCCTGCATGGACTCAACTGCTCCGGCAGCATCACCGAGTTCATGCCGCACCTGGGCCACGTGATACATCAGCGAGGAAGGATCGTAGGAACCGAAGGCTTTCGCCTGCGATTCAGCCACGTCCATTGCCTTTTCTGCTTCCTTCATACGGAGAAGCGCACTGTCGCGCTCACCGAGTTGCGCTGCGGCGTGCGCCTGCTGGCCTGCCAGGAAGGCCCGCATGCGGGGGCCGGCGTGCGGTGAAGCAGCTGCGGCAGCGTCAGCCAGACGAAGCGCGTGCCGTCCGTGTCCGAGGTCCACAGCCTGGACGGACATACCCCGCAGCGTCGTGCAGTAGGTCAGGTGGTCGTCGGCGGCACCAGCCAGTTCCAGCGCCTTGAGGTAGTAGCGCTGGGCCAGTCCGTGAAGTCCCTCGTCCACCGCCATGTAGCCAGTGAGGTAGCAGAGGTCCGCAGCGGCGGACATCATCTCCTTCCGCACCGGGTCCGGGGCTTGCGCGTGCAGATACCCGGCGACGGTGTTCACCAGGAACGCCGCCGCCATCGGCCTGGCATGCCTGCCTCCGAACTGGTCGTCCAACTCGGAGACGCGTTCGGTCATCTGCGTGACCATCTCGACTTCCCCGCGTCCGATACGGGTCACCCGCCCCGCCGCGAACGCTTCGGCACGGCCGACCACATCCGCCCAGTCCGGGATGGTGAGCGCCACGGAGAACAGCGCCGCACCCAGTACGGAACGACGTGAAGGGTCCATGTCCTGCCTCCCCAGATCAATGAGCCCTTCCACCGTATCGAGTAGGGTCCCCTCTCCCTGAAGCCGAGAAAAGCCCAACTCCTCATGCGTAACCGGGCGGGACAACCGTCGGGAAAGGACTTCGAGGATCAGGGTCCTGGCCTCCCTGCGCGGCATGGTGCCGTCAAGCCAGTGCTTCACCGCGGATTCGTCGTAGCGGGTGGGCCGCCCGGTCTCCGTACCCGCCCTGTTCACCGCCATGGCGAAGCTGCTGTAAGTCCAGCCGGTCTCGCGCAGAAGGCGCGCCATTCCCTCGTTCGACCTTTTCTGAGGCACTGTCAACCACCTTTGCATTCAAGGCTTTCAAGTTCTCGCGCCATCTTCACGGTACCGCTGTGCGTGACCACGCGGTTACGTATGTCGTGAGAGATCAACAGAAGGAGAAAGCCGTGCCGACGAGCGGAACCGAGAATGACGTGACTGCGGGCCACGACACCGCGCCCGTGGACGTGGAAACCATCTCGGAGATCACGGGCCGGGTGCTCGGCCTGTGCCTCACCACGGCGACGCGCGAGGACATCCTCGCTCACGCCGCAGCGGTACACGGGTTCCTCGACCTGCTCGTCCGCGAGGACCTGGGCGCGGGCCACGACCCGGCCGTACGGAACCTGATCGGCAAGGCGTACGTCCTGCTGGCCGCGAAGGCTCCCACGCGGGAGACGCCGTGCTTCCGCGCATACGCCCACGTGCGGGAGGCGGCCGACATCACCCGGCGCCTGCTCCGGGTGTGGGCCGGAAGGAACCGGGAAGCCGGGCGGCACGGCAGGGACGCGGTGCGCGTGACCGGGGAACGCCCTTGACGACAAGGATCGGGGTGTACCGGGTGGGGCGTGAGGGCAGCCGCCAGGTGATCCGCCCCGTGCGCCCGGTGAAGCCCCTCAAGGTGCCGGAGGTCACGTCGGCCTGGTCCCGGTGCCACTGCCCCCGTCACCGGGCCATGTGAGGGCCCGGCCGATCCAGGCCGTGTCTTGCACCCGTACGACACCACCGAAGGGCGGCACCCTCGTGACCCGGAACGTCTTCCCCACCGGCCCCTCTCCCCAGGTCGAGGCCGTGGCCCTGGTCCGGGACGTGGAGGGGGCCGTCCTGATGGTCGCCGCCGACAAGCGGGGCTGGACGCTCCCCGGTGCGTGGGTCCGCGCGGGAGAATCCGTCGCCGAGGCGGCCGAGCGCGGGCTCCGTCAGGAGACCGGGCTCACTCGGCGCCTCAGGCACGTCCTGGCGGTCGATCACACCTTCGGCGACGACACGACGGCGAGCTTCACCCTGGTGTGCGACGCGGGCACCCTGACGGCGGACGAGGCCGCGAAGGTCGCCCTGCCCGACGACGCGCCCGCCGCGTTGGTGGCTGTCACGTGGGTTCCCCCGCAAAGGCTTCGCGAGTACGTCCTGGCCCACCAGGCAGGACGGATCTCCGAGGCGGTCCACGCGGTGCGAACGGGACGGGGGCTGCGCCTGCTCGTCCGTGGCAGACGCGTCTCCTGACGACGCGCCTCCCTCGCCCCCGTCTCCCGGTCCCACCCCCGTCCCCGCATCCCGTCGAGGATCCTCACCCCACCCCGTAGTGGTCCGCCGCCACCCGGGCCATGGCGCCGATCCGGTCCGCCTTCACGCTGTTCGCGGAGAAGAAGACGTGTCCGCCCACGGCCGGGTAGTCCTCGGCGAGGGTGAGGTGGCGGGAGAGTTCGGCGGAGTTCTGCCAGGCGGAGTTCTGGGCGGGGTCGCCCGCCTTGTACAGCGCCTCACCGATGTACAGATCGACGTCGGTGCCTTCGACCGCCTCGGCCCACCAGGGGACGAGCTGAGCGTAGTCGGCGCCCGACTGGCCGATGGTCCAGTACAGCTGGGGGCAGATGTAGTCGATCCACCCCTGCTTGATCCACTTGCGGGTGTCCGCGTACAGGTCGTCGTACGTCTGCACCCCGGCTGCGGTCGGCGAGCCGAGCGGGTCGGTCGTCTTGTTGCGCCAGACGCCGAAGGGGCTGATGCCGAAGCGGACGTGCGGCTTGACCGCCTTGGTCCGGTCGGCCGTCTCCTTCACCAGCCGGTCGATGTTGTCGCGGCGCCAGGCCGCCTTGCTGCTGAAGCCGGCGCCGTGTTCGGCGTAGGTGTCGGCGTCGTCGAAGGTCTGGCCGGAGACGGGGTACGGGTAGAAGTAGTCGTCCCAGTGGACCGCGTCGATGTCGTACCGGCTGACCGCGTCCAGCATGGCGTCCTGGACGAACGCGCGGACCTCGGGCAGCCCGGGGTCGTAGTACAGCTTCCCGCCGTACGGGACGACCCACTCCGGGTGGACCCGGGCGGGGTGGGTGGCGACGAGCTTCTTCGGGTCGGTCTGGTTGGAGACGCGGTACGGGTTGAACCAGGCGTGCAGTTCGAGGCCGCGGTCGTGCGCCTCGGTCACCGCCGTGCCCAGCGGGTCCCAGCCGGGGTCCTTGCCCTGGACGCCGGTCAGGTACTGCGACCAGGGCTCGTGGGGCGAGGGCCAGAGGGCGTCGGCGCTGGGCCGCACCTGGAGGACGACCGCGTTGAGGCCGAACCGGACGGCCCGGTCCAGATGGGCGACGAGCTCGCCACGCTGGGTGGCGGCCGTCAGCCCGGTGGCCGACGGCCAGTCGACGTTGGCGACCGTGGCGATCCACATCCCGCGCAGCCCGGTCGCCGCGCGGTGACGTCGGTCACGGGACGCGGGCCCCGCCGCCCCCGCCGGTCCCGGTGCCGCCAGGGCGGCCACCACTCCGGCCGCGCCCAGCACGAATGCCCTCCGGCCCATGCGCCGCATGCTCTCCGCCTTCCTCTCGCGCCCCGCCGGACCGCTCCGGTCGGCTGCGTGACGCAGATCATGCCTTCTCGGACCGTTGATGACCCGCAGGTAACTTGGGCCGCGTCGCCGGGTACCGTCTGGAGGTCGAAGCGGGTACCGCCACCCACGGGTCCCGCGATACGGAGATCAGGGAGAGGCACGAGGTGACGGACACTATGGCCGACATTGCACGCGTCGGAGTGGTCGGCTGTGGCCAGATGGGCGCAGGTATCGCGGAGGTGTGCGCGCGCAGCGGCCTGGACGTGATGGTCGCGGAGACCACCGGTGAGGCCCTGGAGATAGGGCGTACCCGGTTGCACAACTCCCTGTCGAAGGCCGCCGAGCGCGGCAAGATCACCGAGGAGGAGCGGGACGAGGCCCTGGGCCGCCTCAGCTTCACCACCGACCTCGGCGAGTTCGCCGACCGCGACCTGGTCATCGAGGCCGTCGTGGAGAACGAGCAGGTCAAGACGGAGATCTTCCGGGTGCTCGACCAGGTGGTGACCCGGCCGGACGCGATCCTGGCGTCCAACACCTCGTCCATCCCGCTGGTGAAGCTGGCGGTGGCGACGTCCCGGCCGGACCAGGTCATCGGAATCCACTTCTTCAACCCGGCGCCGGTGCAGAAGCTCGTCGAACTGATTCCCGCCCTGACGACGGGCGAGGGGACCGTGCTGCGGGCCGAGGCGCTCGTACGCGACGTGCTGGACAAGCACCCCATCCGGGCGCAGGACCGGTCCGGGTTCGTGGTGAACGCGCTGCTGATCCCGTACCTGCTCTCCGCGATCCGGATGTTCGAGTCGGGCATCGCCAGCCGCGAGGACATCGACAACGGCATGGAAATGGGCTGCGCCCACCCGATGGGGCCGCTGAAGCTGGCCGACCTGATCGGCCTGGACACGGTGGCGTCCGTCGCCGACTCGATGTACGCGGAGTACAAGGAGCCCCTGTACGCCGCACCCCCGCTGCTCCAGCGCATGGTGGACGCGGGGCGGCTCGGCCGTAAGACGGGGGCGGGGTTCTACCCGTACGCCTGAGCGTGCAACTGTGGGCCCGGAGCCGTGAGTTCGGCTCCGGGCCCACAGCCCTGCCCGGGCCGTACGCGCCCCCGCCGACGGGGCTCACAGGTCCGCCCACCTCCGTCCGAGGAGATACCGGCATGTCCGCCACCACCGCTCAGCCGCCGCCCGCCGCGGCAGCGCCTGCCGAGCGGCGCTCCGCACGCCTCGTCACCGAGGCCCTGGCCCCGCCCCATCTCGTCGTGCTCGTGCTGATCGTCATCGGCACGCACTCCACCGGCTCCCTCGCGGGCGCCGGCTGGGGTCTGCTCGCCGGAGTCTTCTGCGGTGGCCTGCCCATCGTCCACGTCGTCGCCGGTGTCCGCCGGGGTCGGTGGTCCGACAAGCACCTCAGGATCCGCGCGCAGCGGTGGATCCCGCTGTTCGTCACCCTGGGATCCGTCCTCGCCGGCACCGGCCTGCTGCTGGCGTTGGACGCGCCGCGCGAGGTCGTGGCCCTGGTGGCCGCCATGATCGCCGGTTTGCTGCTGACCATGGCCGTCACCGTCTGGTGGAAGGTCAGCGTCCACACCGCGGTCGCCTCGGGCGTGGCCGTCGTGATCACCGTGGCGTACGGGTGGTGGGCCGTGCTGCTCCACCTCGGCGTCGCGGCCGTCGGGTGGTCCCGGGTCTCGCTGCGGGACCACACGACGGGACAGGTCGTCGTGGGGGCCGTGCTGGGCGGTACGGCCGCCGCCGTGGTCTTCGCGGGACTCCGCTGAGAGGGCCGCGCTGAGCCGGCACTCCTCCTGAGCCGGCACTCCTCCTGGGCCAGTGCGCCCGCCGAGCCCGAACCCGCACGGGCCCAGGACTCCCCCGGCGGGGCGCCCGGTTCCGGTTCCCCGGCCGCCCCTCCGTCGTGTCCGGCGCCCGTCACCCCAGCCGGATGTGGTGCAGCATCAGCAGCCCGGCCGCCATGTTGGCCGCGGGGATCCGGCCCCGGGCGATGAGGTCGGGTACGGACTTGAGGGGCACCCACTCCCGGCGCGAGGACTCGAATCCGTCGGTGGGCGGGCCGGTCCAGTGGGCTTCCTCGGCCCAGTAGAGGTGGTGGCGGGCGTCGGTGAGTCCGTTGGAGGGCTCCACCGTCATGAGCGGGCGCAGCGGGCCGGGGCGCCAGCCGGTCTCCTCCTCCATCTCCCGGGCGGCGGCGCGGGCGATGTCCTCGCCGTCCTCCACGACTCCGGCGGCGAGTTCCCAGCCCCAGCTGTCGGTGATGAAGCGGTGCCGCCAGAGCAGCAGGACCTCGTCGGCGTCGTTGACGACGGTGGCGGCGGCGACGGGGCGCAGCCGGATGACGTAGTGGTCGAGGTGCCTGCCGTCGGGGAGTCGGACGTCCGCGAGGTTCACCCGGAACCAGCGGTTCTCATAGACGGATTGTTCGTTCAGGTTCGCCCATTGCACAGTTCTGCCACCTTTCGTTCGTTCGGTGGCAACATCGCAGCAGGGGCAACGGGGTCAGGGAACGTGCGCTTTCGAATGCGCCGGGGCTCACAGGGGCACGCGCAGCGCTCCCCCGATCACCTCGGCGGCCCGCACGGCCTCCGCGCTTCCGCTGGCCGCGAGGTCGTCGCGGACCGCGCCCATCCGCTCGCGCAGTCTGCGGGACTCGACCCCGCGCGCGCCCTCCGCCATCTCCGTGGCCGTGCGCGCCGCCCGGTCGGGCTCCCCGAGGCGCAGCTCCACCTGGGTCAGCATCGCGAGCCGGTGCACGCGCCCCCGGTCGTGCGCCGGGGCGCGTACGGCCAGCGCCGCGTGCTCCCTCGCGGCCTTCAGGTCGCCCAGGCCGAGCAGGGCCTCGGCGACCTGTACGTCCACCAGGCCGGGCTGGACGTACGCGGTCTCCTCCGGCTCCGCGCCGGGAAGAATGCGAGCCGCGTGCGCCTCGGCGCGGCCGATGCGCTCGCGGGCGGACCGGTCGTCCCCGAGCCGGGCGTACGCCTTGGCCTGCATGGCGTGGAGGTCCGCGGCGAGCGCCGGGGTGATGCGGTGTCCGGCGGCCCGTATCGCCGCCTCTGCGAAGGCGACCGCGCGACTGAACTCCCCCAGGTGCAGGGACTGGTTGACCAGCAGGGCGATGACGTAGCCGCCGAGCGCCCGGTCACCGCTCGACTTGGCGAGGCGCAGGGCCTGGTGGAAGTAGCGCTGGGCGAGTCCGTGGGCGTCGGAGTCGTAGGCGCAGATGCCCGCGAGGGCGACGAGTCCGGCGGTCGCGCGGTGCAGGCGGCGGCCCGTGGCGTCGTCGTGCCCGGCGTGCAGCAGCGGAGCCGCCCCGGCGTTGAGGAAGCCCACCACCCGGCCTCTCGTGGCGATGCCTCCGGCCTTGCGGTAGAGGTGCTCGTAGTGGTTGCGGGCGGCGCGCAGGATCTCCAGGTCGGCGGGGCCGATGCGGGAGGGGCCCGGGCGGGAGACGTCCCTGTCCTCGGGCGGGTTCTCCCACTCCCAGACGGGCATGACGGCCGCGGTCCCGGTGACGGCGGGGACGCCCGTCAGCCGCGGGTTGTGCTGCCCGTCCGCGCGCCAGAGCGCGGTGGCCCGTTCGACGAACCCGGCGAGCGGGGTGCCGGGGGACGGTGCGGCCGGTGCGCCCGGCGCGCCCATGCCGATGTCGTCGAGGGTGACGGGCCGCCCGAGACGCCGTGCGAGGACCTCGCAGATCAGGTCGGGCACCTCGCCGCGCGGGCGCTGGCCCTTCAACCAACGGGACACGGCGGTGTGTTCGTACCGCAGCCGCAGTCCCCGGGCCTGGCCGGCCCGGTTCACGTGGCCGGCGAGCCCCGCCCGCGACATCCCCGCTTCCTCCACGAGGGACTCCAGCAGGATGTTGGGCTCCGTACGGTCGCGCTCCACGCGTCCCCCTTCCCGCGCCGGGCCGGGACAGGTGGGTCGGGTCTGTGCCGGACGCGTACGCCGCGAGGTTCCAGCCAAGCACCGATTCACACGGGGTGTGAACGGAATGCCCGAACCGTCCCCCTGTGCGCCCTCCCGCGCGGGGGCGGGCGTGGGTTGACTGGGCGTCTCGCCGGATCGCGGCCGGGTCGTCGCGGCTCCCCCTCGTAAAGCTCCGACGGCCCTCGTCCGCACCGCCCGCCCTGCCGGCCTGCCCGACACACCACGGCGGGGCGGGCGGTGCGGGACCGCACGGTCCCACTGCCCGAACGAACAGGAGGGGTGGCCACGGGACGGAGGCCGGGGCCGAAACGCTTCCGGTCCCGACTCCGGGCCCGGGTGCGGTCCCCCGCGGACGGCGAGACGGAGGAGGGGCGCGTCCGGTGACCGGACGCGCCCCTCGCTCACCGTGCGGCGGTGGCCGCCGCGCCGGGCGTCACGCCCCGCGCAGCACCGCGCCGTTGCGCTCGGCGGCGAGCGCCACGGCGGCGTCGCGGGCGGCCGACGCCTCGTCGACCGTCAGCGTGCGGTCCGGGGCGCGGAAGCGCAGCGCGTACGCGAGCGACTTGCGGCCCTCACCGATCTGGTCGCCGGTGAACACGTCGAACAGCCGGAGCGATTCGAGGAGTTCGCCCGCGCCCTCGCGGAGCGTCGCCTCGACCTCGGCGGCGGGGACGTCGGCGGGGACGATGAGCGCGATGTCCTGGGTCGCCACCGGGAAGGTGGAGATCCGGGGAGCGCGGAGCGCGCCTTCGGCGGCCCGCTCCAGGACGTCGGTCTCGATCTCCATCGCGCTGGTGCGCTCGGGGAGGTGCAGCTCCTTGACGACGCGCGGGTGGAGTTCGCCCGCGTGTCCGAGGAGGGTCTCCTCGCCGTTCACCGTGACGTACAGCGCGGCGCAGCGGCCGGGGTGCCACGGGGCGTGCCGGTCGGCGCGGACCGTCACCTCGACGCCCGCCTCGCGGGCGATGGTGCGTGCCGCCTCGACGGAGTCCGCCCAGGTGGCCGGGCGGCCCTTGCCCCACCAGCCGGCCTGTTCGCGGGCGCCCGCGAGGACGACGGCGGCGTGGCGCGGCTGACGCGGCAGCGAGGTGTTGAGCGCGGCGATCTCCTCTTCCGAGGGGCGCCGGTCCACCGGGAGCCGGACGGCCTGCGTCTCGTGACCGGTCGGCCGGAAGACCAGCCCGGTCTCGAAGAGCGCGAGGTCGTGGGAGCCGCGGCCGTCGTTGCGCCGCAGTGCGCCGAGGAGGCCCGGCAGCAGCGTGGTGCGCAGCGCCGGCTCCTCGTCGGAGAGCGGGTTGGCGAGGAGGACCGTGCGGCGCCGCGCGTCGTCGGTGTCCAGGCCGAGCTGGTCGAGGGCGGCGTTCCCGATGAACGGGTAGTTCAGCGCCTCGACGTAACCTGCGCCCGCCAGGGCCCGGCCGATGCGGCGGCCGAGGCGCTGGCGGTCGGTGAGACCGCGGCCCGACGGCGGGGTCGGCAGGGTCGACGGGAGGTTCTCGTAGCCCTCCAGCCGGATGACCTCTTCGGCGAGGTCGTTCGGCTCGCTCAGGTCGGGGCGCCAGGACGGCACGGTGACCAGGAGCTCGTCCTGCCCGTAGACGTCGCAGCCGACCTCCTGGAGGCGGCGGACGACGATCTCGCGGCCGTAGTCGACCCCGGCCACCCGGCTGGGGTGGTTCGCGGGCATCGCGATGGTGCGGGGCGCGGAGGGGGCGGTGATCTCGGTGACGCCCGCCTCGGCGGTCCCGCCGGCGAGCAGCACCAGCAGGTCGACCGTGCGCTGCGCGGCAGCGCCGGCGGCCTGCGGGTCGACGCCGCGCTCGAAGCGCTTGGACGCCTCGGTGGACAGCTTGTGCCGGCGCGAGGTGCGGGCGATCGAGAGCGCGTCGAAGTTCGCGGCCTCGACGACGACCTCGGTGGTGGCGGTCTCCGTGCCGGCGTCGGCGATCTCCGTGTGGGCGCCGCCCATGACACCGGCGAGGCCGATGGGGCCGCGGTCGTCGGTGATGACGAGGTCTTCGGCGTCCAGGACGCGGACGACACCGTCGAGGGTGGTGAGCTTCTCGCCCTGCTGGGCGCGGCGGACGCCGATGGGGCCTTCGACGCGGGTGCGGTCGTAGGCGTGCAGCGGCTGGCCGAGCTCCAGCATCACGTAGTTGGTGATGTCGACGGCGAGCGAGACGGCGCGCATGCCGGCCTTCTGCAGCCGGCGCGTCATCCAGAGCGGCGAGCGGGCCTCGGGATCGAGACCGGTGACGGTGCGCGCGGTGAAGCGCGGGCAGCCGAACGGGTCGCTGATCCGGACCGGGTAGCCGTACGCGTTCGGCGCCGGTACGTCGAGCAGCGCCGGGTCGCGCAGCGGCAGGCCGTACGCGGTGGCGGTCTCGCGGGCGATGCCGCGCATCGACAGGGCGTAGCCGCGGTCGGGGGTGACGGCGATGTCGAGGACCTCGTCGACGAGCTGAAGCAGCTCGATCGCGTCGGTGCCCGCCTCGGTCTCCGGCGACAGCACGATGATGCCGTGGGTGCCGTCGTCGCCCATGCCGAGTTCGTCGGTGGAGCAGATCATGCCGTGCGAGGTCTTGCCGTACGTCTTGCGCGCGGCGATCGCGAAGTCGCCGGGCAGGACGGCGCCGGGCAGGACCACGACGACCTTGTCGCCGACGGCGAAGTTGCGGGCGCCGCAGACGATCTCCTGCGGTTCGCCCGTGCCGTTGGCGGTGCCGACGTCGACGGTGCAGAAGCGGATGGGCTTCTTGAAGCCCTCCAGCTCCTCGATGGTCAGTACCTCTCCGACGACCAGCGGGCCGGTGAGGCCGGCGCCGGTCTGCTCGACGGTCTCGACCTCGAAGCCGGCGGCCACGAGCTTGGCCTGTACCTCACGGCCGGTCTCGGAAGCCGGCAGGTCGACGTATTCCCGCAGCCAGGAAAGCGGGACGCGCATCAGATCTCCATCCCGAACGGTCGGGTGAACCGGATGTCACCCTCGACCAGGTCTCGCATGTCTTCGACGTTGTGGCGGAACATCAGCATCCGTTCGATGCCGAACCCGAAGGCGAATCCGCTGTACTTCTCGGGGTCGACACCGCAGGCGACGAGCACCTTCGGGTTGACCATGCCGCAGCCGCCCAGCTCGATCCAGCCCTCGCTGCCGCAGGTGCGGCAGGGGCGGTCGGGGTTGCCGACGGACTCGCCGCGGCAGACGAAGCAGACCATGTCCATCTCGGCGGACGGCTCGGTGAACGGGAAGTAGTTCGGCCGCAGCCGGGTCTTCATGTCCGCGCCGAAGAGCGCCTGCACCATGTGGTCCAGGGTGCCCTTGAGGTCGGCCATGGTCAGGCCCTCGTCGATCGCGAGCAGCTCGATCTGGTGGAAGACCGGGGTGTGCGTCGCGTCGAGCTCGTCGGTGCGGTAGACCCGGCCGGGGCAGACCACGTAGACGGGGGGCTTGCGGGTGAGCAGCGACCGCGCCTGGACGGGCGAGGTGTGGGTACGCAGCACGACGCCGGACTCGTCGCCCTCGGTGGGACGGCCGTCGGCCGTCGTGCCGCGGACGAAGAAGGTGTCCTGCATCTGGCGCGCCGGGTGGTCGGGCACGAAGTTGAGGGCGTCGAAGTTGAACCACTCCGCCTCGACCTCGGGGCCCTCCGCGATCTCGTAGCCCATGGCCACGAAGACGTCCGCGACGCGCTCCATCATGGTCGTCAGCGGGTGGCGGGCGCCGGCCGGGGTGCGGTCGTAGGGCAGCGTGACGTCCACGGCCTCCTCGACGAGCACCCGGGCGTCCCGCTCGGCCTCCAGCTCGGCCTGGCGCGCGGCCAGGGCCTTGGAGACGGCGCCGCGGGCCTGGCCCACGCGCTTGCCCGCCTCGGCCTTGGCCTGCGGCGGCAGGGCTCCGATCTCGCGGTTGGCGAGCGACAGCGGCGAGGTACCCCCGGTGTGCGCGGTCTTCGCCTGGGCGAGCGCGTCGAGGTCGCCCGCGGCGGCGAAGGCGGCGAACGCCTCGTCCCGCATGCGCTCGATCTCTTCCGGTTTCAGTGCCTCGACCTCGACTGGGTCGTACGACTTGTTCGGTGCCGACATCTCTTCCCGTGCTTCCGATTGGCTGATACTGCCCGTATCGGGGGACACCCCGAGACCCCCGTGGCCCTGCTCGACGGCAGGAGGACGCAAAGGTGCCAAAGGTCGAGTCTAAAGGCCGTGGGGGCGGTACGAAGCCCGTGGGCTGCCCGGAGGCCCTCCACCACGTGGTGCGAAGGCGCCGGGCCCCGCCGCGCGATCCTGATCAGCGCAGGTACGCGGGGGTGCTCACGGGCAGGATAAATCGAAACTCCGCGCCCCCGCCGGGCGCCCGGTCGACCGTGATGGTGCCGCCGTGGGCGGCGACGATGCCCTTGACGATGTAGAGGCCCAGGCCGGTGCCGCCGCGCTTGCTGCCGCGCCAGAAGCGGGTGAAGACGCGGGCCATCGACTCCTCGGGGATGCCGGGCCCTTCGTCGCTCACGGTGACCGCCGTTCCTGTCTCGTCGTTGTCCGCCGGAGCGGGTGCGATGTCGATGGTGACAGTTCCCTCGCCGTGGCGCACCGCGTTTTCCAGCAGGTTGCCGAGCACCTGGTCGATCTTGTCGGGGTCGGCCCAGAGATCGGGCAGCGGGTGCTCGGTTCGGACGAGGAAGCGGTCGGGCGACTGGCCGCTGGCGACGAGGGCCTGTACGTGGCGGGCGACGGCGGCGGAGATGTCGACGGGCTGGCGGCGCAGCTCCAGCCGGCCGGAGTCGATCCGGGAGATGTCCAGCAGCTCGGCGATGAGGCGGGTGATGCGGCCGGCGTCGGCGTCGACCGTCTCCAGCATCAGCCGCTTCTGGTCGTCGGAGAAACGTTCCCACTTGGCGAGCAGCGTGGCGGTGAACCCCTTGACCGAGGTCAGCGGGGAGCGCAGCTCGTGGGCGACGGTGGCGATGAGGTCGGAGTGGCTGCGCTCGGTACGGCGGCGGGCCTCGGTCGAACGGAGCTGGACGACGACCCGCCGGACGGGTCCGGTGGGGTGGTCGCGGACGTACCGCGCGGAGACCAGGACCTCGCGCCCACCGGGAAGCAGCAGGTTCCGCTCGGGCTGGCCGACCCGGGTGGCGAGGCCTCCGTAGGGATCGGTCAGGGTCCACCAGCGGCGGCCCTTGAGGTCTTCGAGGGGCAGCGCCTGCTCCAGGTCGCTCCCGAGGGCGACTTCCTTCGTCACAGAAGTGATCTTGACGGCGGCGGCGTTGAAGCAGACGATGCGCCCGGTCCGGTCGGCGACGACCAGCCCGTCCGGCAGGTCGTCCGGCTCGACGCCGAGGAAGGTGTCCGAGGGAGCGGAGCCGTCCGCTCCGTACGCGTCCGCCCCGGGGCGTACGACGGTGTTCGTCGTCCGACGTGGCCTGCTCATGCCGACAGCCATTTTCCCGTACCCCACCTCTCGAACCGGTGCAGTGGGCCCCGAGCCCGTCACCCTACTAGGGCCTGTGCGGGGTTGTCGCGCGGAAGAAGGAGCGCGCCCGGCCCCGCGGCGCCGCGGGACAACCCCCGTACGGGCCCTGGGCGTCGGTGAACCGGCGGCACCCCGCGGGGGCGTGCGGCGGTGCCCGGGTCAGGAAGCCGTGCGGGGACGCTGCGCGCGTGCGGAGGCGTAGAGGCAGACGGCGGCGGCGGTGGCGAGGTTGAGGCTCTCCGCCTTGCCGTGGATGGGCACCCGGACCACCGCGTCGGCGAGGGCGCGGGTCTCCTCGGGGAGGCCCCAGGCCTCGTTGCCGAAGACCCAGGCGGTGGGGCCGCCCATGGTGCCGGCGTCGAGTTCGTCGTCGAGGTCGGCGGTACCGGCCCCGTCCGCGGCGAGCACCCGCGCACCGGCGTCCCGCAGCCCCTGCACGGCCAGCTCGACCGGTACGCCGATCGCGACCGGCAGGTGGAAGTGCGAGCCGACCGACGCGCGCACCGACTTGGGGTTGTACAGGTCGACCGAGGCGTCGGTGAGGACCACGGCGTCCGCGCCCGCCGCGTCGGCGCAGCGCAGGACCGTACCGGCGTTGCCGGGGTCGCGTACGTTCGCCAGTACGGCCACCAGGCGGGGCTTCGCGGCGAGGATGTCCTCGAACGGCGAGTCCAGGAAGCGGCAGACGCCGATCAGGCCCTGGGGGGTGACGGTCTGGGAGACGTCGGCGAGGACGTCCGCGTCGGCGAGGTGCACCCGGGCACCGGCCGCGTGGGCGGCGTCGATGATCTCCGTGTACCGCTCGGCGGCTTCCACGGTGGCGAACAGCTCGATCAGGGTGGGTTCGCCGTCGGCGCCCCGGTGCGTGGCGGCCTCGCGCACGGCCTGTGGCCCCTCGGCGATGAACCGGCGCTCCTTGACGCGGAAGTTCCGCTTGGCCAGCCTCCGGGCGGCGGCGACGCGGGGCGAACGCGGGGAGATCAGTTCGGGGATGCCCATGGTCGGCGGCGGGCCTCTCTGCGTGCGGCGGGACTCGGGGGTGTCCGGCGGATCGGGTCACGCGCACCGGGAGGGCGTGTGACGCACCGGGAGGGCGTGTGACGCACCGGGAGGGCGTGTGACGCACCGGACCCGCAGGCGACGAGCGCCTGCGGGTCCGGGTCAAGCACCTTCAAGTACGCCTGGGTCAGGCGGCCTTGGGGGCGTTCACGTCGGCCGGGAGGGCCTTCTTCGCGACCTCGATGAGGGCGGCGAACGCGTTGGCGTCGTTGACCGCGAGCTCGGCCAGGATCTTGCGGTCCACCTCGATGTTGGCGGCCTTCAGACCCTGGATGAGGCGGTTGTAGGTCATGCCGTTCTGGCGGGCAGCGGCGTTGATGCGCTGGATCCAGAGCTGGCGGAAGTCGCCCTTGCGCTTCTTGCGGTCGTTGTAGTTGTAGACCAGGGAGTGGGTGACCTGCTCCTTGGCCTTGCGGTACAGGCGCGAACGCTGACCGCGGTAACCGCTGGCGGCCTCGAGGATCGCCCGGCGCTTCTTGTGGGCGTTTACTGCCCGCTTGACGCGTGCCACTTTTAACTCCTTGTAGCGGGGCTGGTGTTCATGTCTTCGACGCACCCAGCCCGGAAACGAATTGGTCCCGGTGTGATCGAGGTCGGCCGCCCGGATTCACCGGGGGCCAGGACCTCACTTGCCGAGAAGCTTCTTGATCTTCTTGGCGTCGGCCGGAGCCACGACGACCGTGCCGGTCAGCGAGCGGGTCTTCTTGGACGACTTGTGCTCCAGGAGGTGGCGCTTGCCCGCCTTCTCGCGGAGCACCTTGCCGGAGCCGGTGATCTTGAAGCGCTTGCTGGTACCGCTGTGCGTCTTGTTCTTCGGCATCGCGCCGTTCTCTCCTCGTCAGTGGCGCCCCTCACGGTGCGGGCACCGCGCAATCAGGGGCGTCAGATCTCTGTGGGTTCCGGGAGGACCGGGGGCCACCTGGATGGCGGCCCCGAGGTCATGCCTCGGAAGGTGTCTCGGCCGAAGCCTCGGCCGGAGCCTCGGCCTGGGCCGGGGACTCACCCGCGGACTCGGTGTCCTGGGTGGCGCCCTGGCGCTCGGCCTTGCGGGCGGCCTGCGCCTCGCGGGCCTCCGCCATGGCTTCGGTCTTCTTCTTGTGCGGGCCCAGAACCATGATCATGTTCCGGCCGTCCTGCTTGGGGTTGGACTCGATGAAGCCGAGTTCCTCGACGTCCGAAGCGAGACGCTGGAGCAGGCGGAAGCCGAGCTCCGGGCGGGACTGCTCACGACCACGGAACATGATCGTGATCTTGACCTTGTCGCCCTGCTTCAGGAACCGGACGACGTGACCCTTCTTGGTGTCATAGTCGTGCGGGTCGATCTTCGGCCGGAGCTTCATCTCCTTGATGACCGTGTGCGCCTGGTTCTTGCGCGCCTCACGGGCCTTCATGGCCGACTCGTACTTGAACTTCCCGTAGTCCATGAGCTTGCACACGGGCGGACGGGCGGTCGCCGCCACCTCGACCAGGTCGAGGTCGTACTCCTGTGCGAGCTCCAGGGCCTTGGCAAGCGGAACAATCCCGACCTGCTCGCCGCTGGGTCCGACAAGTCGCACCTCGGGAACGCGAATCCTGTCGTTGATGCGGGGCTCGGCGCTGATGGATCCTCCTAGGTAGCACCACGGGACCGCCTGGCGGACAGCCTCGTAACGTCTGTTTTCGACAAGACCAACCGCGCCGGGATATGAAAAATGCCCCGGACGGGAACACAGGCGGGGCTCCTGGAAATACCGGAACACCGCCGCGTGCAATCCGCGGGGCGCATCGGACGGCTCCATCGTCCGTACGGAACGATGGTGGCCGTCTGACCGGTGACCCGTCGCCCTGAGGGCGACCAGGTGGGAGATCGGAGCCTCCACTTGTGGGCCGAGCACATAGGTGTCCGGCCGGTCGTTACACAAGGTTAGCAGTCGCCGGACGGAAACGTAAATCGTGTGCCGCACGGCCGCCCGGCCGCCCGGTCCGGCTCCCGCGCGCGGGGACGTACGGGATCCGCCGTATCGTGTGGGGCATGAGTGACGCCCCCAGCACCGAGAACCCCGGCTTCGACGCGATGGCCCGCGACATCGCGGAGGTCCCCGCCGTCGAGGTGATCGTGACCGTCGCGGTCAACCTGATGAGCGCAGCCGCCGTGAAGCTCGGCCTGACCGAGGAGGGCGAGGAGCACAAGGACCTCGACGAGGCCCGCAAGCTCGTGCACGCCCTCGCCGGCCTGCTGGACGCCAGCACGACCGAGATCAGTACCTTCCACGCATCGCCGCTGCGCGACGGGCTGAAGTCGCTCCAGCTCGCCTTCCGCGAGGCCTCGCTCGTACCGGACGAGCCGGGCACCGGGCCGGGCGAGAAGTACACGGGTCCGGTCTACGGCTAAGGGTTGTCCGCCGCCGGACAACAGTACGGAGCCCGCCTCCCCTGTGGGGACGGCGGGCTCCGTACTGTCCGGCGGATGCCGTCGTTCAGGCCGTCCCCGCCTCGTCGGCCGGAACGTCGCCCGCCTCGGCGGCACCCGTGGAGACCGGGTGCGTCAGACGGTGGGCGAGCGCGGCGATGACGCCGCCCACGAGTGGCGCCACGATGAAGAGCCAGAGCTGGGAGAGGGCGGGGCCGCCGGCGAAGAGGGCGGGTCCCAGGCTCCGGGCGGGGTTGACCGACGTACCGGTCAACGGGATGCCCACCAGGTGGATCACCGCGAGCGACAGGCCGATGGGGAGGCCGTCGAAGCCGATCACCGCGACCTTGTGGGTCACCGCCAGGACGACGAAGACCAGCAGGAACGTCAGCACCACCTCGGCGAGGAACGCGCCGCCCTGACTGAGGTGGACCTCCGAGCGGGCGCCGTAGCCGTTGCTGCCGAACTTGCCGTGCGTCTGGAGTCCCGGGACCTGCTTCGCCAGCAGGAAGAGCAGCGCCGCTCCCGCGATGCCGCCCGCGAACTGGGCGACCCAGTAGGTGACCGCCGTACGGGGGTCGATGCGCCGGGCCATCAGCATGCCGAGGGTCACCGCGGGGTTCACGTGGCAGCCGGAGATCGGCCCGAGCGCGTAGGCGAGCGCCAGCAGGGTGAACCCGAACGCGAGGGCGATGCCCACCGTTCCGATGAAGTCGACGGCGAGCACCGCGGAGCCGACGGCGAAGAACACCAGGAGCAGTGTCCCCAGGAACTCTGAGACAACTGTCCGCGTCTGCATACAACCACCTCGCGAAGTTCGTCCGGCTTTATTTCACTTCGCCCAGTTTCCGGGCAAAGGGACGGACGCGCTCGCTGAGCCGTTCAGGTGGCGGGGACCGCTCCGGAGGCCGACCATGCGCCCTGCGGACGGCCGTCACCAGCCGTGCGCCCGGCAGACTCGCGCGGCGGCCGGACACCCTCGGGAGAAGAGCGCGCCGGACGCCCATCGGGAGAAGAACGCGCCGGACGCTCAGCGGGAGAAGAGCGCCTCGCCGGGAGCGGGCGCGTCGGCCGGCAGCACGGCGAGGTCGAGGCCGCGTACGAGCCGGGCGCGCAGCACCTCGCTGGCGGAGAGCGCGGAGGCCACCCGACGCGCGGCCTCGGCGGGTACGGCGTCCGGGGCGAGGACGAGCGCGAGGGTGCCGTCGGCGCTGCCCGGGCCCAGGTGGGCTCGGAGCACGGCGGGTTCGGCCGCGACGACGTCCCGTACGGCCGTGACGACGGCGGGGTCGTCCAGCGGGTCGGCGCTGGTCCGTCCCTCGGCGAGGGCGCGCAGCGCGGAGCCGGAGAGCTCGAAGGCGACGGGCCCGGCGAGGTCCAGCACGATCGTGTCCGCCTTCTCGTGGGCGGCGGCCTGGAGCGCCTGGTGGAGGGGTACGGCGACGGGGCGGGCCTGCGGGTCCCAGAGCGCCAGGGACGCGGTGGAGGTGAAGGCGGGCAGCGCGCGCCGGTTCCCCGCCTTGAGGGTGGGGACGGCCATGTCGCTGGTCTTCTCGCGGCGCAGCCCGTTCTCGTCCTCTTCCACCTCGCCGAGGACGGCGACGACGGGTACCAGGAGCCGGGCCTCACGGAGGGCGGCGAGCACCGGCCCGACGGCCGACCGCTCCTTCGACCACGCGGTGAGCGCCGCCGTCAGCTCGGGGGCGGCGGTGCCGTCGTCGTCGGAGAAACCGGGGTCCGGGATGTTCTTGAGCTCCACGGGACGAGCGTAGTGGGTCCCTTTTCTCACCCGGACGACAGGTTCGCCACAGGCTCCTCTCAGATGCGGTTCCTAGCGTGCGGCCATGCCCCGACGGAGAATACGCAGGTCAGTGATGTCCGCCTCGGTGACGGCGTTGGTCGTGCTGGCCGGTACGGCGGCCGGCGGCGCGTATCTGACGAGCCGCTCGGCCGACGGCGCGGCCGACCCGGTGGCCTCGGTAGCCTCGGCCTCGTCGCGGGCCGCCTCGCCGGGGGGCGGTACACCCTCCGCGGCGTCGAGCGCGACAGGTGAGGAGCCCGCGGTGGAGTACGACGCGCTGGTGGCGGCGGCCGTCCGGCCGGTGGCCGGTGACGCACGGCTGTCGGTCGCGGTCCTCGACACGGAGAGCGGGGCGAGCGGGGCGTACGAGAGCACCGCCGGGCAGACCTTCGACACGGCCAGCATCGTGAAGGTGGACATCCTGGCCGCGTTGCTGCTGGCCGCGCAGGACGAGGGCCGGGAGCTGACCGCGAGCGAGCGGGCCTCGGCGGCCACCATGATCGAGAACAGTGACAACGCCTCGGCCACCCGGCTGCTCCAGGTGGTCGGCGGCGAGAGCGCGCTCGACGCGGCGAACGAGCGGCTGGGGCTGACCGGTACGACCGCCTCCCACGCGTGGGGGTTGAGCCAGACCGACGCGGCCGACCAGGTGCGGCTGCTGGAGGCGGTGTTCGCCCCGTCCGCCGGGACCGCGGACTCCCCACTGTCGGCGACGTCGCGGGCCTACGTCCAGGAGCTGATGGGCCGGGTGGAGGCGGACCAGCGGTGGGGCGTCTCCGCGGCGGGCGGCGACGCGCTCCTGAAGAACGGCTGGATGCCCCGGACCACCACCGGGCTGTGGGACATCAACAGCGTGGGGCGGGTCGAGTCGGACGGCAGGACGTATCTGGTGGCCGTGCTCAGCGACGGGCACGCCACCCAGCAGGCGGGGATCACGCTGGTCGAGGCGGCGGCGAAGGCGGCGGTGGGGGCGCTCGCGGCGGCCGGCTGACGACGCGGCGGGCCGAGAGGGCGGCGGGTCAGCCGAAGGGGGAGGCCGGGCGGTTCCTGCCGCGCCACAGCACCACGGCGACCGCCAGGAACAGGACGCCCGCCACTCCGGCGGCCGGGGCGGTCCAGGCGGCCGGTCCGCCGCCGTCGGTCGCGGGGTCGGGGCCGGAGCCGAAGTACTTCTTGCCGTAACCGGCCGCGGCGGCCTTGCCGTCCGCCTGTGCGGCGTCCCCGCCCGCCGCGATGGCCGCCGGCGGATCGACGATGCCGTAGCCGTGGGTGTCGTCCCGGCCGCCGGCCGGGGCGTCACGGGCCGTCTTCGCGAGGAGCGTCTTGATCTCGGCCGGGGTGAGGCCGGGGTGCGCGGCACGGACCAGGGCGACGGCTCCGGACACGAAGGCCGCGGCGGCCGAGGTACCCCACTCGATGTAGTAGTGCCGGTCCGGGTTGGCGACGACGATGTCGACGCCGGGCGCGCTGACGGTGGCGTACCAGTGCCGGGTGGAGAACGAGGCGTGGGTGCCGTACTTGTCGACGGCGGCGACGGCGATGACGCCGGGGTAGGCCGCCGGGTAGGAGGTGCTGTCCCCCTTCTCGCCGCTGTTGCCCGCCGAGGCGACGACGGAGACGCCCTTCGCGAGGGCGTACTGGATGGCGTTGTCCTCGGAGGCGTCCGCGTGGGCGGACTTGCTGTCGTCGCCCAGCGAGAGGTTGATGACGTCGGCACCGTGGTCGGCGGCCCAGCGGATGCCGTCGGCGAGTGCGGTTCCCCGGGACTTGCGCGCCTTCGACCGGGCCGCGTCGGTGGATTCCAGGATCACCCGGACCGGCAGGATCTTCGCCTCGGGTGCGACGCCGAGCACGCCGTCGCTCTGGCCGGGACCGTTGCCGTGCCCGGCGATGATGCCGGCCATGGCGGTGCCGTGCAGGGCCCACGCCTTGTCGCCGGGGCCCGCGCCGAAGCCGATGAGGTCCTTGCCGGGGAGCACTCCACCGGCGAGGTCGGGGTGGCTGTCGTCGACGCCGGTGTCGAGCACCGCGACGGTGATGCCCCTGCCCTTGGTCGTCCGCCAGGCCTGGTCGGTGTGGAGGGAGGCGAGGGCCCACTGCTGGTCGCGGATGGCGTCGGCCCGCGCCGGGGTGGCGGGCAGCAGCGCGAGCAGCCCGGCGGCAGAGGCGGCGACGAGGGCCCGCACGGCCCTCGCCCGCCCGGTGGCGGCGGTGGCGCGGGCGGTGCCGGGTGCGGCGGGGACGCGGGTGCTCATCGCGGCTTCTTCTCCGTCAGGTCGGCGACCGTCGTGCGCAGGGCGCGTTCCACCCGGTCGGCCACGCCCTCGGCGTCGTTGCCTAGGCCCGCCTCGGCGACGGCCGTGGTGGCGCCCCTGGCCATGGCCAGGGCGGCGGGCTGCGGACCGGTGACGGCCCGTCCGTCCGCGAATCCGGAGACCGCGTACACGAGGACGGGCAGCTCGGTCAGGACGTGCGTCGTCCAGGCGGCACGCTGGGCGGCCCCGAACCCCTCGGCAGCGGTGCCCGGCACGGGGTACGTACGGGGCATCAGGTCCTTGCGCTCGCCGAGCTTCTGGTCGGCGAACCGGGTGGCGAGCGCCCGCATCGCGGCGTCGTCCGCCTCCGTGAAGACCATGCCGACGGTGGTGACCGTGCTGCGCGTCGCGTCGGTGTAGGTGGCGCGGACCACGCGTACGCAGCCGACCGGTCCGAGGGCGCGTACCAGCAACGGGTCCAAGGCCTCGGCGCAGTCGCCGTCGGCGGCCACCCCGAGCCGGGTCCACACCCGGTCGGCTCCGCCCGGCCCGGCCCCCCTGCCCTGGAGGGTGCGGGGGAAGAGCGTGTCGACGGGGAGGCTGTGCCAGGCGCTGCGCGCGGTGGACCAGGAGGTGTTCCCGCCGGACGAGGCGGAGGCGTCGTCGGTGAGCCACACCCCGGCCGCCGCCCCGCCGATCAGGCCGATGCCGAGCACGACGCAGACGGCCGCGGCGACGGTCCTGGCCCGCTGCCGGGGCTCCGGCCTGATCGGCCGCAGCCGGGTGGTCCGCTCCATCGGCGTTTCGGGGAAGCCGTAGCGCGGCGGTACGGGGTACGGGCCGGGGGGCCGCGTCCCGTACGGGGCCGGCGGCGGGCCGGGCAGGGCGCCGGGCGGCGGGGTGAGGTCCACCGCCCCGACGGGCCTGCGCCGGGCGGCGGGCGGCGGCACGGACGGCTGGACGGACGGCAGCACGGGCGGCTGGGCGGGCGGCTGGACGGGCGCGGACGGGGGCCGGGCTCCCGGGACCTGGGGTGCGGGGCGCGCGGGGGCGGCCGGGACGGGCCGCAGCCGGGTGGTGGTCTCGGACGGGGTCGGTGCGGGGACGGACGGCGGCACCGGAGGCGGTACGGGGGGCTGCGCGGCCGGGGTTCCCGGGCGCAGGCGCCGGGTGGTCTCGGAGGTGATCCGCCCGGAGTCGGAGGGGGGCCGGCCGGAGGAGGCGGCGGGCGCGGGAGGAACGGCCGGAGGCCCGGCGGGCGGCGCGGGCACGGCGGGTGCGGACGGGGCGGGCACGGCGGGTGCGGACGGGGCGGGCAAGGCGGGTGCGGACGGGGCGGGAACAGGCGGAGGCCCGGCGGGCGGCGCGGGCACGGCGGGTGCGGTCGGGGCGGGAGCGCCGGGGGCGGCGGCGCCCGGGACCGGCGTGGGAGCTCCGGGCGGCTGGGGGGTGGCGGCGCCGGGCGGGGGCGTGGTGGTGCCGGGCGGGACCGGTGGGCGGGGCGGCACGGGAGCGTGCTGCGCCTCGGTGCTCATCCCGTCCCCCTGATTCACCTCGCGTACCGCTGCCGCTCGCGGAACACGCACCCGGGCAAGCCCGTTGGTCGCCGCGTGCCGGTCACTCTACGGGCTGCGGGCGGGCCGCGGGGAACGGGTCCGTCCGGGCGTCGCTTCCGCGCCTTCCGTTCCCGGCCGGTTGCGCCCGTACCGGGTCCGGCGGGGGGCGGGATCGTGGAACGGCTGTTCCGCACGGGCCCTTACCGGCGGGTACGCCTCTCTGGCAAGCTGCCGCCATGACTGTGCGCGCCACCGACCGGGCCCGTTACGACCGGGCCACCGCCCATCTCGACGCACCGCTCGCGGTGGTCGACCTGGAGGCGTTCGACGCCAACGCCGACGACCTCGTCGCCCGCGCCGCCGGGAAGCCGATCCGGGTGGCGAGCAAGTCCGTCCGCTGCCGGGCCCTGCTGGAACGGGTGCTCGCCCGGCCGGGGTTCGCGGGGATCATGTCCTTCACCCTGGCGGAGTCGCTCTGGCTGGCCCGGGCGGGCTTCGACGACGTGCTGCTCGCCTACCCGTCCGCCGACCGCTCGGCCTTCGCCGAGCTGGCCGCCGACCCGAAGCTCGCCGCCTCGGTGACGGTGATGGTGGACGACCCGGCGCAGCTGGAGCTGATCGACGCGTCCCGCGCGGGCGGCGCGGAGGAGATCCGGGTCGCGCTGGAGCTGGACACCTCGCTGCGCCTGCTGGGCGGCCGGGTGAGGGTCGGCGCGCTCCGCTCGCCGCTGCGTTCCCCCGACCGACTGGCCGAACTGGCACGGTCGGTGGCCCGGCGGCCGGGGTTCCGCCTGGTGGGCCTGATGGCGTACGAGGGGCACATCGCGGGGGTCGGGGACGCGGTCTCCGGGCGTCCGCTGCGGTCCCGGGCCATCCGGCTGATGCAGGCGACGGCCCGCCGGGAGCTGGTGGTGCGCCGGGCCGAGGTGGTGCGTGCGGTGCGCGCGGTCGTGCCGGACCTGGAGTTCGTCAACGGGGGCGGCACCGGCAGCGTGCAGCACACCGCGGCGGAGTCCGCGGTGACGGAGATCGCGGCCGGATCGGGGCTGTACGTCCCCCGGCTCTTCGACAACTACACGTCGTTCACCGGGCGTCCGGCGGCGCTCTTCGCGCAGCCCGTCGTGCGCAGGCCGGGGGTGGGCGTGGTGACGGTGCTGGGCGGCGGCTATCCGGCGTCCGGCGCGGCGGGCCCGGACCGGCTCCCCGTCCCGTACCTCCCGCAGGGGCTGCGCTACGACCCGCAGGAGGGGCCCGGCGAGGTCCAGACGCCGCTGCTGGGGTCGGCCGCCGACGATCTGCTGATCGGCGACAAGGTGTGGTTCCGGCACGCGAAGGCGGGCGAACTGTGCGAGCGGTTCGACGCGTTGCACCTGATCGAGGGCGACCGGATCACGGCCACCGTGCCGACGTACCGGGGCGAGGGACGGACGTTCCTCTGAGGACGGTGCGCCGTGCGGCGGCGCGGCCCCTCCTCCGAAGAGGGTGCGCCGTGTGGCAGGCTCGGGGGCTCAGCGCCTGTCGGGTGAAGGAGTGCGGGGATGCCCCAGTACACGGCCTCCGTCGGGGTGGTCGGTTTCCGGTTCGACGGGTTGCGCGAACTGCTCGGCCGGGCCGGTCCGGCGCGTTCCGGGGACGAGCTCGCGGGGGTCGCCGCGCGGAGCGACGCGGAGCGTACGGCGGCCCGGATCGCGCTGGCCGAGGTGGAACTGCGGGCCTTCCTCGAAGATCCGGTGGTGCCCTACGAGGACGACGAGGTCACCCGGCTGATCGTCGACACCCACGACGCCGGTGCGTTCGCGCCCGTCGCCGGGCTGACGGTCGGCGGGTTCCGCGACTGGCTGCTCTCCCACCGGGCGACCCCCGCCGCGCTCGCGGCGCTGGCGCCGGGGCTCACCCCGGAGATGGCCGCCGCGGTGAGCAAGCTGATGCGCAACCAGGATCTGATCCAGGTGGCCCGCGCGTGCACGGTCGTCACCCGGTTCCGGAACACGATCGGACTGCCGGGGCGGCTCTCGGTGCGCCTCCAGCCCAACCACCCGACGGACGATCCCCGGGGCGTCGCGGCCTCCGTGCTCGACGGGCTGCTGTACGGCTGCGGGGACGCGGTCATCGGCATCAACCCGGCGTCCGACTCCCTGGCCTCGGTGACGGATCTGCTGCGGCTGACGGACGAGATCCGGCAGCGTTACGCGATCCCGACGCAGACCTGTGTGCTCGCCCATGTCACGCGGACGCTCCGGGCGATCGAGCGGGGCGCTCCGGTGGATCTGGTCTTCCAGTCGGTCGCCGGGACCGAGGCCGCCAACCGCGCGTTCGGCATCGATCTGACCCTGCTCGCGGAGGCCCACGACGCGGCGCTCTCGCTGGGGCGGGGCGAACTCGGGGACAACGTCATGTACTTCGAGACCGGCCAGGGCAGCGCGCTCTCCGCCGACGCGCACCACGGCGTCGACCAGCAGACGCTGGAGGCCCGCGCCTACGCCGTGGCGCGGCGGTTCCGTCCGCTGCTGGTCAACACGGTGGTCGGGTTCATCGGCCCGGAGTACCTCTACGACGGCAAGCAGATCGTCCGGGCGGGCCTGGAGGACCACTTCTGCGGCAAGCTGCTCGGTCTGCCGATGGGCGTCGACGTCTGCTACACCAACCACGCCGAGGCCGACCAGGACGACATGGACAGCCTGTTGACGCTGCTCGGGGTGGCGGGCTGCACCTTCGTGATGGGCGTCCCGGGCTCCGACGACGTGATGCTGAACTACCAGTCCACCTCCTTCCACGACGCGCTGTACGTACGGTCCGTGCTGGGGCTGCGTCCGGCGCCGGAGTTCGAGGCGTGGATGGAGCGGATGGGGATGTACGACTCCGAGGGCCGGGCGGTGGCGCCGGTCGCGCAGAGCCCGCTGGCCGCCGGTCTCGCCGCGATGATCGGAGAAGCGTGACGGACCCGGAGAAGGCCGCGGAGAACCCCGATCCCTGGGAGCCGCTGCGGCGGCACACTCCGGCCCGGGTGGGGCTCGGGCGGACGGGCCAGGGGCTGCCGTCGCGGCGTCTGCTGGAGTTCCAGGCGGCGCACGCCCTGGCGCGGGACGCGGTCCACCAGGCGGTGGACTTCGCCGCCCTGCGTGCGGGGCTGACGGGCCATCCGGTCGCCGAGGTGCGCAGCGCCGCCCCGGACCGGGCGGTCTATCTGCGCCGCCCCGATCTGGGCCGGAGGCTGCACCCGGACGACGGGCCGCGCCTGGCGGGGCTGCCCGGCGGCGGCACGCTGGTGGTGATCGCGGACGGGCTCTCCGCCACGGCGGTCCAGCTCCACGCGCTGCCGCTGCTGGGGGCGCTGGTGCCGCTGCTCGACGGGAGCGGAGGCAGGAGCGGGGACGGTGGCGGTGGCCGGGAGGCCGTTCCGGTGGTCCTCGCCTCCCAGGCGCGGGTGGCGCTCGGGGACGAGATCGGGGAACGGGTCGGCGCCCGGCTGGTGCTCGTCCTGATCGGCGAACGCCCCGGGCTCAGCGCCGCCGACAGCCTCGGGGTGTATCTGACGTACGGGCCCCGGACCGGGCGGCGGGACGCGGAGCGCAACTGCGTCTCCAACATCCACCCCCCGGCCGGGCTCGGCTACCCGGCGGCGGCACGCACGATCGCCTCCCTCGTCGCGGGGGCTAAGCGGCTCGGGCTCTCGGGGGTGGCGCTCGGTGGCGAGGAGCCCGGGGGTCCGGCGGCGCTGGACTGAGGGCTGTCCGGGTCAGCCCGTCCGCGCGGTCAGCGCGAGCAGGTCGCGGGCGGGTCCGGCCGGGCGGTGGCCGGTGGGCCAGACGGCCCGCAGCTGGCGCCGGAGCCGTACGCCGGTGAGCGGTACGGGGACCAGCCGGCGCGCGGAGAGTTCCTCGCCGAGGGCCAGCTCGCTCAGGACGCAGGGCCCGGCGCCGCTCTCGGCCGCGCTCTTCACGGCGGTGGTGGAGGAGAGTTCCAGCAGGGGCTGGGCCAGTCCGCCGTGGACGGCGAGGGCGGCGTCCAGGACCTGGCGGGTGCCCGAGCCGCGCTCGCGGAGGATCAGCGGCGTCGCGGCGAGTTCCCGCGGGGTCAGCAGGGTGCGGCGGCGGGCCCAGGGGTGGACGGGGGCGACGACGACCACCAGGCGGTCGTGGTCGACGACGGTGCCGTCGAGCCCGTCCGGAGTGGTGAGGCCCTCCACGAATCCGAGGTCGGCCTCGCCGAGGAGGAGCCGGCGGGCCACCTGCTCGGTGTTTCCGGCGAGCAGCGAGACGGCGGTGCCGGGGCGTTCGGCGCGCAGCGCGATCAGCCAGCCCGGCAGGAGGTACTCGGCGATGGTCATGCTGGCCGCGACCCGGAGCCGGGAGTCCCGCCGGTCGCGCAGCGCCTGGGCGCCCGCGTCGAAGGCCTCGGCCGCCTCGACGATCCTGCGGGCCCAGTCGGTGACCAGGGCCCCGGCGTCGGTCAGGGTGGAGCCGCGCGGCGAGCGGTCCAGCAGGGCGACGCCGAGCTGCCGTTCCATCGTGCGGACCCGGCTGGAGGCGGCGGGCTGGCTGATGCCGAGGTCCTTGGCGGCGCGGCCGAGGCTGCCGTGGCGGGCGACGGAGAACAACAGTTCCAGCGCCCCGAGGTCGGGGACGCGGTGGGACAGGGGTATGCGGGCGGGGTCGTCGGGGAGGCGGGGCATAACGTCAGCTTATGACCTCATAGACACGAAGTGTCTGGTGGGACGGTGCACGTGGGAGAGAATCGTGTAATGGCCATCCATGAGCGGACCCCGACCCGGCCGCCGATCACACGTCCCAGCACCCCGGGCTCCGACGCCCCGCGGTCCGGCGCCCCGCGCATGCCGTCGCTGCGCCACTTCGGCCCGAACTGGTACGCGACGGTGATGGGCACCGCGATCCTCGCGAGCGCCGGGGAGGCGCTACCCGTGGACGTCCCCGGGCTGCGGGGCGCGTGCACCGTCGTCTGGGCGCTCTCCGCCGTTCTGCTGGTGGCCGTGCTCAGCGCCCGTGCCGGGCACTGGTTCCACCACCGTGACCAGGCCCGCACCCATCTGCTGGACCCGGCGGTCGCGCCGTTCCTCGGCTGTCTGCCGATGGCACTGCTCTCGGTGGGCGGGGCCACGATGGTGGCCGGAACTCCGGTGCTGGGCGAGCGGGCCGCGCTCGTGGTCGACGTGGTGCTGTACTCGGCGGGCTCGGTGCTGGGGCTGGCCGTCGCGGTGACCGTGCCGTACCTGATGGTGGTGCGCCACCGCATCGACGTCGGCGGCGCCGCCCCCGCGTGGCTGCTGCCGCTCGTCCCGCCGCTGGTCTCCGCCTCGCTCGGCCCGCTGTTGATCCGGCACCTCCCGGCCGGCCAGGGACGCGAGGCGCTGCTCCTCGGCTGCTACGCGATGTTCGGGCTGACCCTGCTGGCGACCCTCGCCGTGCTGCCCCTGGTCCTGGCGCGGCTGCTGCACCACGGGCCGCTCCCCCTCGCGCTGACACCGACGCTCTTCCTGGTGCTGGGGCCGCTCGGCCAGTCGACCACCGCCGTGAACCAGCTGGCCGACGTCGCGCCGGGTGCGATCGGAGCCCCGTACGCGACCGGGCTCGGGGCGCTGGCGGTGCTCTACGGGGTTCCGGTCATGGGCTTCGCGCTGCTCTGGCTGGCCCTCTCGACCGCCCTGACCGTGCGCGCCGTGCGGGCCGGAATGGGCTTCGCGATGACGTGGTGGGGCTTCACCTTCCCGCTCGGCACCTGCGTCACCGGGGCGGCGGGCCTGGCCCGCCACACCGGGCTGCACGCCTTCGGCTGGCTGGCCGAGGCGCTGTTCGTCTGCCTGGTGGCCGCGTGGGCGGTGGCCGGGGCGCGTACCGTACGGGGGCTGCTCGGCGGCACGCTGCTCGGGGCGCCGGTCCGGCCGGCCGCCGTGCGTACGGCCTGAGCCCGGGGGCACCTGGGCCCGTCAGCGGCGGGAGTCGTACGTGGCGTCGATGTGCTCGGCCACCGCGACGACCAGCAGCCGGGTGCCGGGGAGGGTGGCCCGCCAGCGGTGGCGGACGCCGCCGGAGAGGAAGAGCGTGTCGCCGCGGTCCAAGCGGTAGGCCTGGCCCTCGGCCTCGACGTCGACGGCGCCCTCGACGACGTACATGAGCTCGTCGTTGCGGTGCTGGAACTCGCGGCCGAGGTCCTGCTCCCCGATGAACTCCAGGGCACTGAGCTGGTGGCGCCCGCGCACCACCCGGCGGGCGCCGTCCTCGTCGCCGCCGCGCACCACGTCCACGGCGCGCGCCGAGTCGGCGGCCTCGCGGAGCTTGGCGGTGGTGGTCTCAAGCGCTTCGGCGACCCGGGTGAGCGACTGGGCACTGGGCCGGGCGCGCTCGTTCTCGATCTGGCTGAGGAAGGGCACCGAGAGGCCGCTCCGCGCGGCCACGGCGGCCAGCGTGAGCCCCAGGGTTCTTCGGCGTCGGCGCACGGCGGAGCCCACCCGCAGTGCTTCCTTCTCGTCCATCTCGCCCATGTCGGCTCCCTCCCGTCCGGCCATCCTCCCGGCTGCCAGCACCTTACGCACATGGTTGCGCGATTCCCTCACCGAGGAGAACGTGCGGCAACGCGCGGAAGGTGGCCCCCGCCTCTCGGCGGTGACCACCCCTGACCTGCGCGTACGCGGATTTTCGCGACTACTGCGGCGCCATCGTGTCCACGATGGACGGATGGGCGTCCATCCAGGACTTCACGGCTTCCTCCTCGTGGCCGGTACCGGCCTTGGCGATGCCGTTCTCCAGCCCGGCGAGCTGGTCCTCGCTCAGCTTGAAGTTCTTGAACCACTTCGTGAGCTGCGGGTAGTTCGCGGGGAACTCCTTGCTCGCGACCGTGTGCAGCCGGTCACCGGTGCCGAAGCCCTTCTTCGGGTCCTGCAGCTTGGTGAGGTCGTACTGGTCGTACGCCCAGTGCGGGGTCCAGAGCACGACGGCGATCGGCTCCTTCTTGGCGTAGGCGCGCTTCAGCTCGGCGAGCATGCCGGGGGTGGAGGAGTCGACGACCTCGTACTCCTTGTCCAGCCCGTAGGCAGGCAGCACGTCGTTCTTCAGGTTCTCCATGGTGGCGGTGCCGGGCTCGATGCCGACGATGCGGCCCTTGAACTCCGAGGACTTGCCCTTGAGGTCGGCGAGGGTGTGCACGTCCTTGACGTAGCTGGGCACCGCGACCTCGATGGAGGTGGGTCCGTACCAGGAGCCGACGTCCGTCAGGTCCTTCCGGTACTTCTTCCAGTAGTTCGCCTGCGTGTACGGCAGCCAGCCGTCGAACTGGACGTCGATCTGGCCGCGCGACATCGCCGCGTACATGGGGCCGACCTCGAACTGCTTGAGGTTGATGGTGTAGCCGCGCTGCTCGAGGACGGCCTTCCACAGGTAGGTGGCGGCGATGTCCTCCTCCCAGGGGAACCATGCGACGTTCAGCGCGCGGTCGCGCTCGTCCTTGCCGCCGGCGCCCTCGGACGCCTTCGCCGACGGGGTCCACTGCGCGGCGGCGTCCGGGTGGGCCTTCAGCCAGGTGCGGACGGCTTCCTGCTCCTTGCCGGTGCCGGCCTTCTGGATCTCGGCCTCCAGGCTGGTGAGCTGCTTCTCGCTCATCGTGAAGTTCTTCAGCCAGGACGCGACCTCGGGGTTGTCGGCGGCGAAGCCCTTGCGGGACAGCGTGTGGACGCCGTCACCCTTGCCCCAGAGGTTCTTGGTGTCCTTCAGCTTCGTCAGGTCGTAGGTGTCGTAGGCCCAGTGCGGCGACCAGAGCGGAACGACGATCGGTTCCTTCTTGGCGTACGCGCGCTTCAGCTCGGCCAGCATCGAGGGCGTGGAGCCGTCGACGACCTTGTACTCGCCGTCCAGGCCGTAGCCCGGCAGGATCTTGTCCTTCAGGAGGGCGGATTCCCCGGCGCTCGGCTCGATGCCGACGATCCGGTTCTTGAACGACGCGCCCTTGCCCTTGAGGTCGTCGAGGGTCTTGACGTCCTTCACGTAGCTGGGGACGGCCAGCTCC
This sequence comes from Streptomyces sp. NPDC060184, assembly GCF_042728795.1. NCBI lineage: Bacteria > Bacillati > Actinomycetota > Actinomycetes > Kitasatosporales > Streptomycetaceae > Streptomyces > Streptomyces sp. NPDC060184. The sequence continues at coordinate 38,862 of NZ_JBHWYX010000017.1, forward strand.
AGCGAGGTGGGGCCGTACCAGGAACCCAGGTCGTCCAGGCGGTCCTGGTACTTCTTCCAGTAGCTGGCGTGGGTGACGGGCAGCCAGGAGTCGGTCTCGAAGTCGATCTGACCGCCCGCCATGCCGGTGTACAGCGCCCCGGCCTCGTACTGCTTGACGTCGACCTCGAAGCCCTGCCGCTCCAGCAGCTCCTTCCACAGGTACGTGGAGGCGATGCCCTCGTCCCAGGGGATGTAGCCCATGCTGATCTTCTTGCCCGCGCCGACGGACGAGGAGGACGCGGCGGTGGCGGAGGAGCCGCCGCCGAAGACGCCCATGCCTCCGGCGACGAGCGCGAGGATCACCACACCGGTGAGCGCGACGGCACCCTGCGGCCGGTAGTTCCAGAACTTCGGGCCGCCGGCCAGGGCCTGGGCCTTGGCGAGCGCCCGGCGGCCCAGCGGGGAGACCTCGCGCCCCAGGGCGCCGGTCATCCGGTCCAGGTACATGGCGAGGATGACGATGGAGATGCCCGCCTCGAACCCGAGGCCCACGTCGACGTTGCCGATGGCGCGGTAGACGGAGCCGCCGAGGCCGCCGCCGCCGACCATGCCGGCGATGACCACCATGGACAGGCCCAGCATGATGACCTGGTTGATGCCCGCCATGATCGTCGGCAGCGCGAGCGGAAGCTGCACGCGCAGCAGGGTGTTGCGGGAGGTGGTGCCGAACGCCTCGGCCGCCTCGACGAGTTCGCCGTCGACCTGGCGGATGCCGAGCTCGGTCATCCGGACGCCCGGGGGCAGCGCGAAGATGATGGTGGCGATGATGCCGGGGACGACACCGACGCCGAAGAAGATCACGCCGGGGATCAGGTAGACCATGGCGGGCATGGTCTGCATGAAGTCCAGCACCGGCCGGGTCACCGCGCTGACGCTCTTGGACCGGGAGGCCCAGATGCCGAGCGGGACCGCGAGGACCAGCGTGACGATGGTGGCGACGAGCACCAGGGTGAGGGTGTCCATCGCCTCGTCCCACAGCTCGACGGAGTCGATGAGGGCGAATCCCACGAACGCGAGGAGACCGGCGGGCAGTCCGCGCAGCCACCAGGCGATGACGGCGACGATGCCCGCGAAGAGCAGCGGGGCGGGGGCGGAGAGGACCGCCGCTATGCCGTCGAACATGCCGCTGACGATCGAGCTGATCGCGTCGAAGAGCCAGGCGAGGTGGGTCTGCAGCCAGTCGACCGCGGAGTTGACCCATTCCCCGAGAGGAAGCCTAAACACGGGCCACCTTCTTCGCGGTGAGGTCCTCGGCGTCGGCGTCGTCCGGTCCGGCGGCACCGGCGCCGTCCGCCGCGGCGGACTTCGCGGCCTGCGCGGTGTCCTCGGCGGCGGGCATCGGCGCGGTGGGCTTCATCGGCTCGCCGAGCACGGCGAGGAGCCGTTCGCGCGGGACGACCCCGGTGAGCCCGCCCCGCTCGTCGGTCACGGCGACCGGGGTGCCGCTCGACGCGCAGGGGGTGAAGAGCTCGATGATCGGGGTGGACTCGGCGACCGTGGCGGGGGCCGCGTCCAGCACGTCCTGCGGGGTGCGCAGTTCGGTGCCGTCCTCGGTGGTGGAGCCCATGACGGTGTGCGGTTCGGCCATGATGGCGCCGGCGGTCAGCACCCGGGCGCGGTCGACGTCCTGGGTGAAGGAGGCGACGTAGTCGTTGGCCGGGGTGACGAGGATGTCCTCGGCGGAGCCGAGCTGGACGATCTCGCCGTTCCGCATCACCGCGATGCTGTCGCCGAGGCGCATGGCCTCGTTGAGGTCGTGGGTGATGAAGACGATGGTCTTCTTCAGACGCTTCTGGAGTTCCAGGAGCTGGTCCTGCATGTCGCGGCGGATCAGCGGGTCCAGCGCGCTGAAGGACTCGTCCATCAGCAGCAGGTCGGCGTCGGTGGCCAGCGCGCGGGCCAGTCCGACGCGCTGCTGCATACCGCCCGACAGCTCGTCGGGCCAGGACTTCTCCCAGCCGCCGAGCCCGGTCAGCTCCAGCGCCTCGGCGGCGCGCTTCTCGCGCTCGGCCTTGGCGACGCCCTGCACTTCCAGGCCGTACGCGGCGTTCTCCAGCACACTGCGGTGCGGGAAGAGCGCGAAGTGCTGGAAGACCATGCTGATCCTGGACGAGCGGACGTGACGGAGCTCGCGGGGGCTCAGCGACGTCAGGTCCTGGCCGTCGAACAGCACGCTTCCGGCTGTGGGGTCCAGGAGTCCGTTGAGCATCCGCAGAAGCGTGGACTTGCCCGAGCCCGAGAGACCCATCACGACGAAGATCTGCCCCGGTTCCACGGTGAACGACGCGTCGATCACCGCTGCGGTCGTTCCGTCGGCGCGCAGCTCGTCACGGCTCGCGCCGGCTTCGAGTTTTTCCACGGCCTGATCGGGTCGTCTGCCGAATACCTTGTACAGGTGTTCGGCCTGCAGCCTTGACACATACACCTCGCGGGTTGAACCGGAAACGGTCCGCCACACCCCCGCGTCGGCGGACCGTGGAGCGGCACGGAATCTGCCCGCATGGCACGTACACAAGTTGAAATTTGGACGTGCTCCGCTCCGGTGCCGCGCCTGCCCCCGCTTATCCGGAGCAAACACTTCTGTGACCCAGGTCACCTTTCGCCGCCCGGCCCGCGGCCCTCGTACGGACACGCCGCCCCGGGCCGCTGTCGGTGCCGTGGGGCATGATCGGGGGGTGACGCGACGCCTGATGCTCCTCGACACCGCCTCCCTGTACTACCGCGCCTACTTCGGCGTACCGGACTCGGTGCGCGCGCCGGACGGCACCCCGGTCAACGCCGTGCGCGGGCTGCTGGACTTCATCGGCCGGCTGGTCCAGGACCACCACCCCGACGACCTGGTCGCCTGCATGGACGCGGACTGGCGGCCGGCCTGGCGGGTCGAGCTGATCCCCACCTACAAGGCGCACCGGGTGGCGGTGGAGACCCCGGCGGGCCAGGCCGACGAGGAGGAGACACCGGACACCCTGGCCCCGCAGGTCCCGGTGATCGAGGCGGTGCTGGACGCGGTGGGCATCGCCCGCGTGGGCGTCGCCCCGTACGAGGCGGACGACGTCATCGGTACGCTCACCGGCCGGGCGACCGGCCCGGTGGACATCGTCACCGGCGACCGGGACCTCTACCAGCTGGTGGACGACGCGCGCGGCGTGCGGGTGCTCTATCCCCTCAAGGGCGTCGGCACGCTCCAGGTGACCGACGAGACGGTGCTGCGCGAGAAGTACGGCGTGGACGGTCGCGGGTACGTCGACCTGGCCCTGCTCCGCGGCGACCCGAGCGACGGCCTCCCCGGCGTTCCCGGGATCGGTGAGAAGACCGCCGCGAAGCTGCTCGACGCCTTCGGGGACCTCGCCGGGATCATGGCCGCGGTGGACGACCCGGCGGCGAAGCTGACCCCCTCGCAGCGCAGGCGACTGGACGAGGCCCGGGAGTACGTCGCGGTCGCGCCGAAGGTGGTGCGGGTCGCCGGGGACGTACCGCTCCCCGCGTTCGACCCGGTGCTGCCCCGCGAGGCACGCGATCCGGTGGCCCTCTCGGAGCTGGCCGAGCGGTGGGGGCTGCGCGGCGCGCTGCAGCGGCTCCTGTCGGCGCTGCACTCCTGAGCCCGGCGGACAGCACTCCTGAGCCCTGCGGGCACCGGTCACGCGTCCGCCCCGCGGGGTTCCGCGCATCCATTGCTTACGGGACCGCCTGTGCCCGGACCGCCCCACCGGTGCTAGCTTAGGCAGACCTAAGTTTCGAGGCCCCGGGCGCCGGCCCCGGGTCCCCGCACGTTCCGGCACAGGGAGATCCACGTGGCACGTCCGACGCGGCAACCGCCCAAGGGCAAGGGTGCGCAGGTCGTGCGCACCGAACAGATCACCCCCCACATGGTGCGGGTGGTCCTGGGGGGCGAGGGCCTCGCCTCCTTCGCGACCGAGGGCTTCGCCGACCACTACGTGAAGCTCTGCTTCGCACCCGAGGGCGCCGACTACGCCCACCCCTTCGACATGGCGGCGATCCGCGAGTCGTACCCGCGCGAACTGTGGCCGACCACGCGGACGTACACCGTGCGCTCCTGGGACCCGGCCGTCCGCGAGCTCGCGATCGACTTCGTCGTGCACGGCGACGAGGGGCTGGCCGGTCCGTGGGCCGCGCAGGCCTCCCCCGGCGACCCGATGACGCTCCTCGGACCGGGCGGCGGCTACGCCCCGCAGGAGTCTGCCGACTGGCATCTGCTGGTGGGCGACGAGAGCGCGCTGCCCGCCATCGCGGTGGCGCTGGAGCAGATGCCCGCCGACGCCCGGGGGCACGTGTTCGTCGAGGTGTCCGACGCCGCCGAGGAGCAGAAGGTGTCCGTCCCCGCCGGGGTGTCGGTCACCTGGCTGCACCGGGGCGGGCGTCCGGTCGGCGAGCTCGCCACCGCCGCCGTGCTGGGGCTGGACTTCCCGGAGGGCGAGGTGCAGGCCTTCGTCCACGGCGAGGCGGGCTTCGTCAAGGAGATCCGGCGGTACCTGCGGGTCGAGCGCGGGATCCCGCTGGAGCAGCTGTCGATCTCGGGGTACTGGCGCCTCGGCCAGAACGACGACGCCTGGCGCGCCGTCAAGCGCGAGTGGAACGAGCAGGTCGAGCGCGAGCAGGAGAGCGGCACCGCCTCCGCCTGACACCGGCCGCCCCGGCCGAACGCCGAGCCCCCCGAGCCCCGGTCACCTGTCCCGTACCCCGGGAGGTCGCCGGGCTCCGGCGTGCCGGGGCCTCCCACGTCCCGGCCGTGGAAGGGTTTCCCCACCGGTTCCGCGATCCCTCGGCCCGCTGATCACCCGAAGGGCCGACCCTTCGCACGGGCGACCAATCCGAACGGCGCGCGGCTCCGAACCATCGGAGAAGACATCAGCCTCCTGGGAGGAAGCCGCGTTGAAAGAAGCCGTGTACATCGGACCCGTGCCCTCGGCCGGACCCGATCTGCAGGATCTCCTGGTCCAGGTCGCGCGGGGGGACCAGGACGCCTTCGCCCAGGTCTACGACACCGTCTGCGGGCCGGTCCTCGGTCTGATCCGGACCGTCCTGCGCGACCCCGCCCAGTCCGAGGAGGTCGCCCAGGAGGTGCTGGTGGAGGTGTGGCGGACCGCGCCCCGTTACCAGCCGTCCCGCGGCAGTGCCATGAACTGGGTGCTGACGCTCGCCCATCACCGGGCCGTGGACCGGGTCCGTTCGGTGGAGGCGTCCGCGGCGCGGGAGCACCGGGCGGCCCTGCTGGACCGCACACCGGCGTACGACGAGGTCACCGAGCAGGTCGAGACCCGGCTGGAGCGCGAACAGGTCCGCCGCTGTCTGCGGACCCTGTCGGAGCTGCAGCGCGAGTCGGTGACCCTGGCCTACTACCGGGGTCTGACCTACAGCGAGGTGGCCGAACTCCTCGGCGCACCGCTCGGAACCATCAAGACGCGACTGCGCGACGGTCTGATCCGGATGCGCGACTGCCTGGGGGTGAACGCATGAGCGTCGCGGCCGAACTGCACACGCTGACCGGCGCGTACGCGCTGCACGCCCTCCCGGAGGACGAACGCCTCGCCTTCGAACGGCACTTGGCCGATTGCGGCGCCTGCCGGCAGGAGGTCACGGAGCTCTCGGCCACCGCCTCCCGGCTCGGTCTCGCGGTGGCCGCGGCGCCCCCGCGCGGCATGCGCGAAGAGGTGCTGCTCCGGATCACGACGGTCCGCCAGGAGGCGCCGGGGCACGGAGCTCCCGGCCGTCCGGCCCCGGCTCCGGGGCGGTCCGGCCGTTGGACCAGGTACGCCCTGGCCGCCTGTCTGGCCGCCGCCGCCTCGCTCGGCGGGGTCGCGGTGTGGCAGAGCCAGGAGGCGCGGGACGCCCAGCAGGAGGCGGACGCCGCCCACCGGCAGAACGAACTGCTGGCGCGCGTTCTTTCCGCACCCGACGCGAAGACGGCCTCGGCGGAGTTCGCCGCGGGGGCACGCGGCACGGTCGTGGTGTCCTCCGGCGAGAACCGGGCCGTTTTCCTCTCCTCGGGACTGGGGCGCCCGCCCGCCGGCAAGGTGTACCAGCTCTGGTTCGCGGACGGCGGCACGATGCGTCCGGCCGGACTGATGGACCCGGACGGGACGAACGACGCGGTGCTCATGGCCGGTTCGGTGGACGGTGCGACGGGCATGGGCCTCACCGTCGAGCCCGCGGGTGGTTCGCCGCGGCCCACCTCTGCGCCCCTCGCGCTGATGAACTTCCCGACGGCCTGATCGGGGGCGTCGTCGGGAGGACGGCCCGGGACACTCCTCGGGAGGTCCCGGGCCGCGCCGTGCGCACCCCGGAAGGTGCGCCCGGCTCACCCTCTCCGGGGCGGCAGCGGCACGAAGCCGCTGGTGCGCGCACGGTAGGCGGCCCAGCCCGGTCTGTCGGCCATGTGACGTTCCAGCAGGGCCTTGCCGCTTCCGCCCACGAGCAGGTAACTCATGAGTGCGGGCGCGACGGCGGTAGCCGCCGCCGCGGCCGGACTGTCCACGACGAACAGGAACAGCCCCCACCAGACGCAGAAGTCGCCGAAGTAGTTGGGGTGCCGGGTCCAGGCCCACAGCCCCTTGTCCATGATCAGCCCGCGGTGCGCGGGATCGGCCTTGAACCGCGCCAGCTGACGGTCCCCCACCGCCTCGAAGAACAGCCCCACCGACCACAGCGCGCACCCGGCCCAGACCCACCCGGTGGGCGGGCCCTCGACGTACTGCGCGGCCTGTACGGGGGCGGAGACCAGCCAGACCAGGGCACCCTGGAGCAGGTACACCTTGCGCAGCGCGTAGAGATCGGCGTGTCCGGGAGCCCTGGCCAGCATGGCTTCGTAGCGAGGGTCCTCTCCGTGGCCGCGTCCCCGGCGCGCGATGTGCAGGGCGAGCCGGAGACCCCAGACCACCGTCAGGGCGGTCACCAGGAGCCGCCGCACGCCGTCGCCGTCGCCGGCCGACATCCGGTACGAGACGAGGGCGACGGCCGCGAACCCGATCCCCCAGGCGACGTCCACCACCCGGTGCACCCCCATGCGCAGGGCCACCGTGAAGGTGACGAGCATGACCGCGAGGGCGGCGCCCGCCGCGGGGGCGAGCCCCTGGGCGAACGCGGCCCACCCGAAGCCGGTCACCTGCCCGCGCCCAGTCCCTCGTACCAGCCGTGCCGGGTCGTGGGCATCGCCGCGGCGCCCGAGGCGTGCGGGCGCACGCAGAGGATCTGGTCGACGCCCATCCGCCGCTCCTCGAAGGCGAGGGCACCGCCCACCAGGTAGAGCCGCCACACCCGGGCGGTCTCCTCGCCCATCAGCGTCACGAACTCCGGCCAGCGTTCCTCCAGGGTGCGCCGCCACGCCTCGACCGTCAGGACGTAGTGCTCGCGCAGCGACTCGACGTCGCGCACTTCGAGTCCGGCGCTCTCGAGCAGCCCGACCGTCTCGCCGAGCGGCCTCATGTGCATGTCGGGGGCGATGTAGGACTCGATGAAGGCGCCGCCCCCGGGGGCGGTGGTGCCGCGGGACATCTGCTGGACGAACGCCCGGCCCCCGGGGCGCAGCACGTCGTGCAGCAGCGCGGTGAACGCGGGGTACTCGGCGTCGCCCACGTGCTCGCCCATCTCGACGGTGGACACCGCGTCGTAGCCGCGCCGGGAGCCCTGCGGGACGCGGATGTCGCGGTAGTCGCGGTGGAGCACCTCCACGCGGTCCTCGAGGCCGAGTTCGGCGGCCCTCCGGGTCACGTGGGCGGCCTGTTCGGCGGCCAGGGTGACGGCGGTGACCCGGACGCCGTGGTGGCGGGCCGCGTACAGGCTGAGCGAGCCCCAGCCGCAGCCGATGTCCAGCAGCCGCCCGCCCGGCCCGAGTCCGAGTTTCCGGCAGATCAGTTCGAGTTTGTCGCGCTGGGCGTCGGCCGGGCCGTAGCCGGGAGCTCCCTGAGCAGTCCAGTAGCCGCAGGAGTACGCCATCGTCTCGTCCAGCAGGAGCGTGTAGAAGGCGTTGGACAGGTCGTAGTGGTGGCTGATGGCGGCCCGGTCCCGCGCCCTGCTGTGGAGGGCACCGCGCAGCCCCGCCCGGGAGGCGGGCACCGGCGGTCGGGGGCCGACCGCCCCGAGCCGCACGGCGGTGACGGCCGCGCTGATCCGGTCGCCGAGCCGGGGCGCGGGCGGGTGCAGTCCCCTCTCCCGGGCGGCTGCGCGCATGGCGCGCAGTCCGTCGGCGAGGTCGTCCGCGAGGTCGATGTCGCCGGTGATGTACGCCTCGGCGAGGCCGAGTTCGCCGGGTTGCCAGAGCAGCCGGCGCAGCGCGCGGCGGGAGCGCACGTGCACGGTCGGCGCGTCCGCCGGGCCGGTCTCGCTGCCGTCCCACATGCGTAGGCGCACCGGGGGCGGGCCGCCGAGGAACCGCTCGACCAGGGGTTCGATGCGCTGGGCGGCGCCGTACGGCGCGTTGCCGCGGGCGGGGCCGCCCGCCGTGCTCCGGGGATGCGGCACGGTGGTGGGGGTCGCGGTGCCGGGGGCCTCTGAAGGGTCCTGCGGGGGGTTCACGGTGCGCTCCTCGGGTGGGGCGAAGGGTGTGCGGGCTGGACGGCGGCGGGGGTCACCGGGACTCCGGGCGGACGAGCAGAACCTGTTCGACGTTGAGGTATCCCGAGCGGAATCCGGCTTCGGAGTAGGCGAGGTAGAAGGTCCACATCCGCCGGAAGGTCGCGTCGAAGCCGAGGGCTTCGACCTCGTCGGCCCGGTCGTGGAAACGTTCCCGCCACAGGCGCAGGGTCTCGGCGTAGTGGGTGCCGAACCGGGCGCGGCGGTCGGTGCGCAGTCCGGCGCGGGCGGCGTTCTCCTCCAGTGCCCGGCTGGACGGGATCAAGCCGCCGGGGAAGATGTACTTCTGGATCCAGGTATGGGTGGCGCTCGCCGCTCGCATCCGGTCGTCCGGCATGGTGATCGCCTGGAGCGCGATCCGGCCTCCGGGGGCGAGCCGTTCTTCCAGGGTGCGGAAGTAGACGGGCCAGTACTCCTCGCCGACGGCCTCGACCATCTCGACACTGACGACCGCGTCGTACTCCCCGGTGACCTGCCGGTAGTCGCGGAGACACACCTCGACCCGGTCCTCCAGCCCGGCTTCCCGGATGCGACGGCGGGCGAGGTCGCGCTGTTCGGCGGAGAGCGTGACGGTGGTGACCCGGGCGCCCCTGGCCGCGGCGCGCAGCGCCAGTTCGCCCCAGCCGGTGCCGATCTCCAGCAGCCGGGTGCCGGGGCCCGCTTCGGTGAGGTCGAGCAGCCGGTCGATCTTGCGGCGCTGGGCGGCCGGGAGCAGGGACGGTTCGGCCGGGAATCCGCGGAAGAGGGCGGCGGAGTAGCTCATGGTCTCGTCGAGGAACAGCGCGAAGAGCTCGTTCGAGAGGTCGTAGTGGTGGCTGATGTTGTTCCGTGCGCCGTCCGGGGTGTTGGCCCGCGTGGCGGGCTGCCGGGGCGCCCAGAGCGGGCGCAGCCGCTGGAGTGGTGCGGGGACGAGCTCGGCGACGTGTCCGGCCAGTACGGAGAGTACGGCGACGGGGTCGGGAGCGTCCCACTCCGCCGCCATGTAGGACTCGCCGAAGCCGATGAGGCCGTTGACGCCGATGCGGCGGAAGAACGCCTCGGGGCGGTGGATCTCCAGCAGCGGGCCGCCTCGGCCGAGACTTTCGCCGCCCGCGAGCCGGACGCGCAGGGGGAGCCGGCCCAGGGCGTGCCGGACGACACGTTCGGCGACCGCGGTCCTCGGCCGGGACGCACGGCGGGGGCTGACGATGTCGGGCCAGCGGTCCGGATCCGGGGACGTGAGAACGGACGGGGAGCAGGGGGAGGTGGACACCTTCACCACATGCCTTTCTGGGTACGGCGGCGAGGGCGCGGGACGACCGGCAGCCCGCGCAGGAGGAGACGGATGCCGTGGAAGCGGATCGCGGCGGAGACCACCGCGGTGGACCAGGGGTGGCGTGCGGCCAGCCGCAGCAGCGGGAACGCTCCGGCAGAACGCCCGGTGCCGCGGACGGTGGCGGTGAAGGGCCGCTGACCGTCGCGCTCCAGATGGATGGTCAGCGAGAGCCGGGCTCCCGGTTCCGGCAGCCGCATCCGGTAGGAGCCGTCGACGGGGAAGAACGGCGAGACGTAGAAGTCCTTCTCGGCCGAGGCCCGGCCGTCCGCGTCGGGGCGCAGGAGGTAGGCGTGGCGTTCCCCGTACGTGTTGTGCACCTCGGCGACGACGCAGAGCGGGGAACCGTCCGCGCGGTGGCACCAGTACACGGTGAGGGGGTTGAAGAGATGGCCGAACACCCTTGCCTGGGTGAGCATCCGCACCGATCCGTCGCCCAGCTCGACGCCGTGGGCCTCAAGGAACCGGGTGAGCCCGGCGCGGATACCGGGGGCCGTACCGCCGAAGTGGTCCCTGGCGTCGAACCGGGCGAGGGGGCGCAGGGGGCGGGGCAGGCGCGGAGGACGGTCGGGGTCGACGAACCAGAGGTAGGTGCGGTGGCGGAAGGCGTACCGGCCGGGCCGCGTCCGTACATGGGTGATGGTGCACGGGTAGAGCACCGCGCCGCCGGGGGCGTCGGTCACCAGGTCACCCCCAGGACGTGGGCCGCCTCGGCGCCCGAGCGGCAGCCGTCCTCGTGGAAGCCCCAGCCGTGGTACGCCCCGGCGAAGGCGGTCACCGGGCCGGAGAGCGCGGGCAGCAGTTCCTGGGCGGCGACCGACTCCGGCGTGAAGACGGGGTGTTCGTAGACCGTCCGGGCCCTGACGCTCTCCGGGTCCACCCGTCCGCCGTCGTTGAGTGTGACGACGAAGGTCTCGGGAGCGTCGAGCCGTTGGAGCCGCGTCATGTCGTAGCTGACCGTCACCTGGCGGGCGTCGGCCGCGCACGAGGGCATCAGGTAGTTCCAGGAGGCGCGGGCCCGTGCGGCGTGCGGCAGCAGCGCGGTGTCGGTGTGGAGGAGGGCGGTGTTGCGGGAGTACCGGAACGCCCCGAGGACACGGCTCTCCGCGTCGGTGGGGTCGGCGAGCAGCCGAAGGGCCTGGTCGGGATGGGTGGCGACGACCACGCGGTCGTACTCTTTTGCGACCCCGTCCTCGGTGACCAGTTCGACCCCGTCGTCGTGCCGGCGCAGGGCCCGGACCGGGGTGGCCGTGTGCACCGCCGAGAGCCTTTTCACCACCAGGTCGACGTAGGACCGGGAGCCGCCCGTGACGGTGCGCCAGACCGGCGAGCCGCCGAGCGAGAGCATGCCGTGGTGGGCGAGGAAGCGGAACAGGTAGCGGGCCGGATAGCGCAGCGCGGTGACCGGGTCGCAGGACCAGACGGCGGAGACCACCGGGGTGAGGAAGTGGGCCCGGAAGTAAGGGGAGAAGCGGTGGCGCTCGGCGAACTCGCCGAGTGTGAGGGCGGCTTCTCCGCTCGCGCTCTCCGCGTCCGCGAGCAGCACGCGGGCGGCCCGGTGGAAGCGGGGAACCTCGGTGAGCATCCGCAGATAGGCACCGCGCAGAGCGGCGCGCGGCTGGGCGAGGAGCCCGGCCGCCCCGCGGGCGCCCGCGTATTCGAGTCCGCACCCCTCGCACCGGACGGACATCGACATCTCCGATTCCTGCGTGCGGACGCCGAGTTCGTCGAAGAGCCGCAGCAGGTGCGGATAGGTCCGGCGGTTGTGGACGATGAAGCCGGAGTCGACGCGGTGCACCCGCCCGTCCGACGAGGCCAGCTCGTGCGTGTGTGCGTGTCCGCCGGGGCGGTCGTCCGCCTCGTAGAGCGTGACGTCATCGGTCTTCGTGAGCACGTGGGCGGCGGTCAGCCCCGCCACCCCGCTCCCGACCACGGCCGTGCGCCGCCGTACCGCTGTCATCCCTGCTCCTCATGGGGGTTGGTTGCTCGCCACTGCCGCCCCACGCGGGGACGGGAGGTGCCGGGCACCTGCCGACGAGGCGCCTCACGGTGTTGTTCGTCGCCGACGGCCACGCGGATTGGCCGGAACCCGGGTGTGATCCATTCGGGTGAACGACCAATCCGCCGGCGGCCCGGCGCCGAATCCCTGCTGTGACAACAGACCGGAACGATCCGCGACCGCAGGGGCCCTCCGGGTCCCGGCGCTCCCGCTGGGCACGCACCGCGCCGGCCGCTCTCAGCGGCCTGATCGCCGGGTTCTGCGCCCTGTGCGTCGCGGAGTTGGCCGCAGCGGTCGTACGCCCGGAGGCGGGCCCGGTCACGGCCGTGGGCGGAGCGGTCATCGACCGCACTCCCCCGGCGGTGAAGGACTTCGCCGTAAGGAACTTCGGCACGGACGACAAGCTGGTGCTGCAACTGGGCATCCTGGTACTCCTGGCGCTCTTCGCCATGGCGGTGGGAGTCCTGGCGCTGCGGCACCGGCTGGTGGGCACGGCCGCCGTTCTGGTCTTCGGTCTGGTCGGGGCGGTGGCCGCGGTGGGGCGGCCCGAGGGCGTTCCTTCGGACGCTCTTCCCTCGGTGATCGGTGCGGTCGTCGCGGCGGGAGTGCTGTATCTCCTGATCGGACGACTGACTCCGGCCCCCGCACCGGCCGCGGTCCGGTCTCCGTCTCCCGCGGCTGGAGAGACGGAGACCGGACCCGCACCCGCCCCGGGTGCCGGCCCCGCGTCCACCTTCGACCGGCGCGGTTTCGTGATCGCCGCCACCGCCGCCGCGGCGGCCTCGGCGGGCGCCGGGTACGTGGGGCGCCGTCTCACCGCCTCCGTCCAGGCGGGTGCCTCCGCCTCGCGCGCGGACATCACCCTGCCGGTCCCCGACTCCGCCGCCCCCGCCGTGCCCGAGGGCGCGGACCTGGGGGTCCGGGGCATCAGCTCGTTCGTCACCCCGAACAAGAGCTTCTACCGGGTGGACACCGCCCTGGTGGTACCCCGCGTGGACGCCGACAGCTGGCGGCTGCGCGTCCACGGCAAGGGCGTCGCCCGGCCGTTGACCCTCGGCTACCAGGACCTGCTGCGGCGGACGGTCGTCGAGCGGGACATCACCCTGGCCTGCGTCTCCAACGAGGTCGGCGGTCCGTACATCGGCAACGCCCGGTGGATCGGGGTGCGGCTGGCGGACCTGCTCCGCGAGGCCGGGGTGAAGGCCCCGTCGCAGGGCGGTCCGGCCGACCAGCTCGTCTCGCGCTCGGTGGACGGGATGACCATCGGCACCCCCGTCGAGACCGTCCTGGACGGCCGTGACGCGATGCTCGCCCTCGGGATGAACGGCGAACCGCTGCCGTTCGAGCACGGCTTCCCGGTGCGGATGCTCGTACCGGGTCTGTACGGCTACGTGTCGGCCTGCAAGTGGATCGAGGACATCGAGCTCACCACCTTCGACGCGTACGACGCCTACTGGGTCAAGCGCGACTGGGCCCGGCAGGCGCCCGTGAAGACGCAGTCGCGGATCGACACCCCGCGCCCCTTCGCCTCGCCGAAGGCCGGCACCGTGCCGGTCGGCGGTGTCGCCTGGGCCCAGCACCGGGGCATCTCCCGGGTCGAGGTCCGGGTGGACGGCGGTGACTGGCACACCGCCCGGCTGGGTGCGGCGGACGGCCGGGACACCTGGCGCCAGTGGGTGTGGGAGTGGCCGGCCACCTCCGGCCACCACACCCTCGAAGTCCGCGCGACGGACGGCACCGGCGCCACCCAGACGGCCGACCGGGCCGGCACCGTCCCCGACGGTGCGACCGGCTGGCATTCGGTGGTGGTCGACGTGGACTGATCACCCGTCAACACCACCGCTCAGCACCTCATTTTCCCCACCGAACCGTCCGGGCCGCTCGACCGCCCGGTACCCGCCGTCCGGGCCGCTCGACCGATCGACCGCACCGGACCAGCACCACCATCCGAACCAGGAGAACACCATGAACGCCCTGCACTTCCGTCGTATCGCCGTCGCCGTCTCGGCCGCCGCCATGCTGCCGCTGGCCCTGACCGCCTGCTCGCCCTCGGACACCAAGGACTCCGCCGCGGGCGCCGGCGCCGACAAGGCGTCCTCGGCCAGTGCGCCGGCGAGCGATGCGATGCCGGCGGACGAGCCCTTCGGCCCGGCCTGTGCGTCCGTACCGAAGAACGGCGCGGGTTCCTTCGACGGCATGGCGCAGGACCCGGTCGCCACCGCCGCCTCGAACAACCCGGAGCTCGCCACCCTGGTCACCGCCGTCAAGGCGGCGGGGCTGGTGGACACGCTCAACAGCGCCGAGAACATCACGGTGTTCGCGCCGACCAACGAGGCGTTCGCCAAGGTCCCGAAGGCCGACCTGGCGAAGCTGCTCGCGAACAAGGAGGAGCTGACCAAGGTCCTCACCTACCACGTGGTCGGCGAGAAGATCGCCCCGAAGCAGCTGCCGGACGGCTCCTTCACCACCCTGGAGAAGGGCAAGCTGACGACGTCCGGCTCGGACATGACGTACACGGTGAACGACAGCGCGAAGATCGTCTGCGGCAACGTCCGGACGGCCAACGCCACGGTCTACATCGTCGACTCGGTCCTGATGCCGCCGCAGTAGGCACCGGCCGGCCGGTGCGGGCCGGAGCGCGCAGGGGGTTCACCGGCGTACGTCAAACCCCCTGCGCGCGGGTCCGGTTGGCCGCCCGCGGCCACGCACCGCGATATGCGCAGTCGGCCGCCCCCGGCCCCGGAGCGTAAATGGGAGATAAGCGCACCATGGGGAAAGAGGTACCGCTCGCGCCCGGGCTTCCCGGCCCGGATCAGGTCGGCGGCGGGCGGGCCCACGGGACCGTAAAGGAGACGACTCATGTCCGACCTCTCACACACCCGTGCCGACACCCGTGCGGACGCGCATGCCGACATGGCGGACCACCCGGACCTCCCGGAGATGCGCGAGCGGTACAACCGCACGCTCGGCGGGCGCGACGTCGCCCTCGTGGACGCGCCGGTGTTCCTCCTCGGCCTGTACTGCGCGGTGTCGCCCTGGGTGCTCCACTTCACGTCGAGCCAGCCCGCACTGGTGCAGCACAACCTGATCATCGGTATCGCCCTCGCGGTGCTCGGCCTCGGCATCACCGCGTCCCCGTCCCGGATGTACGGCCTGAGCTGGGCGATCTGCGCGATGGGCGCCTGGATGATCGTCGCGCCCTGGATCGTGGGCAGCGGCCCCGACCTCGGGGTCATCCTGAACAACGTCATCATCGGCGGACTCGCCGTGGTCCTCGGACTGATCTGCGCAGCCGCCTCCATGAAGAGCGGAGGGTCGACGGGCGGCCGGGCCGGGTTGAAGGCCACCGGCGGACGAGGAACACCGGGTTCCCGGGTCTGAGACCAGCCCGGGCGCGGACCGTAGGGTGCCCCCATGGGGTGGGGAAGCAGGCAGGACCGATCCCCGTCCAGCAGCCGCACCCGCAGGTCTCGTTCGGCGGTTCGTCCCCGGCGGCGTACGCGGCCGGGGGCGTCGAGGCCGACATCTTCTGCCTCTGGGGCGAGCCGCTGGCCGAGACCGCCGAGCAGATCGCCTCGGTCAAGGCGGCGGCGAAGGCGGCGGGGCGTACCGACGTGCCGAGGATCCAGGTGGCGTTCCGCCCGATCATCGCCCCGACGGAGGAGCTGGCCTGGGAGAAGGCGCACCGGACGCTCGACCGGATCAAGGCCCGCAAGGCGGGCGGCCCGCCGAGCCGCCGTCACCCGTGTGCGCCCGCCCCTCGGGCGCCCCGTACCGGACCCCCAGCCCCGTACGACCGACCTGAGCGTCCCTGACCGTCCTGAGCGCATCCCCCTGGGTGGTCCCGAAACCCCCCGGCCGTCCCGCGCCGTCCCTCCGCCGGGACCGTTCGACTTCCCGGTGACTCCGCGAAATCCGCGTGCAACCATCCGTGCCCTTGGAGGGTCACATCAAGTGGGAGCAAACGCTCTCAGTGTCACAAGGGGGAAATTATGGGATTCACGCGCATGGTCGCGGCTGCCGGAGCGTTGACCGCGCTCCTGGCGGGCAGCACGGTGGCGCTCGCCGCCACCGCCGAGGCCGCGCCCAACGTCACTCCGCAGGGGGTCTGCGGCAGTGGCTACAAGACGGTGAACTCGGCGCCCGTCGGTTCGCTGGGGACCGTCTACCTCACCTACAACTCCGCGAACGGCAACAACTGCGTCGCGACCATCCGCAGCACCCCGGGCACGGTGAAGGCCATGTCCGCGTACCTCTACGTGTCGGACACCGACGCCTACGCCGAGGACTACGGGAACTACACCTCGTACGCGGGCCCGGCTCGCGCCTACGGCAAGGGCCACTGCGTGAGCTGGGGCGGCAACATCGACAACGTCTGGGTGTCGGTGCAGGACTCCAACTGCGCGGCCCGGCTGGAGAAGCGGACCACCACCGTCCGCTGACCCCGGACGGCGGCTCGGCCGTGGTGTGAGAGCAGCGCCGTCCGCCCAGCGGGCGGGACTTTCACCACACGGCCTGGGCGCAGTACACCGGAGCGGGCCCGGGAGCATCACGCTCCCGGGCCCGCTCTCCGTACGCGCCGCGTCTCACCCGGCCGCGTCTCAGCCGACCGAGCTGTACGCCACCACGCCGCGCAGCACTCCGTCGACGGCCTTGCGGGCGTTCTTCGCCACCGTGCTGCCCTCGCGCGGGGCCGCGGCGGCCACCTGGCCGAGCACGTCGATGACCTGCTTGCACCAGCGGACGAAGTCGCCGGCGGGCATCTCGGCCTCGCGCAGCACCTCGTCCAGGGTGCGGCCGGAGGCCCACATGTAGACCGCCCAGGCGAAGCCGAGGTCGGGCTCGCGCTGGCCGACCCCCTCGGTCTGGTTGATCTTGAAGTCCTCCTCCAGGGCGTCGAGCCGTCCCCAGATGCGGACCATCTCGGCCATGGCGGTCTTCGCCGGGCCGGACGGCAGCTTGGGGGCCACCGCGTCGTCCGCCTGCCGCGCCTCGTAGACCAGCGCCGAGACGCAGGCCGCGAGTTCGGCCGGGTTGAGCCCTTCCCAGACGCCGTCCCGCAGGCATTCGCTCGCCAGCAGGTCGAGTTCGCCGTAGAGCCGGGCCAGCCGCCGGCCGTGCTCGGTGACCTCGTTGGCGCGCAGGTAGTCCAGCTCGGTCAGCAGGGCCACGATCCGGTCGAAGGTGCGGGCGATGGTGTTCGTCCGTCCCTCGATGCGGTTCTCCAATTGCCGGGTGTCCCGCTTGAGGCGGTGGTACCGCTCCGCCCACCGCGCGTGGTCCTCGCGCTCGTCGCAGCCGTGGCACGGGTGGGCCCGCAGCTCGGTGCGCAGGCGCGCGATCTCCCGGTCGTCGGCCGCGGCGGCGCGTCCCTTGCGGTGGCGGTCGGGCACGATGTGCCCCGCCTTGGTCCGCAGGGCGGAGGCGAGGTCGCGGCGGGACTGGGGCGAGCGGGGGTTGAACGTCTTGGGTACCCGCATCCGCTCCACGGCCTCCACGGGCACCGGGAAGTCCATCGACGCCAGCCGTTTCACCTGGCGCTCGGCGGTGAGCACCAGCGGGCGCGGACCGTCGTGCTGGTCGAAGCCGCGGTGGCCGTTGGCCCGCCCTGCGGGCAGTCCGGGGTCCAGCACCAGGGCGAGGCCGGCGAACTTGCCGGTCGGCACGTGGATGATGTCGCCCGGCTTGAGCTTCTCCAGGGAGGAGGCGGCGGCGGCACGGCGCTGCGAGGCACCCTGCTTGGCGAGGTCGGTCTCGCGGTCCTTGAGGTCCCGCCGCAGGCGGGCGTACTCCTCGAAGTCCCCGAGGTGGCAGGTCATGCCCTCGCGGTACCCCTCCAGGCCCTCTTCGTTCCGCTGGACCTGGCGGGAGATCCCGACGACCGAGCGGTCCGCCTGGAACTGCGCGAAGGAGGTCTCCAGCAGCTCGCGCGAGCGGTGCCGCCCGAACTGCTGCACCAGGTTGACCGCCATGTTGTACGAGGGTCGGAAGCTGGAGCGGAGCGGGTACGTGCGCGTGCCCGCGAGCCCGGCCAGCGCGCCCGGGTCCATGCCCCGCTGCCAGAGCACCACGGCGTGGCCCTCGACATCGATGCCGCGGCGTCCCGCGCGCCCGGTGAGCTGCGTGTACTCGCCGGGCGTGATGTCCGCGTGCTGCTCGCCGTTCCACTTGACGAGCTTCTCCAGCACCACCGAACGCGCCGGCATGTTGATGCCGAGCGCGAGGGTCTCGGTGGCGAAGACGGCCTTGACGAGACCGCGGACGAAGAGCTCCTCCACGACCTCCTTGAAGGTCGGCAGCATGCCCGCGTGGTGCGCGGCGATGCCCCGCTCCAGGCCTTCGAGCCATTCGTAGTACCCGAGGACGTGCAGGTCCTCGGCGGGGATGGAGGCGGTCCGCTCCTCGACGATCTCCCGCACCAGGCGGCGCTTGTCCTCGTCGTTGAGCCGCAGCCCGGCGGCGAGGCACTGCTGCACGGCCGCCTCGCAGCCGGCCCGGCTGAAGATGAAGGTGATGGCGGGCAGCAGCCCCTCGGCGTCCAGCCGGTCGATCACCTCGGGGCGCGAGGGCGTCCAGATCCGGCTGCGCTGACGGCGCTCGCGCTCGCGGTCCGCCTCGCGCACCATCTTGCCGCGCCGGCGGTCGCGCGGGTTGTACCCGCCCTGGCTCTCCATGCGGGCGAGCCGGATCAGGTCGGGGTTGGTCTCACGGCGGGCGGAGCCCCGGCCTCCGTGGTCGGTCTCCTCCTCGAAGAGGTCGTACATCCGGCGCCCGGCCAGTACGTGCTGCCAGAGCGGAACCGGCCGCTCCTCGGAGACGATGACCTCGGTGTCCCCGCGCACGGTGTCCAGCCAGTCGCCGAACTCCTCGGCGTTGGAGACGGTCGCGGAGAGCGAGACCAGGGTCACGGAGTCGGGCAGGTGGATGATCACTTCCTCCCAGACCGCGCCCCGGAAGCGGTCGGAGAGGTAGTGCACCTCGTCCATCACGACGTATCCGAGGCCGGCCAGGGACTGGGAGCCCGCGTACAGCATGTTCCGCAGGACCTCGGTGGTCATCACGACCACCGGCGCCTCGGAGTTGACGCTGTTGTCACCGGTCAGCAGGCCGACCTTGTCGGCGCCGTAGCGCTTGACCAGGTCGGCGAACTTCTGGTTGGAGAGCGCCTTGATCGGCGTGGTGTAGAAGCACTTGCGCCCCTGCTCCAGGGCGAGGTGCACCGCGAACTCGCCGACGATCGTCTTGCCCGAACCGGTCGGGGCGGCGACCAGCACGCCCTTGCCCGCTTCCAGTGCCTTGCAGGCCTCGATCTGGAAGGGGTCGAGTTCGAACTCGTACATCTCGCGGAAGGGCCACAGCGCCGTGGCCATCTCGGCCTGGCGGAGGCGGGAGGCGTGGTAGCGCTCGGCTGGTGAGAGGTCCTCTGTCATCTTGTTGACGAGCCTACCCGCCACCTCCGACAGTCCATGCGCCCTTTTTCCGGGTGCCCGCCCCGGCCCGGGTGTGCGCTCAGCCGGTGAGGACCCGCACGGCGCCCGGGACGCACACCGCCGTCACCGGGAGCGCTCCCAGGGGTTCGCCGTCGGCGTAGGCGGTGGTGGAGGCGGCGGCCAGCTCGACGGAGGCGGCGCGGTGGACGGTGACCACGGGGTGGGTGAGGTGGGTGCCCCGGTAGACCCGCGGAAAGACCTTCAGCAGGGTGGTGCGGCTGCAGTCGCCGACGACGGTCACGTCGAAGAGCCCGTCGTCCATGGCGGCGTCCGCGCAGATCCGCATGCCGCCGCCGTACGAGGTCCCGTTACCGACGGCGACGAGGGTCGCCTCGACCTCCTGGACGGCCCCGCCGTCCAGCCGTATCCGGTACGGCACCGGCCTGAAGGAGGCCAGCTCGGCGAGGATCGCCAGGTCGTACTTGAAGCGGCCGGGGACCAGGCGCATCCGGTTGCCCCGGTCGTTGACCCGGGAGTCGAAGCCGGACGCCAGCACGGTGCCGAACCACCGGTCGCCGGCCCGTCCGAGGTCGAGGGTGCGTACGCGGTCCCGTTTCAGGGCGTCGGCGGCCAGCCGTCCGGCAGCCAGCGGATCGCGCACCGGAAGCCCGAGGGTCCGGGCGAAGTCGTTGCCGGTGCCCACGGCGACCACCCCGAGCGGGGTCCCGGTACCGGCCACCGCCTGGAGCGCGAGCGAGACCATGCCGTCGCCGCCCACCGCGATCAGCGCACCGGTGCCCGAGGCCACCGCCTCGCGCGCCCGGCCCAGGGCGTCGGACGCGTCCTCGCCGAGCACGGTCCGTACGGAGAATCCGGCGTCCCGCAACGCGGAAGCGGCCGGCTGCGCGGCGTGCGCGCCCCGGCCGCTGCCCGCGGTGGGATTGACGAAGAGGGTGATCTCGCTGGTCACCCGCCGGACCCTACAAGGTCAGGTGATGTCGTCGTAACCGTTGAGACGGTGCGATCCGGCACCGTCCTGCTCGCCCGACGCCTGTCCGGGGAGGGTGGCCCGGCCGGCGGACACGCTCTCCACGGTGTCGATGCGCTCGGGAGTGAGGTCGAGCTCCGAGGCCTCGTCGTCGTCGAGGTCGGCATCGGGGTTGCCGCGGTTGCGGCGCTTGTCGTTCAGGAGCGAGAAGCCGGTCGCGAAGAAGTACAGGACGGCCAGCGGGCCGGCCAGCAGCAGCATCGACAGCGGCTCACCGCCGGGAGTGGCGATGGCGGCGAAGGCGGTGAGGCCGACGATCATCCCGCGCCACCAGCCGAGCATCCGCTTACCGGTGACGATCCCGGTGAGGTTCAGCGCGACGAGCAGCAGAGGAAGCTCGAAGGCCAGGCCGAAGACCACGATCATGCGGGTCAGCAGGTCGAGGTAGCTGTCGAGCCCGATCTGGTTCTGCACGCTGTCCGGGCTGAAGCCGAGCATGATCTGCGCGGTCTGCGGCAGAATCAGGTAGGCGAGGTAGCCGCCGGCCAGGAAGAGCGGGGCGCCGAGCACGGCGAAGCCGTAGGCGTACCGCTTCTCGTTCTTGTGCAGACCCGGGGCCACGAAGGCCCAGAGCTGGTAGAGCCAGACCGGCGTGGCGAGAAGCACGCCGGACATCAGAGCGACCTTGAGGGCGTTGGTGAACGGCGCCATCAGGGTGTCGGTCTTCAGCAACGCGCACGGCTTGCCGTTGATCGCGGTGACCACGCCGTCCTTGCAGCCGACCGACGAGAGGATCGGCCGCAGAAGGAAGTCGTAGATGTCCTTCTGGAAGAAGGCGGCGACGATCGTCACCACGACAATGGCCAGAACGGCCTTCAGAAGCCGGTTACGCAGCTCACGCAGGTGATCGAGGAGGGGCATCCGCCCCTCGTCGTTCTTCTCCTGCTTGCGGGCAGACTTGAGCAACCCACTTCCCTCGTCTCGTGCGGCAGCTGTCGGTGGAACGGGTCAGCTGTCAGCTCTGGGTGGTGGGCTTGGGCTCGGCGACCGGGCGGGAGCTGGTGACATCGCCCGGGGCGGCCTGGATGGTACGGGTGGCGGCGGCCTGCGGGGCGGGGTCCGCGGCCGTCTCGGCGGCCGGGGTGGCGGGCTCGGCGTCGTCGCGCTTCATCGCCTTGGCCTCGCTCTTGAGGATGCGGGCGGACTTGCCGAGCGAACGCGCCATGTCCGGAAGCTTCTTGGCACCGAAGAGCAGCAGGATGACAGCGATGATCAGAACGATCTCTAGGGGCTTCAGATTGCCGATCATGTGTGCGACTTCCTTCTCACTGGGGTGACTGGAGGAGCGGGCTCACTACCCGATCAGTCGGACAGGTGTCCGAGCCGTCAGCTGGCAGCGATCGTAACCCGCAGGAGTAAACGCGAGGCAATGCCTGCGTATACGCGCGGTTCCGGACCACGCCTCCTGCCTGGACCGACCTCAGCAGAGTACCGCGCGGTCCGGGATTTCCAGAGGGCGCGGTTCCGACCAGGTCGTGCACGGCCCCGATCCGCCAGGCGCCGCGAAAGGGCCGGGGACGGCCTTCACCGCAGCACGTCGGCCGTGGAGGCCAGCCGGGTCGCGGCCCGCTCCAGGTCCTGGGCGGCCCGGTTGATCCGCTCCGAGGTGGTCGCCACCTGGCGGCCCAGCCGCCGGACTTCCAGGAAGACCCGGACGGCGAGAACGCCGAGCACGGCGATCCCCAGGAACCCCAGGGCGATGGCGAGCATGGGCCAGAGCATGCGGCGGAGCCTCTTTCGGGAGGAGCGGGACGGTGTTCAGGGAGCGGTGTGCAGCCGCAGGGTCCGTACGCCGCCGCAGGTGAGGAGCTCGACGATGCGCTCCCCGGCGGGCTTGCGCACGGCCGAGCCGCACTCGGGACAGGTGAAGGAGTAGAAGGTGGTGCGGGGGCCCGCCCCGATCGCCAGGCGCAACGCCTCGGCGCCGAGTTCGAAGCGCGTACGGCAGTCGGGGCAGCCCGCCCGGAACCGTACGGCGTGGCCCGCCGCGAGCCGGCCCGCTTCCGCGGCTCCCGTCACGCGTGGCCTCCGGGACTTGGTGCCGTCCTGTGTTCCCGTCATCGTCAGACCACGCCGTCGTAGGCGGCGAGCGCTTCGGCGGCGGCCCGGCGGGCGCTGTCGGCGAGCTCGGGGGGCGAGACGATGCGGCCCTCACCACCGAGGCGGAGCGCCAGCCTCCGCAGGGAGGCCGGGTCCGGGGTGCGCAGGGTGATCCGCAGACCGCCGTCGGGGCGCTCCTCGGCACGGTCGTGCGGGTAGTACTCGGCGACCCAGCGACCGCCCGCGCCGACCTCGACCACCACCTCCGGGTCCTCGGCGGCCGGCTGCACGAGCCCCTCCGAGAGGTCCCGGAGCTCCAGCTCCGGGGGTGCCGCCGGGGCGTCGAGCAGCTTGATCTCCGCGACCCGGTCGAGGCGGAAGGTGCGCCGGTCCTCGGAGAGCCGGCACCAGGCCTCCAGGTAGGTGTGGCCCACGGCGAAGAGCCGGATCGGGTCCACCTCGCGTTCGGTGAGCCGGTCGCGGGCGGGCGAGTAGTAGCGGAGCCAGAGCCGTCTGCGCTCGGAGATGGCCCGGTCGACCTCGGCGAAGACGCCGCCCTCGGACTCGAAGGTCACCGAGAGCCGGGAGCTGGCCGCACCGGTCTCCCCGGCGGCGGTCTCCAGTTTGGCGGTGGCGCGGACCAGCGCGAGCCGGTCGCTCTCGCGCAGTCCGGGCAGGGTGGCGACGGCTCGCGCGGCGACGAGGAGCGCGGTGGCCTCGTCGGCGGCGAGCCGCAACGGCTCGGCGACGTCGTCCGGGTTGTGCCACCAGATCCGGTCGCCGTCGGTGTCGATGTCGAGCAGGTCGCCGCCGCGGAAGCTGGTGCCGCACATGGGCAGCACGTCGAGGTCGGAGATGAGCTCGTCCTCGGTGATGCCGAAGGCCCGGGCGACGTCCTGCACGTGGGCGCCGGGGCGCTCCCGCAGGTAGGTCACCAGGGAGAGCATCCGCCGGGTCTGGTCGATCGCGTTCGTGGCCATGGTGCCGTCCCCCTCAGTCCTTCAGTCCTTGGCCACGGCGCGCAGCCGGTCGACCACATCGGCCCGCAGATCGGCGGGTTCGAGCACGACGACGTCGGGCCCGAACTCGACGAGCCAGGCGTCGAGACCGTGCCCGTACGGGATCTCCAGTTCGTCCCAGCCGTCACCGAGGTCCCGCGTCGAGACCGCGCGGGAGCGCAGCGGGAAGCCGGCGCCGGTACGCAGTCTGATCCGGGCGGTGCGGGTGGCGGTCTCGCCGGCCCAGCTCTCCACGGTCTCCCGGACGGTGACCACGTCGGGGATGGCGGCGGTGAAGACCCCGGCGCGGGAGCGGACCCTGCCGGTGATGCGCGAGAGGCGGAACACGCGCTCGGCGCCCCGCTCGCGGTCCCAGCCCGCCAGGTACCAGTGACCGCGCCAGCACTCCAGCCCCCAGGGCTCGACCTGGCGCTGCTCGGCGTGGGCGGAGTTGCCCTTGCGGTAGTCGAAGGTGACCGGGCGTCGGTCGCGGCAGGCGAGCATCAGCGGTTCGAAGGCGGCCTCGTGCACGGGGATGCGCGGCTCCAGGGCGCTGGGCACCTCGTAGGTGTCCTCGGCCTCGGGCATTCCGGCGGCGCGGAGCTTCTGCAGCGCGCCGCTGGCCGCTCCGGCGAGGCGGGCCTGCTGCCAGACCTTAGCGGCGATCTCCAGGGCCGCCGCCTCCTCCGCGCTGAGGGTGATCGGGGGGAGCCGGTTGCTGTCCCGGCGGGCGAGGTAGCCGATGTCGCCGTCGAGTCCTTCGACGGTCTCGATGACGAGGCCGAGTTCGCGCAGGTCGTCCTTGTCGCGCTCGAACATGCGGTTGAAGGAGTCGTCGGAACCGGCTTCGAGGTACGCCTCGATGGAGCCCCGCAGCTCGCGCTTGCTGAGCGGACGCCGGGTGCCCAGCAGGCACAGCGCGAGGTTCATCAGCCGCTCGGCCTTGGCAATCGCCATCGACGCCCTTTCTCTCCATGCGCTACGACGCTCGACCGTACCGCCCCCGGGGGTCCCGGCAAAAACACGCGTGCCCCGGACGGACGGCGGGAGGGCCCGTGCCGTACGGCACGGGCCCTCCCGGACCTCCGCGGGGGAGGCGTGATCCCGGCGGACGGCGACAGGGTCGCGATCCGGCCGGAATCGGGTGGCCGGACAATCCGGCCATCGGACGATCGGACGATCAGACGGCGACGAGGTCGCAGACGAAGATCAGCGTCTCGCCCGGCGCGATGGCGCGGCCGGCGCCGCGGTCACCGTAGGCGAGGTGCGCCGGGATGATCAGCTGGCGACGGCCGCCGACCTTCATGCCCTTGACGCCCTGGTCCCAGCCCTTGATGACCATGCCGGAGCCGAGCTGGAACTGGAGCGGGGTGCCGCGGTTCCACGAGGAGTCGAACTCTTCGCCGGTGGAGAAGGCCACGCCCACGTAGTGGACGGAGACGTTGTCGCCATCCTTGGCGACGGCGCCGTCACCCTCCCAGATCTCCTTGATCTCAAGGTCCTTCGGCGCCTCGCCACCCGGGAAGTCGACCTCGGGCTTCTCGATGCTCACTGAAACTGCTCCTCAGAAAAGATGAACTGCACAACCGGGACAGTCTTACATCTTCGTCAGGAGGTCCACCGCGAACACCAGGGTCGACTTGGCGGGAATCGACTGCTGCGCGGTGTCGCCGAAGGCCTGGTCCGGCGGGATGACCAGAAGGACCCGGCTGCCGATCTTCTTGCCCACCAGACCGTTCTTCAGGCCCTTGAGGGTCACCTGCTCCAGCGGGAAGGTCTGCGTCTTCCCCTGTTCGTAGGTGCTGTCGAACGTCTTTCCGTCCTTCCACAGCAGCCCCACGTAGTTCACCACGACGCTGTCGGTGTCCTTGACGACCTCACCGTCGGACTCCAGCACGTAGGTGGAGGAGAGCTTGGTGGGCGGGTCGCTCTTCGGGACGGTGACGCTCGGCGCCTTGCCGTCGGTGTTGGTGCCGACCTTCGGCAGCGCGGCGTCGTTCTGGGCGACCTTGGTGCCCTCGGCGGACGTCGGGATCTGGGTGGCCTTGACGACGTCGACGACGAAGACGAGGGTCGCGTTGGGCTTGATGTCGCCCTGCCCCTGTGCGCCGTAGGCGAGGTCCGGCGGGATGACGAGCTGGACGCGGCTGCCGACCTTCTGGCCGACGAGCCCCTTGTCCCAGCCCTGGATGACCATGCCGGCGCCCAGGGTCAGGTCGAACGGGCTCTTGCGGTCGAAGCTGTTGTCGAAGGGCTTCGTGGAGTCCCAGGCCTGGCCGAGGTAGTTGACCTGGACCGCGTCGCCGTTCTTCAGCGTGGCGCCGTCGCCCTCGCTGATGACCTTGGTCTTCAGCTCCTTGGGCGGGTCGCCCACGCCCTTGGCGAGGGTGGGTTTCTCACCGAACTTGGCACCCGCGGTGATCGCGGGCACGCCGGTCTCGGACGATGCGGAGTCGGAGGCCTTGTCGTCGCTGCCGCAGGCCGCTGCGGAGAGCAGCAGGAGGGGGACGACGAGAAGGCCGGCAAGTCGGCGCACAGGTTCCTCAGATCTCAGACGACACAGTCATGGGTCCCGGACACCTTACGGCCTTCCCGTGGCGCGGAGCCGGTTCGTGACGCCCCACGCCGCGGCCCGGCCGGCCGTCTCCCCCGTGCGTGCGAGCGTCACGGGCTCCGTACGGCGTGGTGTTCGAACGCACCGGCACCGCAGGGGCACGAACGCACGGACAGGCCCCGGAACGGGTGTTCCGGGGCCTGTCCGGCCGCGCCCGGTGGCGCGGTGACATTCAGCGGTGACGCCCACTGCGCGCGCCGCCGCGGGAGGGCGGTGGGCGCGGGGCCTCACATGCCCGCGATCAGCTTCTCCACCCGGTCGTCGACGGACCGGAACGGGTCCTTGCACAGCACCGTGCGCTGCGCCTGGTCGTTGAGCTTGAGGTGGACCCAGTCGACGGTGAAGTCCCGCCGCTGCTCCTGGGCCCGCTTGATGAAGTCCCCGCGCAGCCGCGCCCGGGTGGTCTGCGGGGGCACCGACTTGCCCTCGAAGATCTTCAGGTCGTTGCAGATGCGGGTGGCCTGGCCCTTGCGCTCCAGGAGGTAGTAGAGACCCCGGCGCCGGTGGATGTCGTGGTAGGCGAGGTCTATCTGAGCGACCCTCGGGTGCGACATGGTCATGTTGTGCTTGGCCCGGTACCGCTCGATGAGCTTGTACTTCATGACCCAGTCGATCTCGGTGGCGATCTTGTCGAGGTCCTCCGCCTCGATCGCGTCCAGGGTGCGGCCCCAGAGTTCGAGGACCTGGTCGACGGTGCCGGTGCGGATGCCCCGGCGCTCGACGAAGTCGACCGCCTTGTCGTAGTACTCGCGCTGGATCTCGATGGCCGACGCCTCACGGCCGCTGGCCAGGCGCACCTTGCGCCGACCGGTCGTGTCGTGACTGACCTCGCGGATCGCCCGGATCGGGTTCTCCAGCGTCAGGTCGCGCATCACCGTGCCCGCCTCGATCATGCGGAGCACGAGGTCGGTGGCGCCGACCTTGAGCAGCATGGTGGTCTCGGACATGTTCGAGTCGCCGACGATGACGTGCAGGCGGCGGTAGCGCTCGGCGTCCGCGTGCGGTTCGTCGCGGGTGTTGATGATCGGCCGGGAGCGCGTGGTGGCGGAGCTGACGCCCTCCCAGATGTGCTCGGCACGCTGGCTCACGCAGTAGACCGCTCCGCGCGGGGTCTGCAGGACCTTGCCCGCGCCGCAGATCAGCTGCCTCGTGACGAGGAACGGAATGAGGATGTCCGCGAGCCGGGAGAATTCCCCGTGCCGGGCCACGAGGTAGTTCTCGTGGCAGCCGTAGGAGTTGCCCGCTGAGTCGGTGTTGTTCTTGAAGAGATAGACGTCGCCCGCGATTCCTTCCTCGTGCAGGCGGCGTTCGGCGTCGACGAGCAGACCTTCCAGAATGCGTTCGCCTGCCTTGTCGTGAGTGACAAGCTCAGTGAGGTTGTCGCATTCGGGAGTTGCGTATTCCGGATGCGAACCCACGTCGAGGTAGAGGCGGGCGCCGTTCCGCAGAAAGACATTGCTGCTGCGGCCCCATGACACGACACGGCGGAAGAGGTAGCGCGCCACTTCGTCAGGTGACAGTCGGCGCTGTCCCCTGAACGTGCACGTGACGCCGTACTCGTTCTCCAGCCCGAAAATGCGGCGGTCCATGACTGAACATTACGCCTTACGGCGTGACCTGAAACCGGGTTCGACAGCTCCGTTTCGATCATTTTCCGATCCGGCCACAACGGTGCGCCCGCGTGCGGGAACTGCGAGGACCTTTCCGGTGGCCAGCAGGACGACGAGCGCGGCGACTCCGCCCGCTCCCGCGACGGCGAAACTCCAGGCCGTCCCGCCCAGCTCGACGGCGGGCCCGGCCACCGCCGTACCGGCCGCCGCGCCCACGCCGATGGTCGTCACGAGCCAGGAGAACGCCTCGGTCACGGTGCCCCGGGGCGCGTGCCGGTCGACCACGATGAACGAGCAGGCGATGGCCGGCGCGAGGAACACCCCGGCGAGCGCGGCGAGGGCCGTCATCGCGACCACGCCGGGCGTCAGCACCAGCGGCAGGTAGCCGAGGGCGAGCAGGGCGACGAGGACGCGGAGCCGCCGCTCGGGCGCACCGGCCCACTGCCGGGCCCCGTAGACCGCGCCGCCGATCAGCGCGCCGAGGCCGAGCGCCGCCATCAGCCAGCCGTACACGGACTCACGGCCCTGGTCGTCGGCGTAGGCGACGCCCGCCACGGTGATCGAGCCGAGCGCGATCCCGACGAAGAAGAGCGCACCGAGGAGGGCGAGGAGTCCGGGCGAGCGCAGGGCGCCGAGCCAGTGGGCCTCCCGGGGGGCGGACCGCCAGGTGCGGGAGGGCTCGGAGAGGACCACCGAGAGCGCCCCGAGGACCCCGGCGGCGTTGACGACGAGGAGCGCCGCGGCGGGCGACCAGAGCGACACCAGCAGGGTCACCAGCAGCGGCCCCGCGGTGAACATGACCTCCTGGGCGACCGCGTCCAGGGCGTAGGCGCGGTGCACCCGTTCCTCCCGCTGCCCGAGGACGGACGGCCAGAGGGCGCGCAGTCCGCCCTCCAGCGGCGGGGTGGTGACCCCGGCGACGATGACCGCCGCGTAGGCGAGCGGCAGCGGGTCCAGGCCCGCGAGGGCCAGCAGCACCATGCCGAGGGCGGAGACGACCGACGCGGGGAACTGCACGCGCGGCTGGCCGTACAGGTCCACCGCCCGGCCGAGGAGCGGCTGCCCGACCGCCGTGGCGAGGCCGTACGCGGCGGCGAGCCCGCCGGCCAGCGAGTAGCTGCCGCCCTCGGCCCGGGTGAAGAGCACGATCGCGATCGGGGCGATGCCGTTCGGCAGCCGCCCCACCAGGGTGCCGGTGAGCAGCCGGGCCGCGTGCCGCTCCCGGAGGATGTCCAGATATCCCGCGGCCATTCCCGCCCCTCTCCCCCGGTACGGGCCCGCGCCCGCCCGAGGTTTTACGTATAACGTCGAGTTCATACGTACCATGTGCGCAGTGGGCCGGTCCACCGCGCGGCACCGGCCCGCCTGGCCGGAACCGGTCGACAGCACCACCACCCGCACGGAGGCCCCAGTGAGCAGCCCGTCCCAGCCGGCTCCGGCCCGCCCCACCAGCCGGGACGTGGCGCGGGTCGCGGGGGTGTCGCAGGCGACGGTCTCCCTGGTGCTGGGCGGCAAGTGGCCCGGCCGGGTGTCGGAGGCCACCGCCGAGCGGGTCCGGGCCGGCGCTCGGGCACTCGGCTACCGGCCCAACCTCGCCGCCCGCAGCCTGCGCCTGGGCCGCACCAGGACCGCGCTGCTGGTGGTGCCCGCCCTCACCCACGAGTTCTTCGCCCGGGTCTACACGGGTGCCGCCTCGGTCGCCGCGGACCACGACTTCGGCGTCGTGCTCTACCCGTCGCCGGACGGCACCGGACCGGCCAAGGACCCCTTCGCCAGCGCCCGCGCGGCGCTCGACGGGGTGATCGCCTCGTCCATGGCGACCGAAGCCCTCGGGGCGCTGGGCGGTACGGAGCTGCCGCTGGTGATGCTGGACAGCGACCCGTCCGGCGCGGGCGCGGCGGCGCAGGTGAACCTCGACATCGCGGACGGGATGCGCCAGGTCGCGGAGCATCTGCTCGCCCTCGGCCACCGCCGCTTCACGCACGTGGCCGCCGCCGTCGACTCGTGGACCTTCGCGGTGCGCGCCCGCGCCCTGCGCGAGGCGCTCGCCGGCGTGCCCGGCACCTCGCTGCGTACGGTCGCCTCGCCGCTGGAGGTGTCCGGCGGGCTGCGGGCGTCCGAGGCGGCGCTGACCGCGCCGGGGCCCCGGCCCACCGCTCTGGTCTGCGACGGGGACGTGCTGGCGGCGGGCGCCTGCAAGGCGGCACGGCGCCTGGGCCTGCGGGTGCCCGACGACCTGTCGGTGTCGGGCTTCGACGACCTGGCGCTGGCCACCGCGGTGGAGCCCGAGCTGACCTCGGTGGCGCTCCCCGCCGAGCAGGTGGGCGAGCGGGGCATGACGGCCCTGCTCGCGGTGCTGGACGGCCGCCCCGTACGCGCCGGAAGCCTGCCGGTGGAGCTGGTGGTGCGGGGCTCCACCGCCCCGCCGCCGTCGCACGGCTGACACGGCGGTGCCCCGGGTCCCCTCCGTCGGACGGGACCCGGGGCACGCGGTCGTCGGTACGGCCGCCCGGGACTACTCCTCGGCGGTGCCGTTCGTCCCCTCGGACTCCTCCGTGTCGGACGGCGCGTCCGTGGGTGTGGTCGCGGCGGCGCCGTCGGCCTCCAGCAGCCGCGCGAGCTGCCGTCCGACGATCCGCTTGAACTTGCGCTGCTGGGGCCGGGTCCGGTCGAGCACCGCGACCTCCAGCCGCTCCGCGGGGATCTCCCGCTCGCTGCCGTTGGGGTCGCGGGAGAGCGCCTGCACGGCGAGCTTGAGCGCCTCGGCGAGCGTCATGCCGTCACGGTGCCGCTGGTCGAGGAAGGTGCTGATCTGTTCGGCGTTCCCGCCGACCGCGACCGAACCGTGCTCGTCCACGATCGAGCCGTCGTGCGGCAGCCGGTAGATCTGGTCGCCCTCGGGCTCGGCGCCGACCTCGGCGACCACCAGTTCCACCTCGTACGGCTTCTCCGCCGCGCTGGAGAAGATGGTGCCGAGCGTCTGGGCGTAGACGTTGGCCAGCCCACGGGCCGTCACGTCGTCGCGGTCGTAGGTGTATCCGCGCAGATCCGCGTAGCGGACCCCGCCGATGCGGAGGTTCTCGTACTCGTTGTACTTGCCGGCGGCGGCGAAGCCGATCCGGTCGTAGATCTCGCTGAACTTGTGCAGCGCGCGGGACGGGTTCTCGCCGACGAACACAATGCCGTCGGCGTACTGCAGCACAACCAGGCTGCGACCGCGGGCGATGCCTTTGCGGGCGTATTCCGCCCGGTCGGCCATGGCCTGCTGGGGTGAGACATAGAACGGCGTCGACACCGGCTATCCGTCCCTTTCTGTCAGTGACGAGTGCATCTCGAAGTCCCCGGAACTCCGGGCCGGATCAGAGCAGAGCCGCGCGCGGGCCGTCGGGGTGTTCGAGGCGGCGCTCCAGGATCTCGCGGGCGATCGCGGAGGACTCCCCGTCCGACAGCCGGCGGAAGCCCTCGTCGGTGATGACGGTGACGATCGGGTAGATGCGGCGCGCCACGTCGGGGCCGCCGGTCGCGGAGTCGTCGTCCGCGGCGTCGTACAGGGCCTGCACGACCAGGGTGAGCGCCTGGGACTCCGTCAGGTCCTCGCGATAGAGCTTCTTCATGGAGCCCCGGGCGAAGAGCGAGCCCGAGCCGGTGGAGGCGTATCCGGCGTGCTCCTCGGAGCGGCCTCCGGTGACGTCGTAGGAGAAGATCCTGCCCCGGCCCTTGTCGACGTCGTAGCCGGCGAAGAGGGGGACGACCGCGAGTCCCTGCATGGCCATCGCCAGGTTGCCGCGGATCATCGTGGAGAGGCGGTTGGCCTTGCCCTCCAGGGAGAGCTGCGCGCCCTCGACCTTCTCGAAGTGCTCCAGCTCCAGCTGGAACAGCTTGACCATCTCCACCGCGAGACCCGCGGTGCCCGCGATGCCGACGGCGGAGTACTCGTCGGCGGGGAACACCTTCTCGATGTCTCGCTGGGCGATCATGTTGCCCATGGTCGCCCGCCGGTCACCGGCGAGCACCACGCCGCCGGGGAACGAGGCCGCGACGATGGTCGTCCCGTGCGGTGCCTCGACGGCCCCCTTGAGCGGCGGGAGGCTCCGGTTGCCCGGGAGCATCGCGGGTGCGTGGTCGGACAGGAAGTCCATGAACGAGGACGAACCCGGCGTCAGGAACGCAGCTGGTAGACGCCCGGTGTGACGAGTGTTGGCTTCCACGCGTTTCCCTCCAGGTATGCATGCGACGGCCCGCCGGGGTCGGGACGGACGCCCGATGCGCCGATGGCCGGTGTGCGGTTGAAGCACCGTACGTCACGGACCCTACCCGCCCGGTGGCGGTGATCCACCTGTACGGGGGAAGCGGCCGGCGGAGCTGTCCGTCGTCCCGGCCGCTTCCCTCGCGGCGGCCCCGCGACCGCCGGTGACCTCCCGGTCAGCGGCGGCGCGCGTCCGAGGAGCCGGTCCGGGGGTTCAGGGCGCCGGGCGCCCGCTCACCGCCGGTGACCGGCGCGCGGAACAGGTGTCCGCGCGGACTACTCCCCGCCCTTCTGCACGAAGCTCCGCACGAAGTCCTCGGCGTTCTCCTCCAGGACGTCGTCGATCTCGTCCAGGACCGAGTCGACGTCGTCGCTCAGCTTCTCCTGGCGTTCCTTGAGGTCCTCC
The DNA here is from genome assembly GCF_042728795.1 of Streptomyces sp. NPDC060184. Classification (NCBI taxonomy): domain Bacteria; kingdom Bacillati; phylum Actinomycetota; class Actinomycetes; order Kitasatosporales; family Streptomycetaceae; genus Streptomyces; species Streptomyces sp. NPDC060184. The sequence continues at coordinate 71,192 of NZ_JBHWYX010000017.1, forward strand.
GAAGCCTGCGCCTCCTGCGCCTGCTCCTCGGTCTCCTCGGTGGAGCGCGTCGCCTTCTGCTGTCCGCCGCCGGTGTCCTTGGTCGCCATCTAGCTCACCCCGCTCGGTTCGAAGCATTCGAAGCTCTTGATCAGACCCTACCCACGGGGTCCGACATCGGCCCGGTACTTTTCCAACGTCCGGGCCCTGGTCCGATCATTCCCCTCCGGCGGCCCGTTCAGCCGCCGGACAGCACCCGGACCAGCTCCTCCGCCGTGCGGCAGCGGTCCAGGAGGTTCTTGACGTGCTCCCGCGTCCCGCGCAGCGGCTCCATGGTGGGCACCCGCTGCAGGGAGTCGTGGCCCGGCAGGTCGAAGATGACCGAGTCCCAGGAGGCGGCGGCCACGTCGTCCGCGTACTGGTCGAGGCAGCGGCCCCGGAAATAGGCCCGGGTGTCCTCCGGGGGCTTCGTACGCGCCCTGGCGACCTCGTCCTCCGCCAGCAGGCGTTTCATCCGCCCACCGGCCACGAGGCGGTTGTAGAGGCCCTTGTCGGCCCGTACGTCCGCGTACTGGAGGTCCACCAGGTGCAGGCGCGGGGCGTCCCACTCCAGGCCGTCCCGGCGCCGGTAGCCGTCCATGAGAGCCCGCTTGGCCACCCAGTCCAGCTCCCCGGACAGGCTCATCGGGTCGTTCTCCAGGCGGTTGAGGGTGTCCTCCCAGCGCAGCAGGACGTCCCGGGTCTGCTCGTCGGCGTCGGCGCCGTACCGCTCCTCGACGTACTTGCGGGCAAGCTCGAAGTACTCCATCTGGAGCTGCACCGCGGTGAGTGTGCGACCGCTGCGGAGCGTGATCAGATGCTGGAGGGACGGGTCGTGCGAGACCTGGTGGAGGGTGCGTACGGGCTGGTCGACGGCGAGGTCCACGTTGATGAACCCGTCCTCGATCATCGAGAGGACCAGGGCGGTGGTGCCGAGCTTCAGATAGGTCGAGATCTCGGAGAGGTTGGCGTCACCGATGATGACGTGCAGCCTGCGGTACTTCTCCGCGTCGGAGTGCGGCTCGTCCCGGGTGTTGATGATGGGGCGCTTGAGCGTCGTCTCCAGCCCCACCTCCACCTCGAAGTAGTCGGCGCGCTGGCTGAGCTGGAATCCGTGGTCGCGGCCGTCCTGCCCGATCCCGACCCGGCCCGCCCCGGTGACGACCTGGCGGCTGACGAAGAACGGGGTCAGGTGGCGCACGATGTCCGAGAAGGGGGTGTCCCGTCTCATCAGGTAGTTCTCGTGCGTGCCGTAGGAGGCGCCCTTGTTGTCGGTGTTGTTCTTGTAGAGGTGGATCGGCTGGGCGCCGGGGATGGCGGCGGCCAGTTCGGCGGCCTCGGCCATGACGCGCTCGCCGGCCTTGTCCCAGAGGACCGCGTCCCGGGGGTTGGTGATCTCCGGGGAGCTGTACTCGGGGTGCGCGTGGTCGACGTAGAGGCGGGCGCCGTTGGTCAGGATGACGTTGGCCAGACCGATGTCCTCGTCGGTGAGCTGGCTGGAGTCGGCGGTCTCGCGGGCGAGGTCGAAGCCTCGCGCGTCCCGCAGCGGATTCTCCTCCTCGAAGTCCCAGCGGGCGCGGCGCGCCCGGTGCATCGCCGCCGCGTACGCGTTGACGATCTGGGACGAGGTGAGCATGGCATTGGCGTTGGGGTGGCCGGGGACGGAGATTCCGTACTCCGTCTCGATGCCCATTACTCGCCGTACGGTCATGCGGCCCTCCTTGCCCGGCGTCGTCCCCTGGGGAAACGGCGCTCAAGTACCGCTGCTTGTCCGGTTGCGTGCGCGGTCGTCCGGCCCCGCACTGCGCGGTCGGCGGTACGTCAGAGCCTAGAGCGCCTCTGCCCCGGTGGGGAGATCCATTACGTCATTGTTCGGATGCGGCGCGAATACGGCTGGAACTCCGGGGAAAACAGCCGGCTGCGGTTGCCCGGTGGGGCAGCCGCAGCCGGACCGCTCGTTACAGGTACTGACCGGTGTTCGCGACCGTGTCGATGGACCGGCCGGTGTCCGCGCCCTGCTTTCCGGTGACGAGCGTGCGGATGAAGACGATCCGCTCGCCCTTCTTTCCGGAGATCCTGGCCCAGTCGTCCGGGTTGGTCGTGTTGGGCAGGTCCTCGTTCTCCTTGAACTCGTCCACGCACGCCTGGAGGAGATGGGAGACGCGAATGCCCTTCTGGCCTTCTTCGAGGAATGCCTTGATGGCCATCTTCTTCGCCCGGTCGACGATGTTCTGGATCATCGCGCCGGAGTTGAAGTCCTTGAAATAGAGGACTTCCTTGTCACCGTTGGCGTAGGTGACTTCGAGGAACCGGTTCTCCTCGGATTCCGTGTACATCCGCTCCACCACGGACTGGATCATGGCGTGGGCGGCGGCCGGCTTGGAGCCGGCGTGCTCGGCCAGATCGTCCGAGTGCAGCGGGAGCGAGGAGGTCAGGTACTTCGCGAAGATGTCCTTCGCGGCCTCCGCGTCCGGACGCTCGATCTTGATCTTCACATCGAGGCGGCCGGGCCGGAGGATGGCCGGGTCGATCATGTCCTCGCGGTTGGAGGCGCCGATGACGATGACGTTCTCCAGCCCTTCCACCCCGTCGATCTCGGCGAGCAGCTGCGGGACGATGGTGTTCTCCACGTCCGAGCTGACGCCGCTGCCGCGGGTACGGAAAAGGGATTCCATCTCGTCGAAGAAGACGATGACGGGGGTGCCCTCGCTCGCCTTCTCCCGGGCACGCTGGAAGACGAGGCGGATGTGCCGCTCGGTCTCACCGACGTACTTGTTGAGGAGCTCGGGGCCCTTGATGTTGAGGAAGTAGCTCTTCCCCGCGGGCTGGCCGGTCACCTCGGCGACCTTCTTGGCGAGCGAGTTGGCGACGGCCTTGGCGATGAGCGTCTTGCCGCAGCCGGGGGGACCGTAGAGCAGGATGCCCTTCGGCGGACGGAGTTCGTGTTCCTTGAAGAGATCGGGGTGGAGGTACGGGAGCTCGACCGCGTCGCGGATCAGCTCGATCTGGTCGCCCAGACCGCCGATCTTGTCGTAGTCGATGTCCGGGACCTCTTCGAGGACGAGTTCCTCGACCTCGCTCTTGGGCACCACTTCGTAGACGTAACCGGACCTGGGTTCCAGCAGGAGCGCGTCGCCGGGGCGGATGGTGATGTCGAGCAGCGGCTCGGCGAGCCGCACCACCCGTTCCTCGTCGGTGTGCCCGATCACCAGGGCGCGCTCGCCGTCCTCAAGGATCTCCTTGAGGGTGACGATGTCCCCGGCCCGCTCGAATTCCATGGCCTCGACCACGTTGAGCGCTTCGTTGAGCATGACTTCCTGGCCTCGACGGAGACCTTCGAGCTCAACGCTGGGGCTGACGTTCACCCGGAGCTTGCGGCCCCCGGTGAAGATGTCGCAGGTACCGTCCTCATTGGCCTGCAGGAACACGCCGAAACCGGCAGGCGGCTGCGCGAGCCTGTCGACCTCCTCCTTGAGGGCCACGATCTGGTCGCGGGCCTCGCGGAGCGTATGGGCGAGCCGTTCGTTCTGTGCGGTCACACCGGACAGACTGGTCTGCAACTCGACGACCCGCTCTTCGAGAATTCTCGAATGGCGCGGAGAGTCGGCGAGCTTACGTCGCAGGACGGCGATTTCCTGCTCAAGATAGGCGACCTGGCCCGACGGGTCTTCTGACCCCCGCCCGGGCCGGATGCCGCGGTTGATGTCGTCGTCGTGGGCTGCCACGGTCCTCACCTCCTCCAAGGGGAGCTGGACGCTTCCTGACCCTACCTGCGTGGGTGGTGATTGAAACCCCTAGATCACAAAGACTGCGGGGTGTGTCCGATCTTCACCCTTGCTCTCCCCCTCGTGCCAAGGGAATACCCACCCTTGGGCACGCGAAAGCAGCCAGTTGTATCGTCGAACCGTTCAACACCCGTCAGGGCTGGCTTCAATTGGTTGAGATACGCAGGGATCGGCAGGACATATGACCGTGCAGCATGACTCGCCCGGCGCGAGCGACACCGAGGATCTGGAGGTCTGGATCGACCAGGACCTGTGCACGGGCGACGGGATCTGCGTCCAGTACGCCCCCGAAGTGTTCGAGCTGGACATCGACGGGCTGGCCTATGTGAAGAGCGCCGACGACGAGCTGCTCCAGGAGCCGGGCGCCACCACGCGGGTTCCGCTGCCGCTGCTGACGGACGTGGTGGATTCGGCCAAGGAGTGCCCCGGCGACTGCATCCACGTACGTCGAGTTTCGGACAGCGTCGAGGTCTACGGACCGGACGCGGCGTAGGCGGGGCCCGGGTCCGGTCAGACGCCGGCGTCGGGCCGCGCGGCGGACCGGACGAAGGCTCCGCCCGTCCAGTGCCAGGTGGTCTCCTCGCGCTGGTCGGGGCAGCAGCTGGGCACCTGGTCCGAGGAGTAGCCGAGCGTGGTCGCGGAGACGACGGCGTTCTCCACGGCGAGTTCACCGACCGTCAGCCGCAGAGCGGGGTCCACCAGGGTCGCCACGACCCGGGGTGCGGCCCCGCTTCCGTGTGTCAGGACGTAGACGCCGTCCGGCGGGGTGCCGGAGCCGGCGGCGCAGTGGACGGCCACCACGGTCTCGGGCCTGCCGTCGCCGTCCAGGTCGCCCCGGGCCTGCCGTCCGACGGCCTGGCCCACGCTCCCGCAGGTGAGGGGGAAGACCACACCGGTGGGGTCGGGGGCTTCGGCGGTACTGACCCGGGGAGCCGCGGTACCGGCCGGAGCCGCGGTCGCGGCGGACGCGGACGCCGCGCCGTCGCCGGGCTGCAGCAGGCCGGCCACCGCGACGGTCGCGAACACCGCCGCGGCGGTGGCGAGCCAGTGCATCGCCCTGGAGTCGTTGTGCGCGAGATCCGGGAGTACGGAAGGCTGCACGCGGTCTGTCTCCTGATGTTTCCGGGGAGCATGTGGAACGTCCCTGCCGGGCATCGGCGGCAGGGGGTGGCCAGCATCGTGCCACACCTCACACGGGCGGGGAACAGCGGGGTGCGCGAGGGCTTCCGCCGGGAACCGGAGGGCGGAAGCGGGGAAGCGGAGGGGCCGGCACGGGCCGGGGGCATGCGAAGGGCGCCGTCGCCCCGCCTGCCCGGGTCGGTCCGGGAGGGCGGGGCGGCGGCGCCCATCACTGCACCGCGAGCCGGTCGTGGTGGTCGGTCACCACGGTCGGGTCGCGGTCGTCGGTGCCGCGCGACCTGCGTGGGTCGCGCGATCGGCCGGTGGTCGAGCGGTCGCGTCCGTCAGTCGCGGTCGGCGGAACCGCTCCGGTCGGCGGAACCGCTCCGGCCGCCGGGGCCGTCGTAGTCCTCGCCGTAGGCGCCCTTGGAGGGACGGCGGCGGCGCATCGGGGGCTCGACCCCGTCCGCCAGGCGGCGGGCGGTCACCAGGAAGCCGGTGTGGCCGATCATCCGGTGGTCCGGGCGGACGGCGAGGCCCTCGACGTGCCAGTTGCGGATCATGGATTCCCAGGGCTGCGGCTCGGCGAAGCAGCCGATCTCGCGGATGGACTCGACCGTCCGCGACAGCTGGGTGGTGGTGGCGACGTACGCGCAGACGATGCCACCGGGCACCAGCGCCTTGGATACGGCCTCCAGGCACTCCCACGGGGCGAGCATGTCCAGGACGACCCGGTCCACCTCGGTGTCCGAGAGGTTGTCCTGGAGGTCGCCGATGGTGAGCTGCCAGGCCGGGTGCGGGCTGCCGAAGTAGCGCTCCACGTTCTGCTGGGCGATCTCGGCGAAGTCCTCGCGGCGCTCGTAGGAGTGCAGCATGCCCTGCTCGCCGATGGCGCGCAGCAGGAAGGTGGAGAGCGCGCCCGATCCGACGCCCGCCTCCACGACGCGGGCGCCGGGGAAGATGTCGGCGAAGGCCAGGATCTGGCCCGCGTCCTTGGGGTAGACCACGGCGGCGCCGCGGGGCATGGAGAGGACGTAGTCGGGGAGCAGGGGGCGCAGCGCGAGATAGGCGACGTTTCCCGTGGTACGGACAACACTGCCCTCGGGAGCACCGATCAGCTCGTCGTGCGGGAAAGAACCCTTGTGGGTGTGGAAGTTCTTTCCGGCTTCGAGCGTGAAGGTGTGGTGGCGTCCCTTGGGGTCGGTGAGCTGTACTTGGTCCCCGACCTTGAAGGGCCCACGGCGGCGGGCGGCACCGGTCGGTTCAGACATGTGACCAGCGTACCGGTGTTTCCGGGGCCTCCTTCCGCCGGTGGGCGGCGGCGGGCACCCGCCGGAGCGGGCCTCAGGCCCCGGGGCGCGTCATGGCGGCGAGGAAGGCGCGCTCCACGTCGGTCGTGGAGAGGACGCCGTAGACCGCGCCGGACTCCTCCACGACGAGGTACTCGGTCGCGGGGGTGGCCCGCAGCCGGTCGAGCAGTTCCTCGCCCGCGAGCTCGGCGGGGACGCGCATGCCCTCGTTGAGGTCCTGGGCGAGGCCGCCGACGGCGACCCAGGGACGGCGGTGCTCGGGGACCCCGCCGATGGCGGACTCCCGGACGACGCCCTTCGGGGTGCCTTCCGGGTCGACGACGACGAGGGCGCGGGCCCCCGCCTCGTTGGCCCGGCGCAGCGCTTCGGAGAGCGGGGTGGCGGACTCGACGGGTACCGCGCGGCGGGTGAGGGTGCGGGCCCGGAGCTCGGGGAGGTGTTCGCGCAGCCGTGCCATGCGCAGGCTGTTGCCCGCGCCGGTCCAGATGATCCCGGCGAGGATGGCGGCGAGCAGGGCGTCGGTGACCGTCTCCATGCCGCCGATCTCGTCGGCCGAGCCGCCGGTGTGCGTGAGCAGCGGCAGGCCGATGAGTACGGCGACGGCGAGGCCCCGTCCGACCCAGGCGGCGACGACGGTGCCGCTCATGGGCTTGCCGGTGATCTTCCAGACGACCGCGCGCAGCATGCGCCCGCCGTCGAGCGGGAGCCCGGGCAGCAGGTTGAAGACGGCGACGATGAGGTTGGAGATCATCAGTCCGGCGAGCAGGACGCCGGGGACGGTGCCGGGCTCCACGAACTGCATGGAGAGATAGAACACTCCGGCCAGGACGAGGGAGAGGAGCGGCCCCACGAAGGCGAGGACGAACTCGCGCCCGGGGGTCTCGGTCTCCTTCTCGATCTCGGAGACGCCGCCGAAGAACTGGAGCTGGATGCGGCGCACCGGCAGCTTGTACCGGAGGGCCGCGACGGTGTGCGCGAGTTCGTGGACGAGCACGGAGGCGTAGAAGGCGATGGCGAAGAAGAGGGCGACGAGGTAGCGGGCGCCGCCGAGCTCGGGCAGGACGCGGTCGAGCTGTCCTCCGAAGACCCAGGTGATGAGCGCCGCGACGACGAACCAGCTGGGGGCCACGTACACGGGCACACCGAACGGGCGGCCCATGAGCAGGCCGCCGCCGGGTCCGGCGGGGCGGCGGGGGCGTTCCTTGCCCGGCCCGGGGTCCGTTCCCCCCGCGCCGGGCTGCGGGCGCCGGTTGTCGCCGCTCTCGTCGCTCTCGTCCACTGGGTCCTTCCGTCCGGGGCGTCTGAGTCGGTCATGCAGGGCCCGAGGCTCTGCCGTCGATGGTATGCCGCCCGCTGTCAGTGGCGGGTCGTAGGGTCTGGGGCATGAGTTCCGCACCCCGGCCCCCCGCGCCGCCGTCCTCCCTGTCGCCGTCGCGGGCGAACGACTTCATGCAGTGCCCTTTGCTCTACCGCTTCCGGGTCATCGACAAACTGCCGGAGAAGCCGAGCGAGGCGGCCACCCGCGGCACCCTGGTGCACGCGGTGCTGGAGCGGCTCTTCGACGCGCCCGCCGCGGAGCGTACGGCGCCGAGGGCGCGGGCCCTGGTGCCCGGGCAGTGGGACCGGCTGCTGGAGTCGAAGCCGGAATTGACGGAGCTCTTCGCCGAGGACACCGGGGGTGAGCGGCTCGCGGGGTGGCTGGGCGAGGCGGAGCGGCTGGTGGAGCGGTGGTTCTCGCTGGAGGATCCGACGCGCCTCGAGCCGGTCGAGCGCGAGATGTTCGTGGAGACGGAGCTGGAGTCCGGGCTGCGGCTGCGCGGGGTGATCGACCGCGTCGACATCGCGCCGACGGGCGAGGTGCGGATCGTCGACTACAAGACGGGGAAGGCGCCGCGTCCGGAGTACGCGGAGGGCGCCCTCTTCCAGATGAAGTTCTACGCGCTGGTGGTCTGGCGCCTCAAGGGCGTGGTGCCGCGCCGGCTCCAGCTGGTCTACCTCGGCAGCGGCGACGTCCTGACGTACGACCCGGTGGTCGCGGACCTGGAGCGGGTGGAGCGGAAGCTGCACGCGCTCTGGGAGGCGATCCGGCAGGCGACGGAGACCGGTGAGTGGCGGCCGAGGCCGACCAAGCTCTGCGGCTGGTGCGACCACCAGGCGTTCTGTCCGGAATTCGGCGGGACTCCCCCGGTCTATCCGCTCCCCGTGGTGCTGCCGGAGTCCCGTGAGGATGGGACGGGCAGAATGGGACCGGTCGGGGCCGGCGCCGGTCGGCCCGCGTCCCCAGACGGTTCCTGAGGAGTTCTCCGTGGCAATCCGCGTCCTGCTGGTCGACGACCAGCCACTGCTGCGCACCGGCTTCCGGATGATCCTGGAGGCCGAGGGCGATCTCGCGGTGGTCGGCGAGGCCGGTGACGGCCTCCAGGCCATCGACCAAGTCCGGGCGCTCCAGCCGGACGTGGTGCTGATGGACATCCGGATGCCGCGGATGGACGGTGTGGAGGCGACCCGCCAGATCACCGGCCCGGACCGGAACGGCCCGGCGAAGGTGCTGGTGCTCACGACGTTCGATCTGGACGAGTACGTCGTGGAGGCGCTGCGCGCGGGCGCCAGCGGCTTCCTGCTCAAGGACGCCCCGGCCCACGAGCTGGTCCAGGCGATCCGGGTGGTGGCCGCGGGCGAGGCGATGCTCGCCCCGAGCGTCACCCGGCGGCTGCTCGACAAGTACGCCGACCACCTCCCGTCCGGCGAGGAGCCGGTCCCGGACGCCCTGCACCGGCTGACCGACCGCGAGGTCGAGGTGCTGAAGCTGGTGGCGCGCGGTCTGTCGAACGCGGAGATCGCGGCGGACCTCTTCGTCAGCGAGACGACGGTGAAGACACATGTCGGCCATGTGCTGACCAAGCTCCAGCTGCGCGACCGGGTGCAGGCGGCGGTGTACGCGTACGAGAGCGGTCTGGTGCGGCCGGGGGCGCAGTAGCGGACGCCGCCCTGGTCCCGCGCGGACGCGGTGGCCGGCCGGGGTGCGGTGCCGGGGGTCACCCGGCCGGGGTCATCCCCGGTCCAGGACCAGCTTCTGGAGGAAGGCCAGGTCGACCTCTTCCAGCGAGCCGACGACCGCGCGTCCGGCCGCCGGTGCGATGGGCGCGACGGAGGGCACGGCCACGACCCGGCATCCGGCGGCTTCCGCCGAGGCGACGCCGGTGGCGGTGTCCTCGATGACGGCGCAGCGGGCGGGGTCGGCGCCGAATCCGGCGGCTGCCGCGAGGTAGGGGTCGGGGTGCGGCTTGGTGCGGGCGACCTCGTCCCCCGCGATGGTCAGCGCGAAGTGGTGGTGTCCCACCGAGTCGAGGACCCGGTCGATGATCCGGCGGTGCGAGGCGGAGACGAGTGCGGTCGGCACGGAGTGGGCGGAGAGCTCGGCGAGCAGCCGGGCAGCGCCGGGCATGAGGGGGACGCCCCGCCCGATGCGCTTCTCGAAGCGGTCGTTCAGCAGGACGGTGAGCTCCTCCACCGCGATGTCCGCACCGGTCACGTCGATGAGGTAGCCGGCGCTGCGGGCCATCGGCCCGCCGACGACCACCTCGCGCCAGGACTCGTCGAGCCGGTGGCCGAGGTCGGCGAACACCTCGGCCTCGGTGTCCCACCAGAAGCCCTCCGTGTCCACCAGGGTGCCGTCCATGTCGAGAAGGACGGCCTGCAGGGTGGCACCGTCGGCCGTGCGGGTCAGGGACGCGGGGACCGTACTGGTCATGCGGCACACCTTCCGTGAGGGACGAGAAGGCCGGCCACCCTTCCGGGGAAGGGCGACCGGCCTCACTGGACCGACCAGTCTACGACTCGTCCGGCGTCCGCGCGTGAACGGTCTCCGGTGTTTTCCCGGCGGGAGTACGTCGGGAGGGTGGCGGCCGGCGGCCGTGCGCGGCGCGTCAGCGCGCGTTGAAGTACTTCGCCTCGGGGTGGTGGATGACGATCGCGTCCGTGGACTGCTCCGGGTGGAGCTGGAACTCCTCGGAGAGGTGGACGCCGATGCGCTCGGGCCGGAGCAGTTCGGCGATCTTCGCGCGGTCCTCCAGGTCGGGGCAGGCGCCGTAGCCGAGGGAGAAGCGCGCGCCGCGGTACTTCAGCGCGAACATGTCCTCGACGTGGGCCGGGTCCTCGCCGGAGTAGCCGAGCTCGGAGCGGACCCGGGCGTGCCAGTACTCGGCGAGGGCCTCGGCGAGCTGGACGGAGAGGCCGTGCAGCTCCAGGTAGTCGCGGTAGGCGTTGGCCTCGAAGAGCTTGGCGGTCTCGGCGCCGATCTTGGAGCCCACGGTGACGACCTGGAGGCCGACGACGTCCTTCTCGCCGGACTCCTCCGGGCGGAAGAAGTCGGCGAGGCAGAGGCGGCGGCCCCGGCGCTGGCGGGGGAAGGTGAAGCGGGTGCGCTCCGAGCCGTCCTCGTTCAGCAGGATGAGGTCGTCGCCCTTGGAGACGCAGGGGAAGTAGCCGTACACCACGGCGGCTTCCAGCAGGTTCTCGCTCTGGAGCTTGTCGAGCCAGCCGCGCAGGTGCGGGCGGCCCTCGGTCTCCACCAGCTCCTCGTACGTCGGTCCGTCACCGGCGCGGGCCTGCTTGAGGCCCCACTGGCCCTTGAAGAGCGCGCCCTCGTCGAGCCAGGAGGCGTACTCCTTGAGCTGGATGCCCTTGACGACGCGGGTGCCCCAGAACGGCGGGGTGGGCACCGGGTTGTCGGTGGCGACGTCGGAGCGGACGCCGGTCTCCGGTTCGGTGACCTCCAGGACGGCGGTGTCGCGCTTGGGCACCCGGCGCTGCTTGAGCTCGGGGAGCACGGCTCCGGGGACGCCGCGCTTGACCGCGATGAGGGCGTCCATCAGGCGCAGGCCCTCGAACGCGTCGCGGGCGTAGCGGACCTCGCCCTCGTAGATCTCGTGCAGGTCCTGCTCGACGTAGGCGCGGGTGAGGGCCGCGCCGCCGAGGATCACCGGGAAACGGGCGGCCAGCTTGCGCTGGTTCAGCTCCTCCAGGTTCTCCTTCATGATCACGGTGGACTTCACCAGGAGGCCGGACATGCCGATGACGTCGGCCTTGTGCTCCTCGGCGGCTTCCAGGATCGCCGAGACCGGCTGCTTGATGCCGATGTTGACGACGTTGTAGCCGTTGTTGGAGAGGATGATGTCGACGAGGTTCTTGCCGATGTCGTGGACGTCGCCGCGGACGGTGGCCAGCACGATGGTGCCCTTGCCCTCCGCGTCGGACTTCTCCATGTGCGGTTCGAGGTAGGCGACCGCGGTCTTCATGACCTCGGCGGACTGGAGCACGAACGGCAGCTGCATCTGGCCCGAGCCGAAGAGCTCGCCGACCACCTTCATGCCTTCGAGCAGGGTGTCGTTGACGATGTCGAGGGCCGGGCGGGTCTCCAGGGCCTCGTCGAGGTCGCCCTCCAGGCCGTTCTTCTCGCCGTCGATGATGCGGCGCTGGAGGCGCTCGTCGAGCGGCAGCGCGAGGAGTTCCTCGGCCTTGCCCGCCTTCATCGACTTCATGTTGACGCCCTCGAACAGCTCCATGAGCCGCTGCAGCGGGTCGTAGCCTTCGGCGCGCCGGTCGTGGATCAGGTCGAGGGCGACCTTGACCTGCTCCTCCTCCAGGCGGGCGATCGGCAGGATCTTCGAGGCGTGCACGATGGCGGAGTCGAGACCGGCCTTGACGCACTCGTCGAGGAAGACGGAGTTCAGCACGACCCGGGCGGCCGGGTTGAGGCCGAAGGAGATGTTGGAGAGGCCCAGCGTGGTCTGGACGTCGGGGTGCCGCTTCTTCAGCTCGCGGATGGCGCCGATGGTGGCGATGCCGTCCTTGCGGGACTCCTCCTGACCGGTGCAGATGGTGAAGGTCAGGGCGTCGATGAGGATGTCCGACTCGCGGATGCCCCAGTTGCCGGTGAGGTCCGCGATGAGCCGTTCGGCGATGGCGACCTTGTGCTCGACGGTGCGGGCCTGGCCCTCCTCGTCGATGGTGAGGGCGATCAGCGCGGCGCCGTGTTCGGCCGCGAGCCGGGTGACCTTGGCGAACCGCGACTCGGGTCCGTCGCCGTCCTCGTAGTTGACGGAGTTCAGGACGGCACGGCCGCCGAGCTTCTCCAGGCCGGCCCGGAGGACGGGCACCTCGGTGGAGTCCAGCACGATCGGCAGGGTGGACGCGGTGGCGAAGCGCCCGGCCAGCTCCGCCATGTCGGCGACCCCGTCGCGGCCGACGTAGTCGACGCAGAGGTCGAGCATGTGCGCGCCCTCGCGGATCTGGTCGCGGGCCATTTCCACGCAGTCGTCCCAGCGGGCCTCCAGCATGGCCTCGCGGAACTTCTTGGACCCGTTGGCGTTCGTACGCTCACCGATGGCGAGGTACGAGGTGTCCTGGCGGAACGGCACGGTCTGGTAGAGCGAGGCGGCGCCGGGCTCGGGGTGCGGGTCGCGGACGGTGGGCACGGTGCCGCGGACGCGCTCGACGACCTGGCGCAGGTGCTCCGGGGTCGTACCGCAGCAGCCCCCGACCAGGGAGAGGCCGTACTCGCGGACGAACGTCTCCTGCGCGTCGGCGAGTTCGCCCGGGGACAGGGGGTAGTGCGCGCCGTCCTTGCCGAGGACGGGGAGGCCGGCGTTCGGCATGCAGGAGAGCGGGATGCGCGAGTGGCGTGCGAGATAGCGCAGGTGCTCGCTCATCTCGGCGGGGCCCGTGGCGCAGTTCAGGCCGATCAGGTCGATGCCGAGGGGTTCCAGGGCGGTGAGCGCCGCGCCGATCTCGGAGCCGAGCAGCATGGTGCCGGTCGTCTCGACGGTGACGGAGCAGATCACCGGAAGGTTCGCGCCGGTGGCCTCCAGCGCGCGACGGGCGCCGATGACCGACGCCTTGGTCTGCAGCAGGTCCTGGGTGGTCTCCACGAGGAGGGCGTCGGCGCCGCCGGCGATCAGGCCCTCGGCGTTCTGCTGGTAGGCGTCGCGGAGCTTGTCGTACGGGGCGTGCCCCAGGGTCGGCAGCTTGGTGCCGGGGCCCATGGATCCGAGCACCCAGCGCTGCTGTCCGGTGGAGGTGGTGAACGCGTCGGCGACCTCGCGGGCGATCCGCGCGCCGGACTCGGAGAGCTCGAAGACCCGTTCGGGAATGTCGTACTCGCCGAGAGCTGCGAGGTTCGCGCCGAACGTATTGGTTTCGACACAGTCGACGCCGACCCCGAAGTACTCCTCGTGCACGGAGCGCACGATGTCGGGGCGGGTGACGTTGAGGATCTCGTTGCAGCCTTCGAGGTCCTGGAAGTCCGCGAGCGTGGGGTCCTGGGCCTGGAGCATGGTGCCCATGGCGCCGTCGGCCACGACCACACGGGTGGCGAGTGCTTCGCGGAGTGCGTCGGCCCTGCTCGGGCTGGCGGCGGAAGGGGTCGGCAACGAGGCCATGGATGATCTCCCAGGGATGCGACGGCTGTCGGCTTTGCGCACTTCCGGCAGAAGGCGCACCCGGCCAGCGTAGCCCGCTACCGGTGACCCCTGTGCGGGCGTCCCACCGACCGGACTGCATGCTGTGGCGGAAATGGTGTGGCGGGGAAGCGACGGAACACTGCCCCTTGCCCCGCGCGGAGGTCGACATGGACCGATAGTGTTCAGCATTGTCGAACCGAGCGGATGAGTGGAGGAGTACGGCGCGATGGCCAAGAACATCCAGTCGCTGGAGCGGGCGGCGGCGATGCTGCGCCTGCTGGCGGGCGGCGAGCGCCGGCTCGGCCTCTCCGACATCGCCTCGTCCCTGGGCCTCGCCAAGGGGACGGCCCACGGCATCCTGCGCACCCTCCAGCTGGAGGGCTTCGTCGAGCAGGACCCCGCGTCCGGCCGCTACCAGCTGGGCGCGGAGCTGCTGCGCCTGGGCAACAGCTATCTGGACGTCCACGAACTGCGCGCCCGGGCCCTCGTCTGGACCGACGACCTGGCCCGGTCGAGCGGCGAGAGCGTCCACCTCGGGGTGCTGCACCAGCACGGGGTCCTGATCGTGCACCACGTCTTCCGGCCGGACGACAGCCGCCAGGTGCTGGAGGTCGGCGCGATGCAGCCGCTGCACTCCACGGCCCTCGGCAAGGTGCTCGCCGCGTTCGACCCGGTGGCCCACAGCGAGGCGCTCGACGGCGAGCGGCGCCCCTTCACCGCCCGTACGGTCACCGCGCAGGACGCCTTCGAGGAGACGCTCGCGCTGACCCGGGCGCGCGGCTGGGCGGACGACGCGGAGGAGACCTGGGAGGGGGTGGCGGCCGTGGCGGCCCCCATCCACGACGGCCGCCGGATGCCGGTCGGCGCGGTCGCGGTGACCGGCGCGGTGGAGCGGCTGCGCCCGGCGGGCGAGCTGCGCCCCGAGCTGATCGCGGCGGTGCGCGACTGCGCCCGTGCGGTCTCCCGCGACCTGGGGGCCGGCCGCTTCTGAGCCGGGCGGGGTACGGGCCCGGCCCGCCCGATCCCGTACCCGGGTCGTATTCGGCGCCTCCGAGCCCGCCCGTCTCCCCCGACCGGGCGGGCTCTCGCACGCGCGAGCCCCGCGTCCGTCACTCCCCGGCGACCGAGCACCCCCGCCGGTCACCCTCGTCCGACACCGCCACCGGTCGCCCCCGCCGGGCGCTCCCCGGCCGCCCGGTCGTTCTCCGCCGGAGCGCACCACCCGGTCCGAGTCGTATGCCACACCCCCTTGACGCCCGCCTCGGCCGAGCGAAACACTGCCGTTCACCGGTCGGCATTGCCGAACGCTTCACGACCATAGGCGTTAAGGTGTGGCAATGCCGAGGGCCGGTCAAGCCCCTGCAGGCGGCGCATCCCCCTCGACGGGGGCGTCGTCTGGGGCGTGTACCCCCGGAGGGACCCGGTGGTGCGCATTCCTCTGGACGAAGGACAAAGGAGTCGCGGTGTCCAGCTCCGACATCTTCATCGGCGAGACCATCGGTACCGCCGTGCTCATCCTGCTGGGCGGTGGTGTCTGTGCCGCCGTCACCCTCAAGCGCTCCAAGGCGAAGGGCGCGGGCTGGGTCGCCATCGCCTTCGGCTGGGGCTTCGCCGTGCTCACCGGCGCCTATCTGGCGGGCGGTGTGTCCGGGGCCCACCTCAACCCGGCCGTCACCATCGGCCTCGCGATCCAGGGCGGTACGCCGTGGAGCCAGGTGCCCCTCTACGTCGGATCGCAGCTGCTCGGTGCCGCCATCGGAGCGGTACTGGTGTGGGCCGTGTACTACGGGCAGTTCCGGGCCCACCTGACCGACCCGGAGATCACCGGCGCCGAGAACCCCGCCGAGGGCATGGTCGACCAGACCAGCGACCCGTACGCGGGACCGGTGCTCGGGGTCTTCTGCACCAGCCCCGAGATCCGCAACGCCGCGCAGAACCTGGTCACCGAGATCATCGCCACCCTCGTGCTGGTGCTGGCCATCCTGACCCAGGGCCTCAACGACGACGGCAACGGGCTCGGCTCGCTGGGGGCGCTCGTCACCGCTTTGGTCGTGGTCGGCATCGGGTTCTCCCTGGGCGGCCCGACCGGCTACGCGATCAACCCGGTCCGCGACCTCGGCCCGCGTATCGTGCACGCACTGCTGCCGCTGCCGAACAAGGGCGGCTCGGACTGGGGCTACGCGTGGGTACCCGTCGTGGGACCGCTCGTCGGCGGCGCCCTGGCCGGCCTCCTCTACAACGTCGCCTTCGCCTGATGCGCGAGAGCCCGGCAGACGCCTCCACCCACACCACCACAGACCCCGGGGAGCACACCGTGAACGACGCACACACCGCCGGCCCGTTCATCGCGGCCATCGACCAGGGCACCACGTCCACCCGCTGCATCGTCTTCGACAAGGACGGCCGGATCGTCTCGGTCGAGCAGAAGGAGCACGAGCAGATCTTCCCGAAGCCCGGCTGGGTCGAGCACGACGCCACCGAGATCTGGGAGAACGTGCAGGAGGTGGTGGCCGGAGCGGTCGTCAAGGCGGGTGTCACTGCCGACGACGTGAAGGCCATCGGCATCACCAACCAGCGCGAGACCACCCTGCTGTGGGACCGGCACACCGGAGAGCCCGTCCACAACGCCCTCGTCTGGCAGGACACCCGTACCGACGCGCTCTGCAAGGAACTCGGCCGCAACGTCGGCCAGGACCGCTTCCGCCGCGAGACCGGTCTGCCGCTCGCCTCCTACTTCGCCGGCCCCAAGATCCGCTGGCTGCTCGACAACGTCGAGGGGCTGCGCGAGCGGGCCGAACGCGGGGACATCCTCTTCGGCACGATGGACTCCTGGGTCATCTGGAACCTCACCGGCGGCACCGACGGCGGCGTCCACGTCACGGACGTCACCAACGCCTCGCGCACCCTGCTGATGAACCTGCACGACCTGACGTGGGACGAGCGCATCCTGCGGTCCATGGACATCCCGGCCGCCGTACTGCCGGAGATCCGCTCCTCCGCGGAGGTGTACGGGCTCGCCTCCGACGGGGTGCTCGCCGGGGTCCCGGTGGCCTCCGCGCTCGGCGACCAGCAGGCGGCGCTCTTCGGCCAGACCTGCTTCTCGGAGGGCGAGGCCAAGTCCACGTACGGCACCGGCACCTTCATGCTCATCAACACCGGCTCCACCCCGGTCAACTCCTACAACGGGCTGCTGACCACCGTGGGCTACCGGATCGGCGACCAGCCGGCCGTGTACGCGCTGGAGGGGTCGATCGCCGTCACCGGTTCGCTGGTGCAGTGGATGCGCGACCAGATGGGGCTCATCAACTCGGCCGCCGAGATCGAGACCCTGGCCTCCTCGGTGGACGACAACGGCGGCGCGTACTTCGTGCCCGCCTTCTCCGGCCTGTTCGCCCCCTACTGGCGCCCCGACGCGCGGGGCGTCATCGCCGGGCTCACGCGGTACGTCACCAAGGCGCACATCGCCCGGGCCGTGCTGGAGGCGACCGCGTGGCAGACCCGCGAGATCAGCGACGCCATGACGAAGGACTCCGGCGTCGAGCTGACCGCGCTCAAGGTCGACGGCGGCATGACCTCCAACAACCTGCTGATGCAGATGCTCTCCGACTGCCTGGACGCGCCCGTGGTGCGCCCGATGGTCGCCGAGACCACCTGTCTCGGCGCCGCCTACGCCGCCGGGCTCGCCGTCGGCTTCTGGCCGGACACCGACGCGCTGCGCGCCAACTGGCGCCGGGCCGCCGAGTGGACACCCCGTATGGACGCGGCCACCCGTGACCGCGAGTACAAGAGCTGGCTCAAAGCGGTGCAGCGCTCCATGGGCTGGCTCGACGACACCGAGGAGTAGCAGACATGACCATCCCGCAGAGCGTCCCCGCACCCGGGACGCGCCCGGCCGCCGGCTCCCTCCCGGGCCGCGCCGAGACCAGGGAGCGGCTCTCCCGCACGACGTACGACCTCCTGGTGATCGGCGGCGGCATCCTGGGCATCTCCACCGCCTGGCATGCCGCGCAGTCCGGGCTGCGGGTGGCCCTGGTGGACGCCGGCGACTTCGCGGGCGCCACCTCCTCCGCCTCGTCGAAGCTGCTCCACGGGGGGCTGCGCTACCTCCAGACCGGCGCGGTGCGGCTGGTCGCGGAGAACCACTTCGAGCGGCGGGCGGTCTCCCGGCAGGTCGCCCCGCACCTCGCCAATCCGCTCACCTTCTACCTGCCGGTCTACAAGGGCGGCCCGCACGCGGCGGCCAAGCTCGGCGCGGGCGTCTTCGCCTACTCGGCGCTCTCCGCCTTCGGCGACGGCGTCGGCCATGTGATCAGCCCGCAGCGGGCCCGGCGGGAGGTGCCCGAGCTGCGTACGGACGGGCTGAAGGCGGTCGCGGTCTACGGCGACGACCAGATGAACGACGCGCGGATGGCCCTGATGACCGTGCGCGCGGCGGTCGTGGCCGGTGCGGACGTGCTCAACCACGCGGCGGTGACCGGGCTCCGGTTCACCCGGGGCCGGGTCACCGGCGCGGAGCTGGCCGACCGGGCCGACGGTACGGAGTTCGGGGTGGACGCCCGCCTGGTGCTGAACGCCACCGGCCCGTGGGTGGACCGGCTGCGGAGGATGGAGGACCCGGGCGCCGCCCCCTCCGTGCGGCTCTCGAAGGGCGCGCACCTGGTGCTGCGGCGCACCGCCCCCTGGCGGGCGGCGCTGGCGACGCCGATCGACAAGTACCGGATCACCTTCGCCCTGCCGTGGGAGGACATGCTGCTGCTCGGCACCACGGACGAGGTGTACGAGGGCGAGCCCGAGGACCTGGCGGTGACGGAGCAGGACACCGCGCAGATCCTGGACGAGGCGGCGTTCTCCGTCCGGGACCAGCAGCTCTCGCGCGACCTGATCACGTACTCCTTCGCCGGGCTGCGGGTGCTTCCGGGCGGTCCGGGCGACACCTCGAAGGCCAAGCGGGAGACGGTCGTGACGGAGGGGCGCGGCGGGATGCTGTCGGTGGCGGGCGGCAAGTGGACGACGTTCCGGCACATCGGCCGCACCGTGACGGCCAAGCTGGCCGCGCTGCCGGGGCGTCCACTGGGCGACGCGATGGAGCCCGTGGACCGGCTGCCGAGGCGGCTGCCGCTGCCCGGGATCGCCAGTCCCGAGGCGGTGACGCACCGGCTGCTGGCGGACGGTGCCGGGTCCGGTCCCCGGCTGGCGGCGGACACCGCGCGCCATCTGGCCACGCACTACGGTTCGCTCGCCTTCGACATCGCCCGGCTCGCGGAGGAGGACCCGGCCCTCGCCCGCCGTGTCCACCCGGACGCTCCGGAGATATGGGCGCAGGTGGCGTACGCGCGCGACCACGAGTGGGCCCGGACCGCCGACGACGTGCTGCGGCGGCGGACGACGCTGACGATCCGGGGGCTGGCAACCGACGAGGTGCGGGCCGGGGTCGAGTCGGTGCTGGCAGGGCGCGACTGAGGTCTTGTCGGACCGAGCGTGTGGCGGCGGCCCTGCCATGTCGCCGCCACACCGCCGCAACGGAACGCGGGAACAGTGGAGGGCATGAGATTCTCCGTACTCTCCCTGATCGGGCATGCCCCGCACCCGCTGACCGGCGAACTCCTCTCCCCCGCCGACCGTTTCGCCGAGGTGGTCGAGACCGCGTCGGACGCCGAGCGGCTCGGCTTCGACGCGTACGCCGTCGGTGAACGGCACGCCGGCCCCTTCCTCTCGTCGAGCCCGACCGTGGTGCTGGGGGCGGTGGCCGCGCGGACGACCTCCATCCGGCTGCTGACGGGCGTCACCGTCGTCGCGATCCTGGATCCGGTCCGGGTCGCCGAGGACTACGCCACCCTCGACCAGATAGCGCGCGGGCGGCTCGAACTGGTCGTCGGGAAGGGCGCCGAGGCCGGTCACTTCGCGCTCTTCGGGCTCGACGAGGACCGGCAGTGGGACCTCCAGCAGGAGAAGTACGAGCTGCTGCGCCGGCTGTGGACCGAGGAGGGGGTCGACTGGGAGGGCGAGTTCCGCCCGCCGCTGAAGAACACGACCACCGTGCCGCGTCCGTACGACGGCGCTCCGCGCGTCTGGCACGGCTCGGCGACCAGCCTGCACTCCACCGAGCTGGCCGCCAAGCACGGCGACCCGCTCTTCACCGCCAACGCCGTCCAGCCGAAGGCCGCCTACGCGAAGCTGATCGCGCACTACCGCGAGCGGTTCGAGGCGTACGGGCACGATCCGGCGGACGCCCGGGTGGCGGCCGGTTCCGGCGGGCTGCTGATCGCGGACAGCTCGCAGCAGGCGGTGGAGCGGTACAAGGATCTGTACGAGGCGCGGGTGCGGCAGTCCTTCCGGCCGCATCTGGAGGGGAAGGCCGGGTACAACACACCGTTCCGGACGATCGAGGACGCCATCGCGGGCGGCCCGCAGCTGATCGGCAGCCCTCAGCAGATCATCGACAAGATCCTCGGCTATTACGAGGAGTACCACCACGATCTCCAGTCGATCACCGTGGACGGACTCGGTCTGAGCCGTCCCGAGCAGCTGGAGACCCTGCAGCGGTTCGCGGAGGAGATCGCTCCGGTGGTCCGCCGGGAAGCCCCGACGAGCCTGTGGGAGTGATCCCAGCTCTGGGCGACGGGGGGCGGGCGGGTCGGACCCCATAATGGGGTGAGACATCGGATGTCTGAACCCGTCCGCACCCAGGAGGTCCGTCATGGCTGTCACCGACGAGGCGATCGAAAAGATCAAGGGCATGATCGTCTCGGGCGCGCTCCGCCCCGGCGACCGGCTGCCGAAGGAGAGCGAACTCGCCGCGGACCTGGGGTTGTCCCGCAACTCCCTGCGCGAGGCGGTGCGGGCACTGTCGCTGATCCGCATCCTCGACGTACGGCAGGGCGACGGTACCTACGTCACCAGTCTGGACCCCCAGCTCCTGCTGGAGGCACTGAGCTTCGTGGTGGACTTCCACCGCGACGACACGGTGCTGGAGTTCCTCGCGGTCCGCCGCATCCTGGAACCGGCGGCCACGGCCATGGCCGCCTCGCGGATCGGGGACGCGGAGCTCGACGCGCTCGCGGCGGAGCTCGACGCGCTGGGCGACGGGCCCTCGGTGGAGGAACTCGTCGCCGCCGACCTCCGCTTCCACCGGGGAATCGTCCAGGCCTCCGGCAACACGGTGCTCTGCTCGCTGCTGGACGGCCTGTCGGGGCCGACCACCCGGGCGCGGGTCTGGCGCGGGCTGACGCAGGAGGACGCGCTCAGCCGCACCCTCCAGGAGCACCGCGCCATCCTGGCCGCGCTGCGCGACCGGGACCCGGAGGCGGCGCGGGCGTGGGCGACGGTGCACGTGGCGAGCGTGGAGCAGTGGCTGCGCTCCACGCTCTGAACGCACGGACCGGCTGCCGGTGCGGTGACCGGCAGCCGGGGCCGGTCAGTCCTCGGCGGGGCGCAGCCGCAGGCCCTGCATGCCGCCGTCGACGGCGAGGGCGGTGCCGGTGACGGAGGCGGCGGCGGGGCTCGCCAGGTAGACGATCGCGGCGGCGACCTCGTCGGCCGAGACCAGGCGGCCGAGCGGCTGGCGGGCGTTGAGCGCGGCCCGTTCGGCCTCGGGGTCGCCGGCCTGGCCGAGCAGCCGTCCGATCCACGGGGTGTCCGCGGTACCGGGGTTGACGCAGTTGACGCGGACGCCCTCGCGGACGTGGTCGGCGGCCATGGCGAGGGTGAGGGAGAGGACCGCGCCCTTGCTCGCGCTGTAGAGGGCCCGCTGCGGCAGTCCGGCGGTGGCCGCGATGGAGCAGGTCTGGGTGATCGAGACCGCGCCGGGCCGCTCCTGGGCCGCGGCCCGCAGGTGCGGCAGGGCGTGCCGGGCGGTGCGGACCATGCCGAGGACGTTGATGTCCAGGACCCGGGTCCACTCCTCGTCGGCGTTGTCCTCGACGGTGCCGATGGAGCCGATGCCGGCGTTGGAGACCAGGGTGTGCAGTCCGCCGAACTCGGCGGCGGCACGGTCGACGGCCGCGCGGACCTGGGCGTCGTCGGTCACGTCGGCCTGGACGGCGAAGGTCCCCTCGGGCGCTCCGGTGGTGTCCCGGTCGAGCACCGCGACCCGGGCGCCGCGTTCCAGCAGCAGCGTGGCGACGGCGGCGCCGATGCCGGAAGCGCCTCCGGTCACCAGGGCGGACAGTCCGTCGAAGTCCTTCGTACCGGTCATCGGCCGGCCTCCTCGTGGTCGGGGAGGGCCGCCCAGACGGGGCCCTCCGGGTAGCGGTGTTCGGCGATCGACGCGGGGAGCATCCGGGCCGAGAAGCCGGGGGTGCGCGGGGTGACGTACCGTCCGCCGGTCACGACGGCGGGCTCGGTGAAGTGCTCGTGCAGGTGGTCGACGTACTCGATGACCCGGTCCTCCCAGGTGCCGGAGACGGCCACGAAGTCGAACATGGAGAGGTGCTGGACCAGTTCGCAGAGCCCGACGCCGCCCGCGTGCGGGCAGACCGGCACCTGGAACTTCGCCGCGAGCAGGAGGATGGCGAGGTTCTCGTTGACCCCGGCGACCCGGGCCGAGTCGATCTGGACGAAGTCCACGGCCCCGGCCTGGAGCAGCTGCTTGAACACGACCCGGTTCGCGCCGTGTTCGCCGGTGGCGACCTTGACGGGCTGTCCGGCGCGGATGGCGGCGTGCGCGAGGATGTCGTCGGGGCTGGTGGGCTCCTCGATCCAGTGCGGGTCGTACGGGGCGAGGGCGCTCATCCACTCCACCGCCTCGGCCACGTCCCAGCGCTGGTTGGCGTCCACGGCGATCCGGATGCCGGGGCCGACCGCCTCGCGGGCGAGCTTCAGGCGCCGTACGTCGTCGTCGCGGTCCCCGCCGACCTTCAGCTTGATCTGGGTGAAGCCGTCGGCGACGGCCTCCTTGGCGAGGCGGACCAGTTTCTCGTCGTCGTAGCCGAGCCAGCCGGGCGAGGTGGTGTACGCGGGGTAGCCCTGGGCCAGCAGCTGCGCGGTCCGCTCGGCGCGGCCCGGTTCGGCGGCGCGCAGGATCTCCAGCGCGTCCTCGGGGGTGAGGGCGTCGGTGAGGTAGCGGAAGTCCACCAGGGAGACGAGCTCCTCGGGGGTCATCGTGGCGAGGAACTGCCACACGGGCAGCCCGGCCGCCTTCGCCGCGAGGTCCCAGGCGGCGTTGACGACGGCCCCGGCCGCCATGTGCGCGACCCCCTTCTCCGGGCCGAGCCAGCGCAGTTGCGAGTCGTGCGTCAGCTCGCGGTACAGGTCGCCGAGGTCGGCCGCGGTGCGCGGCACGGGCCGGCCCAGCAGGTACGGCTTGAGGGTCTCGATCGCGGCGGCCATGACGTCGTTGCCGCGCCCGATGGTGAAGCAGAAGCCGTGGCCTTCGAGGGGGCCGTCGTCACCGGTGCCGGGGGCGTCGGTGCGGAGCACGACGTAGGCGGCGGAGTAGTCGGGGTCGGGGTTCATCGCGTCCGAGCCGTCCAGTTCTCGGGACGTCGGGAAGCGGATGTCGTGGACCTCGACGTCCGTGACGGTCTGACTCATGCGCGCCCCCAGGGCAATAACATCGGATCTCTACAGCGAACATCCGATGTATAGCGCCATACGAGCCTCTTCGTCCAGCTCCGGGAGAAATTCGGGGGTGCACAGCTCGGATGAATCCGGTCTCGGATGCCCCGACTCGCCCGCTGCCGCACTTCGGCGATCTAGGTTCACCCGCCCGTGCAAAGGGGCTTCGGATGGGAATGCTCCAACCCGTAAGGTTGGTGCGTACGCATACGCAAGGGAACTTCGGAAGGAGGCCTGGGTGATCGAGCTCGAGGGTGTACCCGAGCTGATCGACCCGGTCATGGTGGCCGCGTTCGAGGGCTGGAACGACGCCGGTGACGCCGCCTCCACCGCGGTCGGGCATCTGGACCGGGAATGGAAGGGCGAGGTGTTCGCGGCGCTGGACGCCGAGGACTACTACGACTTCCAGGTCAACCGCCCCACGGTGTGGCTGGACGGCGGTGTCCGCAAGATCACCTGGCCGACGACGCGACTCTCGGTGGTCCGCGTCGGTGGCGACAAGCCCCGTGACCTGGTGCTGGTCCGGGGCATCGAACCGTCCATGCGGTGGCGCTCGTTCTGCAACGAACTGCTGGGCTTCGCCCATGAGCTGGGCGTCGAGATGGTGGTCATCCTGGGCGCGCTGCTCGGCGACACCCCGCACACCCGGCCGGTGCCGGTCAGCGGGGTCACCTCCGACCCGGACCTGGCCGTGACCATGGACCTGGAGGAGACGCGGTACGAGGGCCCGACCGGCATCGTCGGCATCCTCCAGGAGGCGTGCACCCACGCGGGCGTTCCGGCGGTGAGCCTGTGGGCCGCCGTGCCGCACTACGTCTCGCAGCCGCCGAACCCGAAGGCGACGCTGGCCCTGCTGAACCGGCTGGAGGACCTGCTCGGACTGCGCATCCCACTGGGCGAGCTGCCCGAGGACGCGCGCGCCTGGCAGATCGGCGTGGACCAGTTGGCCGCGGAGGACAGCGAGGTCGCCGAGTACGTCCAGACACTGGAGGAGGCCCGGGACACCGCCGAGCTTCCCGAGGCTTCCGGGGAGGCCATCGCCCGCGAGTTCGAGCGCTATCTGCGGCGCCGCGACCCCGGCCCGGGTCCGGGCCAGGCACCCGGCGGGCACGCCACGGAGAGCGGTGACGTGCCGTATCTGCGGGACCCGGCGAGCGGTCGCACCCGTCCGCCCAAGCCGCAGCGTCCTGCGGAGTCCGGTCCGGCGGGCGGACCGGGCGGCGTTCAGGGCGGCGACCTAGGCACGGCCGGTGAGGGGTCCGAGGAGAAGAAGCCGTCGGACGACGACGGCCCCGGCTCGGGTACGGACTCCGACTCGGGTACGGACTCCGACTCGGGCTCCGGCTCGGCCTCCGGTTCTCCCGACGGGGACAAGCCGGAGAGCTGACGCCCGCCCCCGCGTACGCCAACGGCCCCGGACCTCTTCTTCTCGGAGAGGTCCGGGGCCGAAACCGTTCTGCGGCGCGACGCCGTTCTACAGCGCGACGCCCAGGAGCGCGTCGACGGTACGGGAGACGAGGCCGGGTGCGCCCTCGTCCGTACCGCCCTCGGAGTGCTGGCGCTCGGCCCAGCGGTCCACGGCGGCCAGCGCGGTCGCGGCGTCCAGGTCGTCGGCGAGGGCTTCGCGGACCTCTTCGACCAGGGCGTCCGCGGACGGGCCGTCCGGGCGGGAGACCGCGGCCCGCCACCGTCCGAGCCGGGCGACGGCGTCGGCGAGGACCTGGTCGGTCCACTCCCAGTCGCTCCGGTAGTGGTGCGAGAGCAGGGCGAGGCGGATCGCCGCCGGGTCCACGCCCTCGCGGCGCAGGGTGGAGACGAAGACCAGGTTGCCGCGCGACTTGGACATCTTCTCGCCGTCCAGGCCGACCATGCCGGCGTGCACGTACGCCCGCGCGAACGGGTGCTCGCCGGTCAGGGCCTGCGCGTGCGAGGCGCCCATCTCGTGGTGCGGGAACGCGAGGTCGGAGCCGCCGCCCTGCACGTCGAAGCCCATGCCGAGGTGGTCCAGGGCGATGGCGACGCACTCGATGTGCCAGCCGGGCCGTCCGGCTCCGAGGCTGCCGCCGTCCCAGCTGGGCTCGCCCTCACGGGCGGCCATCCAGAGCATCGGGTCGAGGGGGTTCTTCTTGCCGGGGCGCTCGGGGTCGCCGCCGCGCTCGGCGGAGAGCAGCCGCATGGCCTCCGCGTCGAGACCGGAGACCTCGCCGAAGTGCGGGTCGGCCTCGACGGAGAAGTAGACGTCGCCCTCCAGCTCGTACGCCGCACCCGCGTCCCGCAGGCGCTCGACGAGGGGCACGATGCCCGGTATGGCTTCGACCGCGCCGATGTAGTGCTTCGGCGGGAGCATCCGCAGCGCGGTCATGTCCTCGCGGAACAGGGCGGTCTCGCGCTCCGCGAGTGCGGTCCAGTCCTCTCCGTCGCGCACGGCCCGCTCCAGCAGCGGGTCGTCCACGTCGGTCACGTTCTGGACGTAGTGAACCTGCCGCTTGGTGTCGAGCCACACGCGCTGAACGAGGTCGAACGCGTTGTAGGTCGCCGCATGACCCATGTGGGTCGCGTCGTACGGCGTGATGCCGCAGACGTAGATGCGGGCGACGGGACCGGGGTCAAGGGTGATCCGTCCGCCGGTCGCGGTGTCGTGGATCCGAAGGTCGCGGCCCTTGCCAGGCAGGGCGGGGACCTCAGAAGCGGGCCAGGCATGCATGTCATGAGCGTAACCGGACGGAGGTTCCGGATACGAACCGGATGGCGAATCGTGTCCGAAGACGCATTCTTGACGGAACCGTCCGGCCCGGTTAAAGCGTGGTGCGGAAGATGCCGCGTGCCCCTCGGGTCCTTTCCGCGGGTCCTGTCCACGGGTCCGCCCCACGGTCCTGTCCACGGGTCCGTCAGACCGGCGGCCACGGGATGGCGGGCCACTGCCCGCTCGGCACCGGGTGCAGCCCGGTCTCGCGGAGTGCGGCGACCCGTTCGCGTACGGCGTCCAGCTCCGCCGGGGTGATGAGCCCGCCCAGCCGTGCGGCCAGCGGTGCCTCGGGCGCCAGCTCGCCGGCGAGCCGGTCCAGCACCTCCACCGCCTCGGCGGTCAGCGGCTCGCCCGCCCAGCCCCAGAGCAGGGTGCGCAGCTTGTCGTCGGAGTGGAAGGTGACGCCGTGGTCGATGCCGTAGAGCAGGCCGCCGGGTGCGGGCAGGAGGTGGCCGCCCTTGCGGTCGCTGTTGTTGATCACCGCGTCGAGGACCGCGAGCCGCCGCAGCCGGGCGTCGTCCGCGTGCACCAGCAGCGCGGTCTTCCCCTCGCCCACGTCGGCGAGGCCCACGGCCTTCCAGCCGTCCTCCGGCTCCTCCCCCTCGACGAGGGCGAGCATCGGGCCCGCGTCCGGCTCGGCGTCGATCCACAGCTGGCACATGCCCTCGCCGTACGGGCCCTCGCGCAGCACGGTGGGCGGGACGAGTCCCCAGCCGGTGGCCTCGGAGACCTCCCAGGCCGCCACCTCGCGCTGGGCGAGGGTGCCGTCGGGGAAGTCCCACAGCGGCTGCTCCCCCGCGACGGGCTTGTAGACGCACGGCAGCTCCACGCCGTCGTGGGCGACGGTGCAGCGCAGGACCGCGTTGGAGGCTCCGGGCACGCGGCCGAGGACGGTGAGCCGCCCCTCGGTGAGCAGGGTGACCAGTTCGGCTGCGGTCGTCATGCCCCGCGCCGGTATCCGTTCTGACGCGGGCACACGTGTCCTTCCGGGTCGAGCGGCAGGCTGCACAGGGGGCACGGCGGGCGGCCGGCGGAGACCACGTCCAGGGCGCGCTTGGCGAAGGCCCGGGCCTGGGCGCCGCTGAGGCGCACCCGGAGCATCGGCGGGCCGTTCTCCTCGTCCTGGAGAAGCCTTTCCTCCGCCGCCGCGAGGTCGTCCTCGGTCTCGACGTCGATCTCGACGAGGGCCTGCGCCTCGACGATCATGCACTGCTCGTCGCCGTCCCAGGCCAGCGCCATCGTGCCGACCCGGAACTCCTCCTCCACGGGGGTGTCGAGCGGCGCGGTGTCGGCGACGGTCATCGGGGCGACGGCGGGCACCGGCGAGTTGCCGCCGGTGCGGCGGACGACCTCGTCCAGCAGTTCGTCGATCCGCTCCGCGAGCGCGGCGACCTGGGTCTTCTCCAGGGCGACGCTGGTGACCCGGCCGCCTGCGGACGCCTGCAGGAAAAACGTACGGCGTCCAGGCAGCCCGACCGTCCCGGCCACGAATCGTTCCGGCGGGTCGTAGAGGAACACCTGACGGGACACGTCCAGTTCTCCCTTGGGGAATCGGCGGCGGACGGGGGCTGACCCCCACCGCCCGGGGACGGGTGCCGGGAAACCCGTCGACGGGCTCCCTACGGCCCGTCCACCCTATCGCCAGGAGCGATCACGGCGCCCCAGCGCCGCCCCCCACCTGGGCGTGCGATCCGTGGTCCGCGTCGTCGGCGGGGGTGGCGTCGGCGCCGAGCCCCTGCTCGCGCGGGGCGAGTCCCGCCAGGTCGCCGGTGTCGCCGAGGCGCAGCAGGAAGGGGCGCAGCCGCGTGTAGCGGATGGCGGTGACCGAGCAGGGGTCGACGTGGATGCGCTGGAAGAGGTCCAGGTGCATGCCGAGGGCGTCGGCGACGACGGCCTTGATGATGTCGCCGTGCGAGCACAGCACGTAGACGGCGTCCTCGCCGTACTCGGCCTCGATGCGCGCGTTCCAGGCCCGTACGGCGTCGACCGCGCGGTTCTGCATCGCGCGCATCGACTCGCCGCCCGGGAAGGCGGCGGCGGAGGGGTGCTGCTGCACGACCGACATCAGCGGCTCGTCGGAGAGCTCGGCGAGCTTGCGCCCGGACCAGTCCCCGTAGTCGCACTCGGAGAGGCCGTCCTCGGTGTGCAGGGGGAGGCCGGGACGCGCGTCCAGCAGCGGCTGGAGGGTCTGCCTGCAGCGCTGGAGGGGGCTGCTGACGGCGGCCACGAGCGGCAGTCCGGCGAGGCGGCCGGGCAGCCCGGCGGCCTGCGCGGCGCCGCGCTCGTCCAGCTGGACACCGGGGGTACGGCCCGCGAGCACCCCGGAGGTGTTGGCGGTGGAGCGTCCGTGGCGTACGAGGATCAGGGTGGGCATACCGGCCAGCCTAACGACCCCGCGCGCGGGTCCCCGGGTGGGGCGAAGGTGTGCTTCCGGCCGGGGCAGGGAAGAATGCGCGCCGTGATTGTCGACTGTGCCATCTACCGGGACGGGCGCCGGACGGACGGCCCCGACGACTTCTCCGACGCGCTGGACGAGGCGCGGGCCGCGGGGGACGCCTTTCTCTGGATCGGGCTGCACGAGCCCACCGAGCAGGAGTTCTCCCTGGTGACCAAGGAGTTCGGACTGCACCCCCTCGCCGTGGAGGACGCGCTCAAGGCGCACCAGCGGCCCAAGCTGGAGATCTACGACGACTCGTTGCTCATGGTGCTCAAACCGATCGCCTACGAACCGGACGGCGACACGGTCAGCGCGGACGAGCTGATGGTCTTCGTGGGCGACTCGTTCGTGGTGACGGTCCGCCACGGCGAGAGCGCGCCGCTGGCGGACGTGCGGCGCCGGCTGGAGGCACAGCCCGGGGTGCTGCGGCAGGGGCCGACCGCCGTGCTGTACGCCGTGAGCGACTCGGTCGTGGACCACTACATAGACGTCGCGGGCGAGCTGCAGATCGACCTGGAGGAGCTGGAGACCCAGGTGTTCGCGCCGAGCGGCAACGCCGAGTCCCAGCACACCGCGAGCCGCATCTACACCTTCAAGCGCCAGGTGATGGAGTTCCGCCGGGCCGCCGGGCCGCTGGCCGGGCCGATGACCCGGCTCGCGGGGACCGGGGTGCCGTTCGTGCACGCGGAGTCGCAGCCCTTCTTCCGGGACGTCGGCGACCACCTCACCCGCGCCAACGAGCAGGTGGAAGGGCTGGACCGGCTGCTGTCCGACATCCTCTCGGCGCATCTGGCGCAGATGGGGGTCCGGCAGAACGACGACATGCGCAAGATCTCGGCCTGGGCGGCGATGGCCGCCGTGCCGACGATGGTCGCGGGCATCTACGGCATGAACTTCGACCACATGCCGGAACTCCACTGGGTGTGGTCCTATCCGGCGGTGATCGTCCTGATGGCCGGGGTGGTCTTCGGTCTGTACCGGCAGTTCAAGCGGCGCGGCTGGCTCTGACCGCACCCCGCCTCACCCCACTGATCCCTTCCGATCCGCGGCCGATCCGACCGGGGTGCTCCGATCCGCTCGCGGGAGCCTCAGGCGAACTCGGCGCCCGCCGCGGCCGGGGAACCGAGGGCGTCGCGGCGCTCCGGCTCGGCCAGGCTCACCATCCGGCGCCAGCCGGCCAGCCGCTCGTACGCGTACATCGCGTGGATCCCCGCCGCCAGGGCCGCCGCCTTCGGCCGGGGCCAGCCGAGGATGCGGCCCATGTGGGCCATGACGGCGAGGCTGACGTCGCGGTAGACCCTGATCTCGGCGAGCGCGCACTCGCGCAGGATGCGCTGGATCGTACGGCCGTGACCGGCACGGGCGAGGCGGAGCAGTTCCTCGTGGCAGTAGGCGAGGTGGTTGTCCTCGTCGTGCGAGATCATCCGCACGGCGCGGCCGATGACGGGGTCGTCGGCGAAGTACTTGAGCAGCAGGCGCATCTGCTCGGACGCCCGCTGCTCGGTGACCCGGCTGTGGGCCAGGTAGGTGACGATGTCGCGCTCGGTGAGCGGTTCCTCGGCCTTGAGCTGCTCATGGGCGAGGCCGATCCCGTGGCGCTCCAGGAGCATCGTGTAGTCGGTGTCGGCGGGGACCTCGGCGGCGGGCAGCCCGCGCTTCTTCAGCAGCGCGTTGAAGATCCGGCCGTGCTTGTCCTCGTCGGCGCCGTGCCGGGCGATCTTCGGGGCCAGGGCACGCTGGCTCCCGGGGACGAGCGCGGCGATGCGGGCGTTCTCCCAGCCCCCCTGCGACTCACCGCTGGCGGCAATGGAGCAGAAGAGCCGGAACGACTCGTCGTCGTCGAGGATCTCCTGGAAGAGACTTTTTGCCGAGAGCATGACTGCCACCTCCGTACCGGTGTCCGCAGACAAAAGGCTGGCCCGTAGTTAAGAAGTCAAAGGCTCCGCGGCGCTCCGGGCAACCGGAGCGGGCCCGGTGACGTCCTGGGCCCGCTCCGGCCGGTGGCGGTTACTCGGCGGCGCCGGAGCGCTCCAGGGCCTCCGTGCCGGCACGCAGGGCGGCGATCCGCTCCTCCAGCGTGAATCCGGCCGGGGCGAGGGTGAGGGTGGTGACGCCGGCCTCGGCGTAGGCGCGCATCCCGTCGGCGATCCGGTCGACCGGGCCGAGCAGGGTGGTCTGGTCGATCAGCCGGTGCGGGACGGCGGCGGCGGCGCCGTTCTTGTCGCCGGCGAGGTACTTGTCCTGGATCTCGGCGGCCTCCTTCTCGTACCCCATGCGCTGGGCGAGCTGGTTGTAGAAGTTCTGCTTCCGGCTGCCCATGCCGCCGACGTAGAGCGCGGTGTACGGCCGGAACATGTCCGCGAGGCCCTGCACGTCGTCGCCGACCGCGAGCGGGACGGTCGGGCAGACGTCGAAGCCCGCCAGGGGCAGCCCGGCCTTCTCGCGGCCCGCCCGCAGGTGCCGCAGCGCGGTCTCCTCCAGGTGTTCGGCGGAGGGGAAGATCAGCAGGGCGCCGTCGGCGATCTCGCCGGTCTGCTCCAGGTTCTTCGGGCCGATGGCGGCGATGTAGAGCGGGATGTGTTCGCGCTGCGGGTGGACGGTCAGCTTGATCGGCTTGCCGGGGCCGCCGGGCAGCGGGAGCGTCCAGTGCTGTCCCTCGTAGGTCAGGCGCTCGCGGGCCATCGCCTTGCGGACGATGTCGACGTACTCGCGGGTGCGGGCCAGCGGCTTGTCGAACTTCACGCCGTACCAGCCCTCGGAGACCTGCGGCCCCGAGACGCCGAGGCCCAGGCGGAAGCGTCCGCCGGAGAGGGAGTCGAGGGTGGCCGCCGTCATGGCGGTCATCGCGGGCTGCCGGGCCGGGATCTGCATGATCGCGGAACCCACGTCGATGGACTCGGTCTGCGCCGCGACCCAGGTGAGCACGGTGGGCGCGTCGGAGCCGTACGCCTCCGCCGCCCAGCAGACGTCGTAGCCGAGACGGTCCGCCTCCTGCGCGACGGCGAGGTTGTCGGCGTCCATGCCCGCGCCCCAGTAACCGAGATTGATGCCGAGCCGCATATCCGCTCCCCTTACTGATCAGTAACGTCCCTGTGGGCCGGACTCTAGCGCGACGGGGCGCCGTCCGGCAGGGGCAGGGCCGCGCCATGGTTGTCCACAGGCTTCCCCGCTCCGGGGGCCCGGACAGTAATCTCTGCGCCCATGGAGCAGAGGCATCTCGGCCGTACCGGCCTTCGTGTGTCCCGGATCGGGCTCGGCACGCTCACCTGGGGCCGGGACACGGACGAGCACGACGCCGCGGACCAGTTGAAGGCCTTCTGGGACGCGGGCGGCACTCTGGTCGACACCGCGGACGCCTACGGGGGCGGGGAAGCGGAGTACCTCCTCGGACGGCTCCTGGACGGGCTGGTGCCGCGGGAGGACCTCGTGGTGGCCACGAAGGCGGGCAGCGTGCGCGATCCGTACCGCAGGTTCAACGGCTCGCGCGGGCATCTGCTGGCGGCCCTGGACGCCTCCCTGGAGCGGCTCGGCACCGACTACGTCGATCTCTGGCAGGTGCACGCCTTCGATCCGGTGACCCCGCTGGAGGAGACGCTCCAGGCGCTGGACCTGGCGGTCACCTCCGGCCGGGTGCGGTACGCGGGGGTGTCCAACTTCTGCGGCTGGCAGCTGGCCAAGGCGGCGACCTGGCAGCTCGCGGCGCCCGGCGCGCGGACCCGGCTGGCGAGCACGCAGATGGAGTACTCCCTGCTGCAACGCGGTGTGGAGCGCGAGGTGCTGCCCGCCGCCCTCGACCTCGGCGTGGGGCTGCTGCCCTCGTCCCCGCTGGGGCGCGGCGTGCTCACCGGCAAGTACCGCACGGGCACCCCGTCCGGTTCGCGCGGGGCGTCCGAGCAGCTGGCGCCCTTCGTGGAGCCCTACCTCGACGACGCGGCGAGCCGCATCGTCGAGGCGGTCGCGACGGCGGCCGACGGACTGGCCACCACCCCGTTGCAGGTGGCGCTCGCCTGGGTGCGCGACCGGCCGGGCGTGGCCGCCCCGGTGATCGGCGCGCGCAACGCGCAGCAGCTCACCGAGGCTTTGTCAGTGGAGACCCTTACGCTTCCTGACGAGATCTGCCAGGCGCTCGACGACGTGTCGGCGCCCGTGCACCGCTATCCGGACCAGGACTGGAGCACGCTGTGACTGCGCTTCCCCGGGGGGAGACCCCGGGCCACTCGGGCCACTCGGCCGAGGGCACCGAGGACACGGAGGACCGCTCGGGGCTGCCCGAGGGCGGCCCCGAGGAGAAGGAGTCCCCCGGGCTGTCCGCGGACGCCGCGGACGAGTCCCCCGACGGCCCGGACGACGATCCCGACGACGATCCGTCGGCCTCCTCCCCCGACGGTTCCGCGACCGGCGAGACCCCCGGGGCCACCGACGGCGAGGCGGGCGACGCCCCGGCGGTGTCCGAGGCGCAGGCGGAGCTCGCCGCCCAGCGTGAGCTGCGCAAGCGCATCGAGCAGCGGAAGGCCGAGAAGGCCGGTCCGATCGAGGCGGGGACGCGACTGAGCGGCACGGCCGCCGAGCTGCTGGCCGCCGTCCGGGCGGTGGAGAGCGGCGAGAAGACCGCCTCCGCGTTCTACGAGGCTCCCGCCGCCCCCGCCGCGCGCCCGGCCGCCCCGGTCGCGGACCGCCCCCGCGCACCCCTCCCCCGGCCCGCCTCCGCCGCCCCGGTGCCGCAGGAGGCACCCGAGGAGGCCGTGGAGGCGGTACGCACCGTGCTGGCAGGGGCGGGCGCCCCGGCGGCGCTGGCTCCGGCCGCCGCCCGGACGCTGGGCGAGCAGGCGGCCGAGGTGCTGCGGCAGGACCCCTGGCAGCTGCTGGCCGTCCCCGGGGTGCGCCCCGAGCAGGCGGACGGGTTCGCCCGCGCCCTGCTGGGGGCGGAGTGCGGTCCCGACGACGAGCGCCGGACCGCGGCGCTGGTGGGGTGGCTGCTGGAGCAGGCCGCCGTGCGCGGCCACACGGCCCTGGACGTCGTCGCGGTACGGGCCGCGCTGGCCGGACACGGGGTGACGGACCCGGAGGCGGCCGTGGACGACGCGGTGGCCGAGGGGGTCGCGCTGCTCTTCGAGGAGGGCGTGGACCCGGCCGGGGCCGAGGAGTCCGCCGGGTCTCCGGGCGGGGAGGAGTCCGGCTCCGCGGACGCGTCCGACGGGACCGCCGACGCCGCCGGTGACTCCGCCGAAGCCGCGGCACCGGGCCCGGCCCTGCTGGGGCTCGACCGGTACGCCCTCGCCGAGGAGAGCCTCGCGGACGGACTGGGCCGCCTGGCCAACGCGTGCGAGAAGGGCGCCGACTGGACGGAGGCGGCCTCGGCCGCGCCCTCGGCCTCGGCCGCCGAGCTGATCCGTGCGGTCGCCGGGGCCGGTCTGGTCGTCCACTCCGGGGGCGAGGCGGCCCGCGCGGAGCCCGCCGCCCTGCTGGTGGCGGCCCGCGGGCTCGGCCTGCGCGCGCTGGGCACCACGCACAGCGCCGACGGCCGCCGCCGGCTGGCAGCCGTGGCCGGGGACCCCGGTGCGGCCGTCACGCTCGCCGGGCTGCTCTCCGGCGCCGAGGGTCCCGGCCGGGACGAGGAGGGGGCGCTCGCGCTCGACCTGCTGGTGGTTCTGGACGCCCCGCAGCTGGACGTGGAGACCGCCGCGGAGCTCGTGGAGGCCCTGGCGGACGGTACGCGGCTGGTGCTGAGCGGCGACCCCGGGGTGCTGGGTTCGGCCGGTGCGGGCCGCGTCTTCGCGGACGTGCTCGCCGCCCGCGCCTGCCCGCAGGTGATCTCCCGCACACCCGATCCCGGGCCCATCGGCGAGCTGGTCTCCGGCGTCGGCGTCGGTGAGCTGAACCAGGTCGAGGCGCCGGGCAGGGAAGTGATGATCGTGCCGGTCCGGGACGCGGGTGAGGCCGTGCACCGCACCGTGCAACTGGTCGCCGACTCCGTACCGCGCGCCTTCGGCATCGAGGCCACGGACACCCGCGTGATCACCGTCGGCCACGGCGGCTCGGCGGGCACCCGTGCGCTCAACGCGGCGCTCAAGGAACGCCTCAACCCGGGGCCCGGCCGGTTCGGCGGCTTCGACCCGGGCGACCGGGTGGTCCACGTGCCCGCGCCCGGCCGGACCGAGCCCGGAGTCGTGGTGTCGGCGGGCGCCGAGGGGCTGCGGCTGGACTGCGAGGGCACCGAGGTCGTCGTACCGCAGGGCCGGGTGGCCTCGGCGGTCCGGCACGGCTGGGCGCTCAGCGCCCACCAGGCGGCGGGGATGCGGTGGCCGGCCGCGGTCGTCGTGCTCCCCGGGGACGCGGCGCGCGGGCTCAGCAGGCCGTGGGTGTACACCGCGTTCGGCCGGGGCGAGCGCCATCTGTCCGTGGTGCACGGCGTGGACCGGGCGCTGCCCAGGGCCGTGGCGGAGATCCCCGCGCAGGAGCGCACCACCCGGCTGCGCGCCCTCCTGGAGGCCCTGCCGACGCCGGACGCGTCGTCCTAGGGGTCCGGTCCTGGGGGTCCGGTCCCGGGGTCCGGTCCTGGAGGGACTTGAGGTCCCGGGGGGGGACTTGGGGTCCCGGGCGCTTCCTGGGCCGCCCCCGGAGAGCCCGAAGCCTCCGCGCCGGCCCGGACAGGCCGGTGGCCCGGTGCGTCGCGCACCGGGCCACCGGTCTTCCGTGAGCCGTCGGTCGGACTCCGCCGCGTGTCGGGCTCAGGCGCCGGACGGGAGGTCGTCCAGGTCGTCGTCGGGGTCGTCGTCCAGGTCGTCGTCGAAGACGGAGCTGACGTCGAACCGGCACACCACCAGCTCCGGGTCCACGTCCTCGAAGGGCGACCCGAGCCACTCGCCCGGTTCCGCCGTCTCCTCGGCGGCGGCGACCCAGAGCGTGGAGTCACCCTCGGCGAGGCCGAACTCCTTGTGCCGGGAGGCGATCTCGTCGGGTTCGTACTCGCCGAACAGCACACCGAGGGCGGCGTGGACGCTCGTACCGACCACCGCGGCGTGGCCGGTGTCGAGGTCGTCCGGGTCGGCGTCCGCGAGGCGTTGTGCCTGGGCGAGCAGCCGCTGCGGGTCCGCCACCGCGTAGTCGCGCCGGATCAGCACGCTGAGCGCGCTCGGCTCGGCCGGTCCGGCGTACGGGGGCAGGGAGTCGTCCGCGCCCGGGATCTCGAAGGGAGTGACTTCGTCGTGCCGTTCGTAGAGGAGTTCGTCGTAGACCTCGGCGGCGGCGGCGAGAGCGTTGAACGCTTCGTAGACGGCGGGGTCCTCGTCCCCGCTACGGCGTTCGACCGCGTCGAGGTGACGGTCGATCGCGGCTTTGACCGCTTCGGCGGCGGCACGTACCTCGGCAGCGGTGGGCTGCGCAGCATCAGACATGAGGCAGACGCTATCCGTACCGGGGCTCTGCCCGCACAATAGATGCGATGCCGGAATACGAATTTGTCGACGTGTACGTGCCGCGCGGGGTCTCCCGCAAGGATGCGGCCCGACTTTTGACCGACCACGCCGAGTACGGGCACTGGGAGTTGGACCGCCTGACGCTCCGCCACGACGGCAGCCGCAGGGTGCGGCTGCGGCGGAGGATCATCCGCCAGCTCAGGGCCACTTGGTGATGCCAGGAGCGGGCCCCGCGTTCGCGGGACCCGCTCCTCTTCCTCATGCCCTGCGCCGGGACGAGGTGGTCCCGTCCGGACCGCGGCGGGCTCGCGCGCCCCGGCCCGGCCCGGACGGGTGACCTCTCCCGGTCCTGGTCCCGGACGTCCCTGTCTGGATGGGTTTCGACAGTGCCGTCCGTCGGACGGCGTTACTTTCGACACACGCCCTGGGCCGTGTCCTGAAAGTCCCGCCTGTCAGGCGGCGCTGCGCGAGCGGCGGTAGAACACCGCTCCGGCGCCGGCGAGCAGCATGCCCGCTCCGGCCGGGATCAGCATGTCGAGGCCACCGGCACCGGTCTCCGCGAGCTGCGGAGGGGTGTGGACCTCGGGGGCGGGCGGCTCGTGGGCCGGCGGAGCGACGGGCTCCTCGGGCGTGACCGGGACCTCCGGCACGACGGGCGGCGGAACGTACGTGGCGTCGTTCGCGCAGTCGTTGCCGAAGACCGGGTTGAGCAGGCCCACGAGGTCCACGGAGTTGCCGCAGGCGTTGACGGGGACGTCGATCGGTGCCTGGACGTTGTTGCCGGAGAGGATGCCGGGCGAGCCCTGCGCGATCCCCTCCGCCGTGGCGCCACCGCCGCCGACGGCCTTGGTGGAGTCGGCGGCGCGGTGCCTGCCGGTCCCCGGGGCGGCGTCCTGGCCCTGGTGCGCCGAGGTGTCTCCGGCGCCCGCGTGCCGGGAGCCGGACGTCCGGCCGCTTCCGCCGCCGGTCACGGAGCCGTCCTGCGACGTGTTCGCGCAGCTGTTTCCGAACGCCGGGTTGAGCAGACCGACGACGTCGACGGAATTTCCGCAGACGTTGACCGGGACCTCGATCGGAATCTGGATGCTGTTCCCGGATGCCACTCCCGGGGAATTCGTCGCGGCGGCAGCCGCTCCGGAGTCGGCGTGCGCGTAGCCCCCACCGAGTGCGAGCACTCCGCCCGCCGCCGCCATGGTGATCAGGCCTTTACGAGTGACCTGTCGCATAGGTGTTTTCCTGCCTTCTGCACTTCCGAATTACCCCCGGACACGACCGTGCGAGGGCCGAATGCCGGTCGGCCCCGGAGCGCATGGCGCGCGCTCCGGGGCCGTCCGGGCTCAAACCCTTACGGGTTGACGCTCAACGTCAGGCGTTGACGCAGGTGTTGCCGAAGGCCGGGTTCAGGAGCCCGATCACGGAGATCGTGTTGCCGCACACGTTCACCGGAACGTGGACGGGGACCTGAATGGTGTTGCCCGAGATGACGCCGGGGCTGCCGATGGCGGCACCCTGGGCACCCGCGTCGGCAACGGCCATGCCGGCGCCCGCGAGCACGAGACCACCGGTGACAGCCGCAGCGGCGGCAATCTTCTTGATCATTGTTCCTCCTCGTTGGAAATGCGGTCCCAGCCGCGGACCGCAACACCTGTAACGAGGAGAGAATCGGGGGGCTACGAGCCCAACCCCCCTTTCACTCTTTCCGGTGAGGTACGGACAGGCGGGCGAATTGCGTCACCGGTGCGGGGCGGAAGTGCGGAGGCCGGTTCAGCTGTGGTCGATGAAGCGGTCCAGCACCCGTACGCCGAACTGCAGGCCGTCCACCGGTACGCGCTCGTCCACGCCGTGGAACATGCCCGCGAAGTCGAGCTCCGGCGGCAGCTTGAGCGGCGCGAAGCCGAATCCCCGGATCCCCAGGTCGTCGAAGGACTTGGCGTCCGTACCGGCCGACAGCATGTACGGCACGGCCCGCGCGATCGGGTCCTCGGCCACCAGGGCCTTCTGCATGGCGTCCACGAGGGCGCCGTCGAAGGTCGTCTCCAGCGCCTTGTCCGCGTGCACGTCCTCGCGCCGTACGTTCGGGCCGAGGATCCGGTCGATGTCGGCGAGGAATTCTTCCTCGTACCCCGGCAGGAAGCGGGCGTCCACGTGGGCGGTCGCCTGGCCGGGGATGACGTTGACCTTGTAGCCGGCGCCGAGCTGCGTCGGGTTGGCGGTGTTGCGCAGGGAGGCGCCGATGAGCTTGGCGACGCTGCCCAGCTTGGCGAGGGTCTCCTCCATGTTCTCCGGGTCCAGTTCGGTGCCCAGGGCGTCCGAGAGCTCGTCCAGGAAGTGGCGCAGGGTCTTGGTGACCCGGACCGGGAACTGGTGGCGCCCGAGCCGGCCGACCGCCTCGGACAGCTCGGTGATGGCGTTGTCCTTGTGGATCATCGAACCGTGCCCGGCGGTGCCGTCCACGGTCAGCTTCATCCAGTGCATGCCCTTCTGGGCCGTCTCCACCAGGTAGAGGCGCAGCTGCTCGTTGACCGTCAGCGAGAAACCTCCGACCTCGCTGATGGCCTCGGTGACGCCCTCGAAGAGCCCGGGGTGGTTGTCGACGAGGTAGCGGGCGCCGTAGGTGCCGCCGGCCTCCTCGTCCGCGAGGAACGCCAGCACGATGTCGCGCGGGGGCTTGCGGCCACTGCGCATCCGCTCACGGACGACCGCGAGCGTCATCGCGTCCATGTCCTTCATGTCGACCGCGCCGCGTCCCCAGACGCAGCCGTCCGCGATCTCGCCGGAGAACGGGTCGTGGGTCCAGTCGGCCGCGTTGGCCGGGACGACGTCCGTGTGCCCGTGGATGAGAAGCGCGGGCCGGGAGGGGTCCTCGCCCTCGATCCGGGCCACGGTCGACGCGCGGCCCTTGTGCGATTCGAAGATCTGCGGTTCCAGCCCGACCTCGGCGAGCTTCTCCGCGACGTACTCGGCGGCGAGCCGCTCGCCGGGGCCGGAGTGGTCCCCGTAGTTGCTGGTGTCGATCCGGATCAGCTCACGACAGAGGTCCACGACCTCGTTCTCGGCGTTGCCGGTCTTCCCGGACGGACCTGCCTGGGAGGCGCTGCTCTCGCTCACACTGATTCCTTCCACTGTCACGGTGGTGCTCCCCCTCATCCTCGCGCGCCCGCCCCGCCGGGCCCAAGGCCGTCCCCCCGACGACATACGCCCGTCACACGGGCCCGTCCCGCGGGCGGGAGCGGGGGCCGCGCGGCGGCGGCCGAGGGGTGGGCCGGAGGGGTGGATCCGGGGGGTGATCGAGGACCCCCGAATGTTTGGTATTGTTTTCCACGTCGGAACGGGACAGGAACAACGGCCCCGAGAACGACAGACACCTTGTCCGGGTGGCGGAATGGCAGACGCGCTAGCTTGAGGTGCTAGTGCCCTTTATCGGGCGTGGGGGTTCAAGTCCCCCCTCGGACACCAACGAAGGACCCCAGTCGATCTGGGGTCCTTCTGCTTTTCCGGTCGTATCCGCTCCCCCGTCACCCGTCACCCGTCGGCCGTCGCTCGTCACCGCTTGCCACTGTCACCCGTCGTCCGTCACCCGTCACCGCAGAGGCCGTCCCCATGCCCCGCCCCGCGTCCGTCCGCCCGTCGTCCCTGCCCGGGGCCCGGCTCCGTGCCGTACGGCTCCGGGAGGGGGCCCGGTGAGGGGGCGCCGGAGGCCCACCGCCTCGCCGCTCCCGCAGCGCGAGGGCGTCGATCCCGTGCGGGTGCGGCTGCCCGTGGACCCCGAAGGGGCGTGGGCGACCGTGGGCGACCATCTGCGGGAGCGGTTCGGTGCCGCGGTCGGGGCGGCACGGGTGGAGGCCATGCTGGCGGAGGGGCTGTTCGTCGGGGCGGACGGGCGGCCGGTCCTGGGTACGCGGCCGTACGAGAGCGGGCTCGGGATCTGGTTCCACCGGGAGTTCGCGCCCGAGGAGCCGGTGCCGTTCCCGGTGGGGGTGGTCCACCGCGACGAGCACGTGGTGATCGCCGACAAGCCGCACTTCCTCGCCACCACCCCGCGCGGGCGGCACGTGACGCAGACGGCGGTGGCGCGGCTCCGGCACGAGCTGGGGCTGCCGGGCCTGCAGCCCGCGCACCGGCTGGACCGGCTGACCGCGGGCCTGGTGCTCTTCGTCGTGCGCCCCGAGGACCGGGGCGCGTACCAGACGCTGTTCCGGGACCGGCTGGTGCGCAAGGAGTACGAGGCGGTCGCCGGGTACGACCCGGAGCTCGCGCTTCCCCGGACCGTACGGAGCCGGATCGTGAAGGAGCACGGGGTGGTGGCCGCGCGTGAGGTGCCGGGCGAGCCGAACAGCGAGAGCCGGGTCGAGCTGCTGGAGCACCGGGGTGGGCTCGGCCGTTACCGGCTGCTGCCCGCCACCGGGCGGACCCATCAACTGCGTTTGCACATGGCCACGTTGGGGCTGCCGCTGGTCAATGACCCGCTCTATCCGGTGGTGGAGCCGGAAGGCGCCCCGGACGACTGGTCGCGTCCGCTGCAACTGCTCGCGCGGGTGCTGGAGTTCACCGATCCGGTCACGGGTGAGCCGCGCCGCTTCAGGAGCGGGCTTCGGCTCTCCGCGTGGCCGGACCGGTGAGCGGGACTGATCGCGGCGGTCAGTGACCGCGTGCGATCCACTCCTCCAGGTGCGGGGCCTCCGCGCCGATGGTGGTGGAGTCGCCGTGTCCGGTGCGGACGGTGGTGTCCGCCGGGAGGGAGAGCAGCCGGTCCCGGATGGAGTCGACGATCGTCGGGAAGTGCGAGAACGACCGGCCGGTGGCGCCGGGACCGCCCTGGAAGAGGGTGTCCCCGGTGAAGACCGTGGCCAGCTCGGGGGCGTACAGGCAGACGGCTCCCGGGGCGTGGCCCGGGGTGTGCAGGACGGTCAGCCGGGTACCGGCGACCTCCAGTTCCTGGCCGTCCGCGAGTTCGCCGTCGGGCGTGCGGTCGGGGTGGGTCTGCTTCCACAGCGGCAGGTCGTCCGGGTGGAGCAGCACCGGGGCGCCGGTGGCCTCGGCGAGGGCCGGGGCGGCGTCGATGTGGTCGTTGTGCGCGTGGGTGGAGACGATGGCGCGCAGCGTGCGTCCGCCGAGGGCGGCCAGGATGGCGTCGGCGTCGTGGGCGGCGTCGACGACGATCGCCTCGTGGTCGTCACCGACGATCCAGACGTTGTTGTCGACGTCCCACTCGCCGCCGTCGAGCGCGAAGGTGCCGGAGGTGACCAGGTGGTCGATGCGGGCGGCCATCAGAAGACCACCACCGAACGCAGCACGTCGCCGTCGTGCATCCGCTCGAAGGCGCGCTCGACGTCGCCGATGCCGATGGTCTCGGTGACGAACGCGGAGAGGTCGATCCGGCCCTGCTGGTGCAGGTCGACGAGCATCGGGAAGTCGCGGGACGGCAGGCAGTCGCCGTACCAGGAGGACTTCAGCGAGCCGCCGCGGCCGAACACGTCGAGGAGGGGGAGTTCGAGGCGCATCTCGGGGGTGGGGACGCCGACCAGGACGACGGTTCCGGCCAGGTCGCGGGCGTAGAACGCCTGCTGGTACGTCTCGGGGCGGCCGACGGCCTCGATGACGACGTCGGCGCCGTTGCCGTCGGTGAGGGCGCGGATCGCCTCGACCGGGTCGTTGTCGCGGGAGTTGACGGTGTGCGTGGCACCCATCTTCTTCGCGGTCTCCAGCTTGCGGTCGTCGATGTCCACGGCGATGATCTTCGCCGCGCCCGCGAGCCGTGCGCCCATGACGGCCGCGTCGCCGACGCCGCCGCAGCCGATGACCGCGACGGAGTCGCCCCGGCCGACCTCACCGGTGTTGATGGCGGCGCCGATGCCCGCCATGACGCCGCAGCCGAGGAGGCCGGCGACGGCCGGGGACACCTCGGGGTCGACCTTGGTGCACTGGCCGGAGGCCACCAGGGTCTTCTCGGCGAACGCGCCGATGCCCAGCGCCGGGGAGAGCTCGGTGCCGTCGAGCAGCGTCATCTTCTGCTTGGCGTTGTGGGTGTTGAAGCAGTACCAGGGGCGTCCGCGCAGACAGGCGCGGCACTGGCCGCAGACGGCCCGCCAGTTGAGGATGACGAAGTCGCCGGGGGCGACGTCGGTGACGCCCTCGCCGACCGACTCCACGACGCCCGCCGCCTCGTGGCCGAGGAGGAAGGGGAACTCGTCGTTGATGCCGCCCTGCTTGTAGTGCAGGTCGGTGTGGCAGACACCGCACGCCTGGATCTTCACCACGGCCTCGCCGGGGCCGGGGTCGGGGATCACGATCGTCTCGACCCGCACCGGTTCGTTCTTGCCCGGCGCGATGACACCTTGCACCTGCTGCGGCATACCCTGCTCTCCTTCTGAAGTGGCGGCTCTGAGCCGTGTCCGGCCGGGCGCCCGGATCAGCGGGCCCTGTCGCAGACACGGCCTGAGCTCCTGCGGCGTCCGACCGCTGTCCGAAGATCGAACTCGGACAAAGGTACGCGCTGCGGGGTGGGCGTGCGCAGACGCGGGCGGGCGGTCAGGGCGCGAGTACGTCCAGTTCCTCCAGGGCGCCGAACGCGATCTCGCGGGTGAGTCGTTCGGCGGCCTCCGCGTCCCCCTGGCGTACCGCCTCGGCGACCCTGACGTGCAGGGTCACGGCGGCCGGGTCGGGGTCCTCGAACATCACCCGGTGGTGGGTGCGGCCGGCCAGGACCTCGGCGACGACGTCCCCGAGCCGGGCGAACATCTCGTTGCCCGAGGCGTTCAGCACCACCCGGTGGAAGGCGATGTCGTGGCGGAGGTACTCCTCCAGCCGCTGGCCGCGCGAGGTCTCGACCATGCCGAGGGCGCACTCGGTGAGGGCCGCGCACTGGGCGGGGGAGGCGTACCGGGCGGCGAGCGAGGCCGCGACGGGCTCGATCGCGGACCGGAGCACGGTCAGCGAGCGGAGCTGGCGCGGGCGGTCGGCCCCGGCGAGCCGCCAGCGGATGACCCGGGGGTCGTAGACGTTCCACGCCTCGGTGGGGCGTACGGTCACGCCGACCCGGCGGCGGGACTCGACGAGGTGCATCGACTCCAGGACGCGGACCACCTCGCGGACGACCGTGCGGGAGACCTCGAACCGCTGGGCGATCTCGTCGCTGCGCAGGACGTCGCCGGGCCTGCGCTCCCCCGAGGTGATCTCCAGACCCAGGGCGTCCAGCACATGCGTATGGAGCCCCTGGCTCGTCGTGGTCATGGGGCAAGGGTACGGGGCGATTCCAGGACACCACGGGCGGCCTGCGGCACCGCCGGGACCGGCCCGGCACCCCCGGCAGGCATTAAGTACGACGTTTGCGTCACACTCTCTTGAATAAGTACGACCTAATGGGTTTCAGTAAGCACGACGGACCGATGTCGAAGAAGACAGCGAGGCACCAATGAGCACCCCCCACGTCGTCGTGGTGATGGGCGTGGCAGGGACCGGCAAGACCACGATCGGCCCCCTGCTCGCCACCGCACTGGGCGTCCCGTACGCCGAGGGCGACGACTTCCACCCCGAGTCGAACATCGCCAAGATGTCCGCCGGTACCCCGCTGGACGACTCGGACCGCTGGCCCTGGCTGGACGCCATCGGACAGTGGGCGCACGGCCGGGCCGGGCTCGGCGGTGTCGTCTCCAGCTCGGCGCTCAAGCGGGTCTACCGCGACCGGCTGCGCTCCGAGGCACCCGACGCCGTCTTCCTGCACCTGACCGGAGACCGCGCCCTCATCGAGGGCCGGATGTCCGCGCGCAAGGGCCATTTCATGCCGACCGCACTGCTCGACTCGCAGTTCGCCACCCTTCAGCCGCTGGAGGCGGACGAGGCGGGCGTCGAGGTCGACGTGACCGGCACCCCCGAAGAAATCACCGAACGGGCCGTCGCCGCGCTGCGCCGGCTCGCGAGTTAAGGACCCCTCACCGTGACCAGTCTCAGCGTCGAGACGTTGGCAGCGGACGCCGTCGATCCCATCACCTCCGCGGGCAACGCGCAGTTGGGCATCGCCGTCGTCGCCGGCATCGCCGTCATCGTCCTGCTCATCACCAAGTTCAAGCTGCACGCCTTCCTGGCGCTCACCATCGGCTCGCTGGCGCTCGGCTCCTTCGCCGGGGCGCCGCTGGAGAAGACGATCGCCAGCTTCACGGCGGGGCTCGGCTCCACCGTCGCGGGCGTCGGCGTCCTCATCGCCCTGGGTGCGATCCTCGGCAAGCTGCTCGCCGACTCCGGCGGCGCCGACCAGATCGTGGACACCATCCTCGCCAAGGCGAGTGGCCGGGCGATGCCCTGGGCGATGGTGCTGATCGCCTCCATCATCGGCCTGCCGCTCTTCTTCGAGGTCGGCATCGTGCTGCTGATCCCGGTGGTGCTGCTCGTCGCCAAGCGCGGCAACTACTCCCTGATGCGGATCGGCATCCCGGCGCTCGCCGGTCTCTCCGTGATGCACGGACTGATCCCCCCGCACCCCGGCCCGCTCGTCGCGATCGACGCACTCGGCGCCAACCTCGGCGTCACGCTGGCCCTCGGCGTGGTCGTCGCCATTCCGACGGTGATCATCGCCGGTCCGGTCTTCTCCCGGTTCGCCGCCCGCTGGGTCGACATCAAGGCGCCCGAGGGCATGGTTCCCGAGCGCGCCTCGGAGGACCTGGAGCGCCGCCCGAGCTTCGGCGCGACGCTGGCCACCGTGCTGCTGCCGGTCGTGCTGATGCTGGCGAAGGCCCTGGTCGACATCGTCGTGGACGACCCCGAGAACCACGTCCAGAAGGTCACGGACGTCGTCGGCTCCCCGCTGATCGCCCTGCTCGCCGCGGTGATCGTCGGCATGTTCACGCTGGGCCGGGCCGCCGGGTTCACCAAGGACCGGCTGGCCGGCACCGTCGAGAAGTCGCTCGCCCCGATCGCGGGCGTGCTGCTGATCGTCGGCGCGGGCGGTGGCTTCAAGCAGACGCTGATCGACGCCGGCGTGGGCCGGATGATCCTGGAGTTCTCCGAGAACTGGTCGATCCCGGCGCTGCTGCTCGGCTGGCTGATCGCGGTCGGCATCCGGCTCGCGACCGGTTCGGCGACGGTGGCGACCATCTCGGCGGCCGGTCTGGT
Source organism: Streptomyces sp. NPDC060184 (assembly GCF_042728795.1). Classification (NCBI taxonomy): domain Bacteria; kingdom Bacillati; phylum Actinomycetota; class Actinomycetes; order Kitasatosporales; family Streptomycetaceae; genus Streptomyces; species Streptomyces sp. NPDC060184. The sequence goes on from NZ_JBHWYX010000017.1 coordinate 116,142, forward strand.
CGCCCCGCTCGCGGCCGACATGTCGACCGCGCACGCCGCCCTGCTGGTCCTCGCGGTCGGCGCGGGCTCGCTCTTCTTCAGCCACGTCAACGACGCGGGTTTCTGGCTGGTGAAGGAGTACTTCGGGATGGACGTCGGTCAGACGGTCAAGACCTGGTCGGTGATGGAGAGCATCATCTCCGTCTGCTCGCTGGCCTTCATCCTGCTCCTCTCCCTGGTGTTGTAGGGCCGGGGCGGGGCACCTGACGGCCCCCGCCCCGTGCTCCACATCTCAAGGCGCCCGACCGGCCGGTACGCATGCCCATACACGCGTACCGGACCGGTCGGGCGCCTTCGTCGTGGGCCCCCGGCCGTACGTGCCCGGCCCGCCGCCGCCCGTCAGCCGAGGGCCGCCGCCCGTCAGCCGAGGGCCGCCGCCCCGTCAGCCGAGCGCCGCCGCCACCGCCCGGCCCGCCGTGCGGCCGGAGAAGATGCAGCCGCCGAGGAAGGTGCCCTCCAGCGAGCGGTAGCCGTGCACCCCGCCGCCGCCGAACCCGGCCGCCTCCCCCGCCGCGTACACCCCCGGCAGCGGGGAGCCGTCCGCCGTCAGCACGCGGGAGGAGAGGTCCGTCTCCAGCCCGCCGAGCGACTTGCGGGTGAGGATGTTCAGCCGGACGGCGATCAGCGGTCCGGCCTTCGGGTCGAGGATGCGGTGCGGCTTCGCCGTACGGATCAGCTTGTCGCCCAGGTACGAACGCGCCCCGTGGATCGCCGTGATCTGGAGGTCCTTGGTGAACGGGTTGGCGATCTCGCGGTCGCGGGCGGTGATCTCGCGGCGCAGCGCGTCCTCGTCGATGAGCCCGTCGCCGGTCAGCGCGTTCATGCCCCGGACGAGCGCGCCGAGGTCGTTCTCCACGACGAAGTCCACGCCGTGGTCCATGAACGCCTTGACCGGTCCGGGGACCTCCGCGCGGGCCCGGCCGATGACGTCGCGGACCGACTTGCCGGTGAGGTCCGGGTTCTGCTCGGAGCCGGAGAGCGCGAACTCCTTGCCGATGATCCGCTGGTCCAGCACGAACCAGGTGTAGTCGTACCCGGTCCTCATGATGTGTTCGAGGGTGCCGAGGGTGTCGAAGCCGGGGAAGAGCGGGACCGGCAGCCGCTTGCCCCGGGCGTCGAACCAGAGGGAGGACGGGCCGGGCAGGATGCGGATGGCGTGCTTGTCCCAGACCGGGTTCCAGTTCTCGATGCCCTCGGTGTAGTGCCACATCCGGTCGCGGTTGATGTGGTGGGCCCCGGCCTCCTCGGCGACGCCGAGCATCAGCCCGTCGACGTGGGCGGGCACACCGGAGAGCATCTTCGCGGGCGGGGTGCCGAGCCGCTCGGGCCACTGGGCCCGTACGAGATCGTGGTTGCCGCCGATGCCGCCGGAGGTGACGATCACCGCCTGGGCCCGCAGCTCGAAGGCGCCGGTGGCGGTCCGGCTGCTGGCGGTACCGCGCTCGGCGGCGCTGGGCTCCAGGATCTCGCCGGTCACGGTGTCGACGGCGCCCCCGGTGCGCCCGAGGCCCGTCACCCGGTGCCGGAAGCGGAAGCGGACGAGCCCCTTGGCGACGCCCTCGCGCACCCGCCGCTCGAAGGGGGCGACGACCCCGGGGCCGGTGCCCCAGGTGATGTGGAAGCGGGGGACGGAGTTGCCGTGGCCGGTCGCGTCGTAGCCGCCGCGCTCGGCCCAGCCGACCACCGGGAAGAGCCGCAGCCCCTGCGCGCGCAGCCAGGAGCGCTTCTCACCGGCGGCGAAGTCGACGTACGCCTCGGCCCACTTCTTCGGCCAGTGGTCCTCCTTCCGGTCGAAGCCCGCCGTGCCGAACCAGTCCTGGAGGGCCAGCTCCCGGCTGTCCTTGATCCGGAACCGGCGCTGCTCCGGCGAGTCGACGAGGAAGAGGCCGCCGAAGGACCAGTGCGCCTGGCCCCCCAGCGACTGCTCGGGCTCCTGGTCGAGCAGGATCACGGAGCGCCCCGCGTCGGCCAGCTCCGCCGTGGCGGCCAGCCCCGCGAGGCCGGCTCCGATCACGATCACGTCGGCGTCGTACGCCATGGGTTCCATCCTTCGGGCGAGGCGGTGCGGAGTCCGGCCGGGGCGCGGCACCGGGCCGGGGCGGCGGACGTGCGTGGGAGCGCCGGCCGGTGTCCCGCGGTCGGTCCGTGGCGAGTCCCGGAGGTACCGGAGGTCGCGGAGCGTGGAAGTTACTGGTGCGTCAGATCTTCGGCACCCTCCGATGCCGGAGTCAACAGGCCGGTCGGACCAATCTCACCGCTCCCCCGCACCGAGGGGCATATCGTTCGGAACACACCGTTTCCGCCCGCCCGATCCGAGGAAGAAACCTGTGTCCTTGCTGGTCGTCCTCCTCTCCGTGGGCGCGGCGGCGTGCCTGGGTTTCGGCTTCGTCCTGCAGCAGCAGGCCGCCCGCCGCGCCCCGATGAGCGATTTCCTCTCGCCCCGGCTGCTGCTCGACCTGATGAAGGTGCGGAGCTGGCTGGCCGGCATCGGGTTCATGGTCTGCGGGATGGTGCTCGGGGCGCTGGCCCTCGGTCAGGGCGAGCTGTCGGTGGTGGAGCCGCTGCTGGCGACCAATCTGCTCTTCGCGCTGAGTCTGTCGCGCGGCCTCACCGGGCAGCGGCTCGGCCGCCAGGGGTGGAGCGGGCTCGTGCTGCTCTCCTGCGGGGTCGCCGCGTTCCTGCTCGCGGGTCAGCCGACCGGCGGCCGGGCGGAGACCGACCCGCTGCGGCACTGGCTGATCATCGGCGTGGTGGTGGGGCTCGCGCTGGTCCTCGCCGCCTCCGCGCGGCATGCCCGCCCCGCGGTGGCGCCCTCGCTGCTGGCCCTGGCGGCGGGCCTGCTGTACGGACTCCAGGACGCCCTCACCCGGGAGAGCGGCCAGCTGCTGACCGACGGCGGCTGGCCCGCGCTGGTGGGCAGCTGGCAGCCGTACGTCGTGCTGGTGATCGGCGTGACCGGGCTGATCCTGGTGCAGAGCGCGTTCGAGATGGCGCCGCTGCGGATGTCGCTGCCCGCGCTGACCGCCGCCCAGCCGCTGGCGGGGATCGCCTGCGGCATCGGTTTCCTCGGCGACCAGGTGCGCACGGACCCGGCGGCGCTGGCGGGCCAGGCGGCCGGGCTGGCGGCGATCGTCGCCGGGATCGTGCTGCTCGGGCTCCATCCGGCACTGCCGGGCGGCAAGGGCGGCGCCCATCCCGCCCGGGACCTGCTGCCCACGGACGGCGGCGGGATCTGACCGGAGACGGGGATTCGGGATCGGGGTGGCCGGTGCCGGTCCAGTCCTTCCGGAGGTCCCAGCGGGTGAGGAGAGCGGGCCGTTCGCGCAGTCCCTCCTCGACGAGCCGGGCGGTCGCGGCGGCCGGCCACTCCCAGGCCCGGTCCGCTTCGGCCCGCTCGATCTCGGCGTCGTAGGCGGCGGCGTCGAAGCGTTCCGTACCGGGAATCGGCGGGTTGCCGAGGCTCTGCCGCCAGTCGGACCACACCACCTCGTCGCCGTCCCGGCGGATCGTGACGTACAGCGCTCCGCAGCAGCCCTCGGTGCACCAGGCCTCGGCGAGCCGCACCTCGTGGGGCTCGGCGGTGGCGCGCAGCGCGCCCCGGTCGAGCAGGTGTGCCGGTGTCCCCGCGGGGCCCTTGCCGAAGTGCGCGGGCACCAGCGGGAGTCCGTCGAGCAGCAGACGGGTCTCCGGAGCCTGCCGGTACGCCGGATCGCGCAGGGTCGGCTCCACCCGCAGCCGGCCGTACGGCACCGGAGCGGCGAGGAGCCGGGGCAGGGTCTGCCGGTACCACCTGGCGCGCCGGTGCTCGTCGGCCTCCTCGCGGCCGGACGGAAGGTGCGCGCCGACGGCTGCCCACTCCGGCGCGGACAGCTGTGACCTCAGGGTCTCCAGGAGTGCTTCGCGCCGGCCGGGCGGCCAGGGCAGGAGCACGCTCGGCCCGCTGCGCAGTTCCAGGGCGAGGGAGAGGAGGAGAACGCCGTGGCCGAGACCGGGGGTGAGCCGCGCGGCCCCGGCGATCACGGCTTCGTACACGGCGACGGCGCCCTCGTAGGCGAGGAGTTCGATCTGGCTGCCGTAGGTCGACGCCATCATGACGAGCAGGTGGCCTGCCCGCTCCAGCAGGCGGGGATCGACGGGGTCGGCGCGGACCAGGTCGGCGAGGAGCATCGCCTCGGCGACCCTGCGGGCTTGGGTGGGCCCCATGTCCCGGGGCGTGACCGGGACCTCCAGGAGCCTTCGGCGGGCGGCGGGTTCGTCCTGGCCGGTCAGCGCGTCGACGAGGGACCGCAGCTCCCCCTTCCTGACGCGGCCGTCGAGCCAGAGCCTGGCCGCCGCGGGGCGGTCGAGTCCGTCCAGCGCCCGCACGACCGGTGTCAGGAAGTCCCGCAGCAGGCCGAGGACGCGGAGATACGGGACGTCCTCGGGTTCTCCGACGCGGGCGAGGAGGCCGATGCCGGCGCTCACCGCTGCCACGCTCGTACCGCGGCGCACCAGCTGCCGGGCGACGGCGAGAGCGGCGGTCCTGTCCTCCAGCGGCAGGTGCGCGACGGCGGCCCGGACGGGCCGCTCCCCGGTGCCCTGCTCGCACAGGGCCCGGTGGACGCGCTGCGCCGCACGCTCGGCGTCGCGGTCGGTCAGCAGGGGTGCGAGGAGTCGGCGTACGGTCTGCTCGCTCGCGGCGAAGCGTGCGGCGGAGCTCTCGGCGGAACCGTCCGCGGGGCCTGCCGCGAAGGAGCGGCCCGGCACGCCGGGTGTGCCGTTCTCCGGGGCGTCGCCCTTCGGGAAGGGTGTCCCGTTCTCCGGGGCGTCGCTCTTCCAGAAGCGCTCGGGACGTGCCGTGTCCGGCAGCGCGAAGCCGCGGCCGGGTGGGCGGCTGTCGGGCGCCGCCCGGAGCAGCCGCAGCGCGTGGTCGTACAGAGGGGTCCGGGGTGGGAGCGCCCCGCGCTCTTCCGGGGCGCTCACAGGGCGCGGTGGTGCTCGATTCCGTAGGTCATGGCGGGAGTCTGGCAGCCGCCCACCGCGCCCACAAAGGGTTTTCGGCGGTGCCGCTGCCGTGCTCCGCCCGCCCGCTGTGTCTTCGCCGCTCCGTCCCGGCCGCGGTCCGGTCGACGTCCGGCCGACGTCCGGCCCGGGTGGACGCGGGCGGGGTGCGGTTGGATGGGCGGCATGAATCCTGCTGACGAGATCCTGGACATCGTCGACGAGAACGACGAGGTGGTGGGGCGGGCGACGCGCGGCGAGGCGACCGCGCGCGGGCTGCGCCACCGGTGTGTGTTCATCGAGGCGCGCGACGCCGGGGGGCGGGTGTTCGTGCACCGCAGGACGGCCACCAAGATGGTCTTCCCCTCGCATCACGACATGTTCGTCGGTGGTGTGGTCGGGGCGGGCGAGTCGTACGACGAGGCGGCGCTGCGCGAGGCGGAGGAGGAGCTCGGCGTCTCCGGACTGCCGCGCCCGGAGCCGCTGTTCACCTTCCTGTACGAGAAGGACGGGCACTCCTGGTGGTCACGCGTCTACCAGGTGCGGTGCGAGCTGCCGGTCGATCCGCAGAAGGAGGAGATCGACTGGCACGACTTCCTCACGGACGAGGAGGTGGCGCGGCGCGTCACCGAGTGGGCGTGGACGCCGGACGGCCTGGAGGCGTACCACCGGCTGCGGACGTTCCGGGAAGCGCTCCGGTAACCGGGGCGCTTCGGTAACCGGGGCGCTTCGATCTCCTCGGGCGCGCTGCGCCCGGCGCGTGCTGCGCCCGGCGCGTGGATTCCCTGGCGTTCCTCCGCCAGCCTGGTGTCGGAGCCCGATCGACCCGGCTCGATGTGATCGGAAGCGGTCTCAGGAGGGCGGATAGGGTTTCCACGTGAAGGAATTCGTACAGAGCCTGCGGCTGTGGTTCGCGCCTCAGCGCATCCGCGACGAGGGCGACACCCCGGACTACCGCTTCTCCCTCGCCAACGAACGGACCTTCCTCGCCTGGATCCGTACGGCCCTGGCGCTGATCGGCGGCGGTTTCGCCGTCGACCAGTTCCTGCCGGGTCTCGCCCGGGGCGTGCGGGCGGGGCTCGCCTTCGGGCTCCTCGCGGCCGGGGTGCTGTGCGCGCTGCGGGCCGTCAACCACTGGGTGCGCTGCGAACGGGCCATGCGGCGGGGCGAGGACCTGCCCGTCTCCCGGTTCCCGACCCTGCTGAGCCTGGTGGTCGCGGTGGTGGCCGTGGCGATGGTGGTGGTCGTCCTCTTCGGGTGGGAGGGCCGGTGACCGGAGCCGCAGCCGGTCCCGGCGGTTCCGCCGCCGACCGGGACCCGGGCCTCCAGCCGGAACGCACCCGGCTGGCCTGGCGGCGTACGACGCTGTCGGCGACCGTGGCGGCGGTGCTCGCGGGCAAGCAGGCGCTGCACGGCGGCGCGACCGTCTCCGCGGTGATCGCGCTGGCCCTGAGCGCGGCGGCCTGGATCGGCTTCCTGCGGGTGGCCCACCGGCGGGTGCGGGAGACCGGAACGGCGCGGCCGGTACCGCTGGCTCCGCGAGCGGCAGTGGTGGCCGCCGCGTGCACGGTCGCCCTGGCGGTCTTCGCGGCGGCGATGGTGTTCTGAGCGAGGTGCGCCGGGGGTCCGCACCCGGCGTGCGCTGTTCCGGCGTGCGCCGCCCGCACCCCCGTACGCCCGGGGCGTCCGGCCCGAGGGGCGTTTCCCCGCACCCCGTACGGGCATGCCGGACGGGGGCCGACACATCGGGCACGGAGAGACCCGCCGACCGGTGGAACCTCGGCCGGACGATCCGAGGATGGTGGTTGAACTGCCCGCACCCGGCGCTTCCGAGAGGTCCAGCACCGCCGTGATCATCACCAACGGCCGCGGTGAGTACCTCCTGCATCTGCGCGACGCCAACAAGCCGATCTGCGACAGCGGCGCCTGGTCCCTGGTGGGCGGCGGCGCCGAGGGGACGGAGACCCCGGACGAAGCCATCCGGCGGGAGATCCGGGAGGAGACCGGTCTCGTCCTGCCCGGCATCACGGCCTTCACGGCCGTGCACGACGAAGGCCCGTACGTCACCGAGGGGCACATCCACGTCTACACCGCTCGCTGGGACGGCGACGCGCACGCCCTCCCGGTCAGCGAGGGCATCATGTTCCACTGGTTCCGACTCGCGACGATGGAGCATCTGACCATGGCCCCGTGGGCCCATCGGGCCATCAAGGCCCACCACTTCGCGCAGGCCGGCTGAACCGCGCGTACGGCAGGGGCGTCCGGCGTACGCGAGCTCACCCCGGGTGCGCCTCGGCGGCCTCCGCCTGGGTGTAGGAGGAGGTGAAGGTGAACGCGCGGGGAGAGGGGCCGACGGCGCGCAGTTCCGCCAGCCGCTCCAGGGCCTCTTCGACGGTCGGCACGTGCCCGACGGGGATCCACCAGAGCACCAGGTGCGCCTCGACGTGCCGGGCGAACCAGTCACGGCGCCGCCGCACCACTTCCAGGTGGCCGCTGCGGTAGGTGAAGTCCCAGAGGGCTTCCAGGGTCTCCCACACCGACATGTTGACGATGACGTTCTCACCGGCCGGACGCAGGGCCGTGGCATCGGCCTCTCCGTCCTCCACGAGCCGCCATACGAAGCCGGGCGCGCCGTCGGCGGTGGCGTTGACCGGATCGAGCAGTTCGACGAAGGGTGCGATGCGCGGGTCGTCGAGAGGGTGGAGGAGCGTGGCCACGTTGAGCTGGGCCAGGTGGACGGCGCGCGGAAATGCGGTCATGGCCTCATCCCAGCACGCCCCGGTTTTCTATGTCAATCATCGTTGGTTTTAGAATGTTCGACGACCACGCAGCACTCCCCCGGCCTGGGATCCATCCGGGCACGCACGGGACCGTCGGCACCGAGCAGCCCCTCCAGCAGCGCGAGGTTCATGCCGCACACGAGCGGCGGGAAGCGCTCGGCGACCGCATGGAAGGGGCAGTTGCGCATACGGACCACGGGGGCCACGGCCTCCGCGCCCTCCTGGGCGCCTTCACCCTCCAGATGAGGTTCGTAGCCGCGCGCGGCCAGCAGCCGCGCGGCCTCTTCGAGGTCACCGCAGGGCGTCGCCGTGCCGCGCAGCGCCTCGCCCCGGCGGCGCGCCGCCGCGCCGAGTCCGGCATCGAGCCCGGCCTCCTCGGCGGCCTCGGCGAGGAGTTCGGCGGCGGTGCGGTAGTCGCGGGCCGGCAGTGAGACCGCGAACTCGGCCCGTACGCGCCGGTACACCTTGGCCGGCCGCCCGGCGCCCGGCCCCGAGCGACCGGACAGCCGACGGCTGGCACCCTCCAGCAGCCCGGCACCGGTCAGCTTGTCCAGATGGTGCGCGGCCAGCGTGCGCGTCACCCCGGCCGCCTCGGCGGCCTCGTTGCGGCCGACCTCGCGGCCCTGGGCCACCACGTACTCGTACAGGCGGCGGCGTACCGGGTCCTGCAGCATTGCGATCGCGTCGATGTCCTCCACCCGGCCAGTCTAGGAACAACGCCGGGTGCGGACAGAAGGCGGCGGCAGGCACCCCGGCACGCGGGGCACCGCGCACCCGCGCCCTGCAGGACGGCGTCCAGCAGCCCCGGGAAGCGGGCGTCGAGGTCGTCGCGGCGCAGGGTGAGCGAGCGCTGACGACCCTGGGGGACGTTACGGACGAGGCCCGCCTCGCGCAGGGTCTTCAGGTGGTGGGAGAGCGTCGACTCTGGACGCCCCGCTCGACCGGACCCCGGCGGCCTGAACCACCGGACCGGGCCACAGCCCCGGGCCGCCGGTACCGGACCGGGCCGCCGGACAGGACAACCCGGCGCCCCGTCCGGGCACCCGGGCACCCGGCCACCGGACGGAGCGCGGGTCGTGGGGTCACCAGCGCGGGGTCACCACAGCCGGATCACCAAAGCCGGATCACCAACGCGGGATCGCCGGGGTCACCCAGGCGGGGTCGGCCTTGCGCATCGCCGCCGCGTCGTCGCGGTCGCGCAGGGTGCCGTCGTCGTCCAGCCAGCGCCGGTGGAGGGCGGCCAGCCGGTCCCGGTCGAGTTCGACGCCGAGACCGGGCGCGTCGGAGACGGTCAGCCGCCCGTCCTTGAAGACGTGGCGGGTGGTGATGACGTCCTCGGTCTGCCAGGGGTAGTGGCTGTCGCAGGCGTAGTCGAGGTTGGGCACGGTGGCGGCGACATGGGTCATCGCGGCGAGGCTGATGCCGAGGTGGGTGTTGGAGTGCATGGAGAGGCCCACTTTGAACGTACGGCAGATGCCCGCCAGTTCACGGGTGCGGTGCAGCCCGCCCCAGTAGTGGTGGTCGGAGAGGACGACCTGCACCGCGTCCTTGGCGAAGGCCTCGGGCAGTTCGGCGAGGGTGGTGACGCACATGTTGGTGGCGAGCGGGACGTCCGTGCCCGCCGACACCTCCGCCATCGCCGCGGTTCCGCTCGCCGGGTCCTCCAAGTACTCCAGCACGCCGCCGAGTTCGCGGGCGACCCGGAGCGAGGTCTCGACCGACCAGGCGCCGTTGGGGTCGAGCCGCAGCGGGCGGCCGGGGAACGCCTCGGCGAGCGCGCGGACCGCGGCGATCTCCTCGTCCGGCGGGAAGACGCCTCCCTTGAGCTTGAACGAGCCGAACCCGTACTCCCGGGCGAAGCGTTCGGCCTGGGCGACGACCCCGGCCGGGTCGACGGCGGCGCCCCAGTCGTCCGCCTCGCCGCCCTCGGGGTGGGCCGCCCAGCGGTAGAAGAGGTACGCGCTGTAGTCGACGGCGTCGCGGACCTTGCCGCCGAGCAGGGCGTGCACGGGCAGGCCCAGCGCCTTGCCGAGCGCGTCCAGGCAGGCGACCTCGAAGCCGGAGACGACGGAGAGCCGGAGCTTGTCGGCCGTACGGACACCCCGCAGGCCACCCGCGTCGACCCCCTCCTCCTCGCCCCCCGCCGCGCGGGAGTCGCCGCACACCTCCTCCGCGAGGGCGAAGAGGCCGTTCAGATCGCTGACCGGCCGACCGGGCAGAGCCTGGGCGAGCGGACGGGCGAGATCCAGGTAGACGGAGTCGCCGTAGGTCTCCCCGACGCCGGACACGCCACCCCGTGTGACCACTTCCACGATGAGGCGCGGGGTGTAGGGCTGGTGCACACCCTGGGTGTTGAGCAGGGGCGGGTCGGCAATGAGAATCGGGGTGAGCCGGACATCCTCGATCAACAACGCTGTATCCATACGTGAACCCTATTCAGGGATGCGTTCGGGCGCCAGGGTGGAAGCGGGCCCGGCGGCCGAACCGACACGGACTCCCCCGCACTCCGCCCCCCGCGGATTCGGGCCACTCACTGGACGACATACCGACTGGTCGGCATCATGGGCACGTTCGGTCCACCACCCCGGAGGTGCGCGTCATGAGCCCAGTCCCCCCGCCCGGACTCGACCCCGCCCTGCTGCGCGGCCATCTCGACCGCGAGCGGCCGGGACTGGTGAGCGGACCGCTCGAAGCCCGGCTCATCGAGGGCGGCCGGTCGAACCTGACGTACACCGTCACCGACTCCGTCCGCACCTGGGTGGTCCGCAGACCCCCGCTGGGTCATGTCCTGGCCACCGCGCACGACATGAAGCGTGAGCACCGGGTCATCGACGCCCTGCACCCGACCGCCGTGCCGGTGCCCGAGGCGGTGCTGCTCTGCGAGGACGACTCCGTCATCGGTGCGCCGTTCTACGTCATGGAGTACGTGGAGGGCACCCCCTTCCGTACCGCCGAACAGCTCGCCCCGCTCGGCGCCGAGCGGACCCGGCAGGTGGTGCTGGGGCTGGTGGACACCCTGGTCGACCTGCACGCCGTGGAGCCGGCGGCGGTCGGGCTCGGCGACTTCGGACACCCCGAGGGCTTTCTCGACCGGCAACTGCGCCGCTGGGGGAAGCAGCTGGACGCCTCGCGCAACCGCGAGCTGCCCGGCATCGACGAGCTGCACGCCGGTCTCGGCCGCGCGCTGCCCGACTCGCCCGCCCCCACCGTCGTGCACGGCGACTACCGCCTGGACAACGTGCTGATCGGCGCCGACGACTCCGTCAAGGCGGTGCTCGACTGGGAGATGTCCACCCTCGGCGACCCGCTCACCGACCTCGGCCTGCTGGTGATGTACAGCTCCGACCTGGGACTTCCCCAGTCGCCCGTCTCCACGACGAGCGGCGCCCCGGGCCACCCCTCGCCCGCCGAGCTGATCGAGCGCTACGCGTCCCGCTCCGGCCGCGACACCTCCGCCCTCTCCTGGTACACCGCGTTCGCGTGGTTCAAGCTCGCCGTGATCCTGGAGGGCATCCACTACCGCTACACGCTGGGCCAGACGGTCGGCGCGGGCTTCGACCGCATCGGCGAACTCGTCCCCCTCTTCATCGAGCACGGCCTCACCACCTTCCAGGAAGGCTGATCACCCGCATGGACTTCGCATACGACGCCCGTACCGAGGAGCTGCGCACCAGGCTGCTCACCTTCATGGACGAGCACGTCCACCCGGCGGAGAAGACCGCCGAGGGGCAGCGGGCGCGACTCGCCTCGCCCTGGGAGACCCCGCCGGTGGTGCAGGAGCTGAAGGCCGAGGCCCGCCGCCAGGGCCTGTGGAACCTCTTCCTTCCGGACGCCGAGCACGGCGCCGGGCTGACCAACCTCCAGTACGCGCCGCTCGCCGAAATCAGCGGCCGTTCGCCGCAGTTGGCGCCGACCGCGCTGAACTGCGCGGCTCCGGACACCGGGAACATGGAGGTGCTCCACCAGTTCGGTACGGACGCGCAGAAGAAGCAGTGGCTGGAGCCGCTGCTGGCGGGCGAGATCCGTTCGGGGTTCGCCATGACGGAGCCCGAGGTGGCCTCGTCCGACGCGACCAACATCGAGACCCGGATCACGCGCGAGGGCGACGACTACGTCATCAACGGCCGCAAGTGGTACATCTCCGGGGCGATGAACCCGGACTGCGCGGTCTTCATCGTGATGGGCAAGACCGACCCCGACGGCGAGGACATCCGCCGCCAGCAGTCGATGATCCTGGTCCCACGCGACACCCCCGGCCTCGAAGTGCGCCGCGCCATGCGGGTGTACGGGTACGAGGACCACTGGCACGGCGGGCACGCCGAACTCGTCTTCACCGACGTCCGGGTGCCGGTGGCCAACCTGGTCGGCGAGGAGGGCGGCGGCTTCGGGATCGCCCAGGCGCGGCTGGGCCCGGGGCGCATCCACCACTGCATGCGGCTGATCGGCATGGCGGAGCGCGCGATCGAGCTGATGTGCCGTCGCGCCGTCTCCCGTACGGCCTTCGGCAAGCCGCTCGCCCAGCAGGGCGTGGTGCAGAACTGGATCGCGGACGCCCGGGTGACCGTCGAGCAACTGCGGCTTCTGGTGCTGAAGACGGCCTGGCTGATGGACACCGTGGGCAACCGGGGGGCGCACACCGAGATCCAGGCCATCAAGATCGCGACCCCCCGCGCGGTGCTCGGCATCCTGGACGACGCGGTCCAGCTGCACGGCGCCGGAGGCGTGAGCCAGGACTTCCCGCTCGCCGAACTCTGGGCTTCCGCACGGACGTTGCGCCTGGCGGACGGGCCGGACGAGGTGCACCAGCGTTCGCTGGCGCGGCGGGAGATCAAGAAGTACCTCTGACGCGGCGGGTCCTGGCGACGGAGCGTGCGGACGGCCGGTGCGGGCCCGGAAGGGCTCCGCACCGGCCGTCCGGGCGCGTTCCGGCGTCAGAAGGTCAGTGACCAGCTGTTGATGTACCCGGTGTCGGAGGAAGCCGTGTCCTGCACCTTCAACTTCCATACGCCGTTGGCCACTTCGGACGAGGCGTTGACGGTGTAGGCCGCGACGACGTTGTCCGCCGAGTCGCTGCTGCTCGCGCTCTTCAGCCGGTAGGCGGTGCCGTCGGGTGCGACCAGGTCGACCACCAGGTCGCCGCGCCAGGTGTGCCGGATGTCCACGTCCACCTTGAGGGCGGAGGGCGCGTTGCCGGTGCGTCCTGTGACGGTGATCGCGGAGGTGACCGCGGCGCCGTTGTCCGGCACGGTCACGTCGGTGGCGTTGGTGAACACCGTGCCGGCCGGCGGGGTGACCGTGGCGGCCGAGAGGTTCCAGACGGCGTAGGCGATGGCGTCGCTGTTGCGGTCGAGGGCGGTGTCGTCGATGTTCGTGGAGCTGTCGCAGGAGGCGTGGTAGCAGCGGTCGAAGGCCAGGCCCGAGGTGCCGCCCCACTTCTGGGCCTGGGCGGCGGTCTTGATGTAGTCGGCGCCGGAGAAGAGGCCGCCGACCGGGACGCCCGCCGTCTTGAAGGGCGCGTGGTCGGAGCGGCCGTCGCCCTCGGTCTCGATCTCGGTCGCTATCGAGAGGCCCGCGTAGTAGTCCTTGAAGGTCTGCTCGATCGTCGGGTCGTCGTCGTAGACGAAGTACCCGGGGTTGGGCGAGCCGATCATGTCGAAGTTGAGGTAGCCGGTGAGCTTGGCCCGCTCGGTGGCCGCGAGGTTGTTGACGTAGTACTTCGACCCGACCATGCCCAGCTCCTCCGCTCCCCACCAGGCGAAACGGAGGTGTTTGTCCGGCTGGTAGCCGGCCCGGGAGACGGCGAGGGCGGTCTCCAGCACGGCCGCCGAGCCGGAACCGTTGTCGTTGATCCCGGCCCCGGCGGTCACCGAGTCCAGGTGGGCTCCCGCCATCAGCACCTTCGAGGTGTCGCCGCCCGGCCAGTCCGCGATCAGGTTGTAGCCGGTGGCGCCGCTGGAGGTGAACTGCTGGAGGGTGGTGGTGTACCCGGCGGCGTCGAGCTTCGCCTTCACGTAGTCGACGGACGCCTTGTAGCCGGTACGGCCGTGGGCGCGGTTGCCGCCGTTGGCGGTGGCGATGGACTGGAGCTGGGCGAGGTGCGCCTTGACGTTGGCGAGCGGGACGTCGGGGGCGACGACCGCCGCGACGGCGGTGCCGGACGCGGGGGCCGGCACGACGGCGGGGGCCGGCACGACGGCGGGGGCCGCGGAGTGCGCGGCCCCCGCCGTCAGGAACAGGGACGCCACCGCGAGGGCGGCGGCGGAGGGCAGGATGCTGCGCGGGACCGGTCTCATCACGTGCTCCGATTTCCGTGAGGACTGACGGAAGGTGCGGGGGGACCCGGCCGAGGTCTCGCCCCGGCCGGACCTGGAGCTGGTGGTGCGCGGTGCGGCGTGCGGGCGTGCGCGGTGCGGGCGCGCCCGGGGCGTGCGCAGGCGGCGCTCACGGATCGGGACGCGCCGGTGCGTGACCGATATTCAGCCGGCCAGCCGTACACGGTCAAGAGCGGGAACCGGACAGGAACGTTCGGTCAACGGACGCCGCAGGCCCACGCGTTACGTGGTTTCACCACCGGTAGCGGGGCGCGGACCCCGCACTCCCCGCCGCCGCATCCCGGCCGGCTCCCATCGCCCCGCCGCTCCGGACCTCCGCCCCGGACTTCCGCCCCGGATCTCCGCCCCAAACCGCCCCAACCCGCCCCCGACCCGCCCCGCCCGGCTCACCCGCCCGGAAGCCCGCCCCGTGTCGCTGCGCGGCGCGCTCGCGGTCGGCTGCGAAGGTACGGCAAGGGTTTTCGACCGGATGTCCAGGTTTCTCCGGCATGTCCGTACCCGGCGGAGCGGGAGCGTGGCGCTCCGTCGAGGCCCGGACGCCGCCGGACGCCCGTACACGGCTGGGGGTGCACCCGGCGGAGCCGCCGTCCGGCTCGTACCGCGCCACCAGGAGGACACGCATGACCACGGGTCAGGGTCATAAACGCCCCACCGGTCACACCAGCACCGCCGACCACGATCGCACCACCGGCCGGAGCCGCCGGGGGTTCCTGCGGGCCGGCGGCGGGATCGCGGCGGCCGGCGCGCTGGCGCCGGTGCTCTCCGGCTGCTCGGGCGGCTCCGACGGGCTGCGGATCGTGGGGGTCACCGACCAGCAGCTGCCGGTGGAGGAGCTGCTGAAGCTCTACCGGGGGAGCCGGCCCGGGGAGTCCTTCACCACCTCGTTCGCGCCCACCGAACAGATGCAGACGGTGGTCCGCACGCAGCTCGCCGGTGGCAACGCCCCGGACGTGCACGCGGTGTACCCGGGCAGCGGCAGCGCGATGTCCATGGTCGAGCTGGCCAGGGCCGGGCTGCTCACCGACCTCAGCACGCAGCCGTGGACGGCGAACATCCCGGCGGCCTTCGGCACGGCCTACCGGTACGAGGGGCGCACGTACCTCTACTCGGCGGGCAGCTGCCTGATCGGCGCGATCTACAACAAGAAGGTGTTCGCCCGGGCCGGTGTCGAGCCGCCGTCGACCTGGAAGGAGCTGCTGGCGGTCTGCACGCGGCTCAGGGCGCGGGGCGTCGTGCCGATCGCGCTCGGCGCGCAGACGCCCTGGGTGACGCAGCTGATCAGTTACGCGCTGGTGCCCAACGCCGTCTACGCGCACAACGCCGGGTTCGACGACGACATGGCCGCCGGGCGGACGTCCTTCCGGGACTCGGGCTGGGCCGATGCTCTGGGCCGGTACCAGGAACTCCAGCGCAAAGGTTTCTTCAACGACAACCCCAACGGCACCACGTTCGAGCAGCAGACCGCGATGGTCGCCACCGGGAAGGCGGCGATGGCCGTCCAGGTCTCCGCGGTGCTCGGGGTGTTCCGGGAGGCCACCGAGAGCCCGGAGGACCTGGCGATGTTCCCGTTCCCGGGCGGCGACGACCCGGCGCGGCTGTGGATCCCGGCCGGGATCGTGGTCGGCCTCGGCGTCTCCGTACGGGCGAGGCGGGACCCCCGGGCCGCGGACTTCATCGCGTTCCTCGGGAAGCAGGAGAACATCGACCGCTGGGCGTCCGCGGTCTTCGCGATCCCCTTCCGGCGGGACGCGTCCACCGCCGTCGACCCGGTCCTGGAGCCCTTCCTGCCGATCGTGGACGGCGGGCGCGCCGTGCCGTTCATGGACCAGCGGTGGCCCAACGCCGAGGTGCAGCCCGCGCACTTCGCGGCCGTACAGGATCTGCTGTCCGGCGAAACGGACGTCCGGGGCGCCCTCGGTCAGATGGACGACGCCTACCGGAGGGCCTCATGAGCCGTTCACTCCCCCAGCCCGAAGAGATCGAACCCGAGGAGCCCCGGCCCGGGGAGGACCGCCCGGGGAAGGCCGGACCCGGGGTCCGCCCCGTGAGGACACCGCCCACGGTCCCTATCCCGCCGCCGCAGCCCGGGGCCCGCGGCCGTACCCGCCCCGGCCGTGATCTCACCCTCCCGCCCTGGGGGTTCGTGGTCCCCGCACTGCTGGTGTACGCGCTCGTGGTGCTCTACCCGAGCGTCGCGGGTGTGGCGTACGCGTTCACCGACTGGTCCGGCATCGGCGACGCCTCGTTCGTCGGACTGGCGAACTTCCGGGCGCTCCTGGACGACCAGCGGACCCTGGACTCCGTGGTCAACACGCTGCTGCTGACCGTCGCCGTGGTCGTCGTGCAGAACGTCGTGGGCCTGCTGCTCGCGCTGGGTGTCGACACCAACATCCGCAGCAAGTCGCTGCTGCGGGTGGTCTTCTTCGCCCCGGCCGTCGTCAGCCCGGTGATGGTCGCGTTCCTCTGGAAGTACGTCTACAACCCCGAGCCCACCGCCGGGCTCAACGGCCTGCTGGGAGCCGTCGGTCTCGGCGCCCTGCGGCAGGACTGGCTGGGCGATCCGTCGCTGGCGCTCTGGTCGGTGGCGGCGATGGTCGTCTGGCAGTACGCCGGGTACTCGATGGTCATCTTCCTCGCCGGGCTCCAGGGCGTGCCGCCCGAACTCCACGAGGCGGCCAGGATCGACGGCGCCGGGACCTGGCAGCGGTTCCGCTACGTCACCTGGCCGATGCTCGCCCCGGCGCTGACCGTCAACCTCATGCTGTCGACCATCGGCGGCCTGAAGCTCTTCGACCAGGTGTACGCGGCCACCAACGGCGGCCCCGGGACCGCCAGCGAGACCCTGTCGACGGCCCTCTTCAAGGAGGCGTTCGTGTACGGCAAGTTCGGCTACAGCACGGCGGTGGCCCTGGTGCTCGCGCTCTTCGTCGCGGCGGTGTCGCTGGTCCAGCTGCGCTTCCTGCGCGCCCGGGAGGTGACCGCGTGAACTCCGTGAAGGCCGCCGGACCCACGGGGCCGGAGCGCTCGGTGCGGTCCGTGAAGTCCGTCCGCCGCCGGGCCCGCTACGGGAGTTACGCCCTGGAGCTGGTCATGGCCGCCGTCGCGGTCCTCTTCCTCTTCCCGGTGTACGCCCTGATCACGCTGGCGCTCAAGGAGCCCCGGCAGATCGCCGACTCCCCACTGGGCCTGCCCGCCCCGCCGACCGCGCACAACTTCACCCACGCCTGGTCGTCCGCGTCGCTGGGCCCGGCGCTCGTCAACAGCGCGGTGATCACCACCCTGAGTCTGCTGCTGCTGGTGGTGATCGGCTCGACGGGCGCGTACTTCCTGGCCCGCCGCGCCCAGGGGCTCGGGTACGGGCTGTACATCCTCTTCCTGCTGGGGATCGTGCTCCCCTTCCAGCTGGGGATGATCCCGCTGTACAAGCTGGTCGACAGTCTGGGCTGGCTCGGCACGTACCAGGGGATGGTGCTCTTCTACACCGGCATCCAGCTGCCGTTCACCGTCTTCCTCTACACCGGCTTCATCCGCACCCTGCCCGCCGACTACGCGCAGGCCGCGCTGATCGACGGGTGCGACCACCGGCAGGCGTTCACCCGGATCGTGTTCCCGCTGCTGCGGCCGATCACCGGCACGGTGATCATCCTGAACGCCGTCTTCGTCTGGAACGACTTCTTCACGCCGCTGCTCTACCTGGGCGGGTCGGCCAGGGAGACCGTGCCGGTGGGGGTGTTCTCCTTCGTCGGCCAGTACGTGTCCGACTACGGGCTCGTCTTCGCCGGACTGGTGCTGGCCGCGCTGCCGGTCCTCGTGGTGTTCCTGCTGCTCCAGCGCTACGTCATCAAGGGGTTCGCCGGGGGTCTCAAGGGCTGAGAGCCCCGGAAGGCGCCGCACACGGCCTACGGGCGGAGCGCCCTCAGCAGCAGGTCCGCGAGGTGGCCGGCCACTTCCCTCGGGGTGAGCGGCCCGTCGGGGCGGTACCAGGTCGAGAGGTGGTGGATCGAACCGAAGTGGTAGTCGACCACCAGGTCGGCGGGGCTGGCGAGGGAGAAGACACCCGCCCGCTGGCCCTCCTCGATCAGCGCGCGGAAGCGCTCGTGGTAGCGGCGGCGTTCGAGGCGTACCTGCTTGTTCTTCTCCGGGCTCAGGTGGTGCATGGAGCGGAAGAAGATCGAGGCGTCGTCGAGGTTCTCGATGGTCGTCACGACCACGTCGGCGGCGGCGTCCCGCAGCCGCTCCTGCACCGGTGCGTCGGCGTCGGCGAAGGCGTCGAGGCGTTCCTGCTGGAGGCGGAGCACCCGGGCGTAGACCTCGTGGAGGAGGTCTTCCTTGGAGCCGAAGTAGTGGTACAGGGCGCCCTTGGTGACCCCGGCGGCCTCGACGATCTCCTGGACGGAGGTGCGGTCGTACCCCTGCTCCGCGAAGAGGCGGGTGGCGGCGGCCAGCAGCCGTTGGGGAACGGGAACCCCGTTCCCTTCCGTCGCCTTGGCCATCGCCGCCACCTGCCCTTCGTCTCACCGTGAACATGTCCAAAGGCCGTCGGGCCTTCAGCGCAGGGAACGCAGTTCCCGCCTGAGGATCTTCCCACTCGCCGTTTTCGGCAGCTCGGCCAGGATCTCGACCTGGCGCGGGTACTTGTACGCGGCGAGGCGTTCCCTGCAGTAGGCGCCCAGTTCGTCGGGGGCCACCTCGGCGCCGGGCCGGAGGCTGACGTAGGCGCGGACCGTCTCGCCCCGGTAGGCGTCGGGGACGCCGACGACGGCGGCCTCGCGGACGGCGGGGTGGGTGTAGAGGACGTCCTCCACCTCGCGGGGCCAGACCTTGAACCCGGAGGCGTTGATCATGTCCTTCTTGCGGTCCACGACGTAGAGCCAGCCCTGGCGGTCCATGAAGCCGATGTCGCCGGTGCGCAGTTCGCCGTCCGGGAAGGCGGCGGCGGTGGCCTCGGGGAGGTTCCAGTACCCCGGCACGACCTGGGGACCGCGTACCGCGATCTCGCCCTGCTCGCCGAGCGGCACCTCCGCGCCGGTCTCGTCGAGGATCCGGACGAGGGTGTCCGGGCCCGGTACCCCGACCGACAGGGTGCCGGAGACGGGGTCGACGGGGGCTTCCCGGTGCGGGGGTACCGCGGCGCAGGGGGCGGTGCACTCGGTGAGGCCGTAGCCGTTGCGGATGTACGGGCCGAAGTCGGCCCGGAACTTCTCCACCAGCGCGGGCGGCAGCGGTGCGCCGCCGGAGGAGATCACCGCGAAGGAGTCGAAGTGGGCGGGGGTGGCGTCGGGGTGGGCGGCGAGCGCCATGAAGGCGGTGGACGGGCCGACGGTGTAGGCGGGGCGGTGGGTGGCGAAGGCTTCGAGGACCACGCTCGCCTCGAACCGGTAGGCGAGCACCAGGGTCCCGGCGTTGGCGAGGCAGGCGGCGAGCTGGCAGACCATGCCGGTGATGTGGAACAGCGGGGCGAGGGCGAAGTAGGCGGCGCCCTCGGGGACCGGGTGGTCCTTGCGCTGGCGTTCGGCGTTGACCATGACGTTGCCGTGGGAGTTCATCGCCCCCTTGGGTTTGCCGCTGGTGCCCGAGGTGTAGCTGATCAGCGCGGTGTCGGCGGCGGTGAGCGCGCGGTCGTCGGGGGCGGCGAGCCCCTTGCGGGCGACGGTCACCAGGTCGTCGGTGCCGGCGGGGACCGGCAGCCGCCCGAAGCCGAGGACGCGCGGGTCGTTCTCGGTCTGGAGGTCGAGTTCGCAGGCGGTGACGGCGATCGTGACGCCGGGCGCGCCGGCCGCGGTGTCGCGCAGGTACGACTCCCAGGCCCGGTCCGAGCAGAACAGCGCACTCACTCCGGCGTCCGCCAGGACGTGCGCGACCTCGCCCGCCTTGTACATGGGGTTGAGCGGTACGACGGTGGCGCCCGCCTTCCACGCGCCGAGCAGGGCGAGGACGAAGTGCGGGGTGTTCTGGAGCATGATCGCGACGCGGTCGCCGCGGCGCAGGCCCCGGGCGGCGAGGTGCCCGGCGACGGAGTCGCTGAGCGCGTCGGTCTCGCGGTAGTCGAGCCGTCCGTCGAAGTAGGCGAGGGCGGTGTGTCCGGGGGCGCGGGCGACGGCGTCCCGGAAGGCGTGCAGGAGCGTCTCGGCGGGCTCGACGGGGGTGAGCTGCGTCGCGGAGAGCAGCCCGGTCCAGGGCTTCGCGGCGTACGGGGAGGGGGCCGGCGTGTCCGGGGTGTTCGTGGCCGGGGTGGCCGGGGTGTTCGTGGCCGGGGTGTTCGTGTCCGGCGTGTCCGGGGTGTTCGTGTCCGGGGTGGTGGTCATGCGCGGGTCCCCTTCTCCCAGGTGCGCTGGAGTTTGTTCATGCCGCCGATCCAGTGGTCCGGGTCCTCGGCCCTGGCCCGGTAGTAGCCGGCCACCTCGGGGTGGGGCAGGACGAGGAAGCGGTCCTTCGCGATCGCGTCGAAGAGCGCGTCGGCGACGGCGTCCGGCTCGATGGCGGTGGGGGCGAGGACGAGCTCGCCGGCCGATCCGGCGGCGGTGAGCATGTCGGTCCGTACGCCCTGCGGGCAGATCGCGTGGACCTTGATCCCGCGGTGGCGGTAGGTGAGCGCGAGCCATTCGGCGAAGGCGACGGCCCCGTGCTTGCTGACGCTGTAGGGAGCGGCGCCGATCATCGTCAGCAGACCGGCGGCGGAGGCGGTGGTGACGAACCGTCCGCTGCCGCGCTCCAGCCACTCGGGCAGCAGGGCCCGGGCCGCGCGGACGTGGGCCATCACGTTGACGTCCCAGGCGGCGGCCCACACCTCCTCGTCGGCGAAGACGTCACCGGGCGAGGCGAGTCCGGCGTTGGCGCAGAACACGTCGACGGCGCCGAGGGTGTCCCGGGCGGCGTCCACGATCCCGGAGGCGTCTCCGGCGATCGCCGTGCCGCCGATCTCCTCGGCGAGCGGCTCGATCCGTGCGGCGTCGAGGTCGTTGACGACCACCCGCGCACCCTCGGCGGCGAATCTCCGGGCCAGGGCGGCGCCGATGCCGCCTCCGGCTCCCGTGACCACTACGCCGGCGCCTTGCACCGTACTCATCGGGGCCTGCCTCTCTGCACGACTTCCCCAGCAGACTAACCAGTCGGTATGTGATCGGGGAAGGGGTCGCGGGAAGGTCTGGTGTTCTGCCCAGCCGATGCGGGCCGGGCTTGTGAATCCGCCCGCCCGAGATCGTTCCGTACGGGCCCCGCGCGCGCTAGCGTGCATGCCCATGACAGTCCGCGCGATCATGGAGGTGGCTGGATGAGCCTGACCAGACGGGGTGTACTGGCAGCGGGCGGTGGCCTGGGAGCACTGGCGGCGACCGCCGCGGGCGTGGGTACGGCAGCCGCCGCGGGCGGCCACGGCAAGGGCTCCGGGCCGGGGCGCGGACCGGTCCGTACCGGCTTCGACCGGCTGGCCGCCGACGGCTACCGGCTGCTGGCCGGCCAACGGGTCGGCATCGTCACCAACCCCACCGGCGTCACCTCCGACGTGCGCCACGTCGTGGACGTCATGCACGCCGACGACCGGGTGAACCTCACCGCCGTCTTCGGCCCGGAGCACGGCTTCCGGGGCACCGCCCAGGCGGGCGGCTCCGAGGGCCGGTACGACGACCCGGCGACCGGACTGCCGGTCTACGACACGTATCTGAAGAACGGCTCTCCGCTCGCCGACGTGTTCACGGCCTCCGGCGTCGACACGGTCGTCTTCGACATCCAGGACGCGGGCGCCCGCTTCTACACGTACATCTGGACGCTGTACGACTGCATGGAGGCGGCGGCGCTCGCGGGCAAGCGGTTCGTCGTCCTGGACCGGCCGAACCCGGTCACCGGCCGGGCGGCGCTCGGTCCCGTGCTGGACCCGGCGTTCGGGACCTTCGTCGGGCGGCGGGAGATCGCCCAGGCGCACGGGATGACCGTCGCCGAGCTGGCGCTCTTCTTCAACACCGAGTTCTTCGCCGCGCGTCCGGCGGACCTGGACACGGTGACGATGTCGGGGTGGCGGCGCTCCGACTTCTTCGACGCGACGGGCCTGCCGTGGGTGCCGCCGAGCCCCAACATGCCGACGGCGGACACCGCGCTCGTCTACTCCGGCACCTGCCTCTTCGAGGGGACCAACCTCTCGGAGGGGCGCGGCACCACCCGCCCCTTCGAACTCCTCGGCGCCGAGGGGATCGACCACCGCTGGGCCGCCGCCGCCAACGCGCTGGAGCTGCCCGGGGTCCGCTTCCGCGAGGCGTACTTCGCGCCGACCTTCTCCAAGTTCTCCGGCGTCACGGTCGGCGGGGTGCAGCTCCACGTGGACGACCGGGAGGTCTTCGACCCGGTGCGCACCGGCATCGCGCTGCTGGTGACCGCCAAGGCGACCTGGAGCGGCTTCGCCTGGCGGGCCGACAACTGGATCGACAAGCTGACCGGCAACACCCGGGTCCGCACCATGATCGACGCGGGCGCGGACACCGACGAGGTGGTGGCCGCCTGGCGTCCGGACCTCGCGGCCTTCCGGGCCAAGCGGAAGAAGTACCTGCTGTACGGGGGGTGAGCGGGTGCGGTCCCGGTGCGGGGGAGGCGCCTGCCTCCCCCGCCCGGACCGGGCTCTCACCAGGGCAGCGGGCCCGCGGCGTCGAAGTAGCCGCCGGTCGGGCCGTCGGGGCCCACCAGGGCCATCCGCACGATGATCTCCGCGCCCTCCTCCACGGTCTGGGTGCCGGCGTGCCGGTTGAGGTCGGTGGCGGTGTATCCCGGCTCCACCGCGTTGATCCGCATCCCGGGAAAGGCGTTCGCGTACTGGACGGTGAGCATGTTGACCGCGGCCTTGGACACCGGATAGGCCACGCCCGGGTACGCGGAGCCCCGGACGCCCTGGCTGGACATCCTCGCCAGCGAGGCCAGCCCGCTGCTGACGTTGACCACGGCCGGGGCCGCGGAGCGCTCCAGCAGGGGCAGGAACGCGTGCAGGACCCGCACGGTACCGAGGACGTTCGTCTCCAGGACCGTCCGCATCCCGTCGGCCGTCTGGTCGGCCGCGCCGATGACGCTCCCGTCCGGCGCGTACAGCTCGATTCCGGCGTTGTTGACCAGTACGTCCAGCCCTCCCTCAGCCTCGACCGCCTTCGCCGCCGCGGCCACCGAGGCGTCGTCGGTCACGTCGATCGGGACCGGGCGGGCGCCGATGCTCCCGGCCGCCCGGCGTCCGCGTTCGGCGTCCCGGCTCCCCAGATAGACGGTGTGGCCTGCGGCGACGAGGCGGCGGGCGGTCTCGAACCCGAGCCCCTTGTTCGCTCCGGTGATCAATGTGGTCGTCATGCGCCCACTCTCCGTCCCGGCCGGGGCGGGCGGCAAGACGTTTTCCTTCCGGCCGGAACGGCGCGGTTCCGGTACCGGGGGGGCACCCCCAGTACCGGAACCGCCGTTCGTTCCCCTACCGGTGCGTGGGGAACTCCACGACCTGCTGGTACGTCGGCCGGTTCTGCCACGGGATCGTCTTCTGGGTGATCCCGCCCAGCGCGCGGTGGATGATCGCGTCGCTGCACCACTGGTTGCCCGCCGCGCAGCTGTCGTCACCCGGGTAGACCGTGGTGGCGGGCTTGGCGGCGGCCTGCTTCAAGGTGGTGAGCAGGGCGTCGCGGCAGGTGGCGAGGACGCCGTTGCCGCAGTAGGTGCGGGCCAGCGGCCCCCGGACGGTCTCGCCGAGGACCTGGCGCAGGTCCTTGTCGGCGAAGGCCCACCAGCCGTACTGGAAGGCGGAACCGCTGTGCGCGCCGCTGGGTCCGTGGCTGGCGGCCGGGGACTCGTCCACCGCCAGGTTCACGGCCAGGGCGTCGTAGAGCGCGTCGCCGAGGCCGGGCCGGAACTCGGCGTCCATCAGCGCGGGCCACCAGGCGTCCATGACGCGCACGGCGTCGGCGTTGGCGTACGTCCCCGAGCCCGCGGCCGTCTCCTTGCGCTGCGCTCCGGCCGCCTGCCAGGTCTCCAGCTGCTTGACGACCGCGTCGAGGGCGGTGTCGGTGACGGGCTGGGAGCGGATGATCTTCAGCAGTTCGGGCAGCAGCTGCTCGCCCCGCAGGTCGGTGACGGCGGCCTGCTCCATGGCCCTGGTGAGGGAGGCGCGGGTGACGCCGCCCTGGGCGACGAGCGCGGAGACCCGGTCGTCGAGCAGGTCGGCCCGGTGCACCGCGCCGAACCCGAAGCCCGCGGAGGCGTACCCCGCGGCCTGCCGGTTGTTCCACGAGATGTAGTAGTCCTGGCCGCTGGAGTGCGGGTGCGCGGCGAAGGACGTGTAGGTGGCGGTGTTGGCCGCCGGGTCGAAGTTCTGCCACTCGTACGCCCGGTCCGCCGCGACCGGCAGCGCCGGGTCCACGCCCGCGGCCCGCTCCGGGTTCATGCCGCTGTTGTAGTACGCGGCGGTGCGGGAGTCGGCGTAGAACCAGTTGAAGGCGTAGTCGATGTTGCTCGCCGCCTGCTGGAAGGAGGCCGCGTCGGTCACGAAGGCCGGGTCGTTGAGCATCTGGAACCCGATGATCGAGTCGGCCTCGTGGCGGTAGGTGGTGCGCAGCGAGGTGTACGCGACGGGCTTGCCGCCCACCGTGGCGCGGTGGGTGACGATGCCGTAGTTGGTGCGCCAGACCTGCATCCGGTAGGAGCCGGCGGCGGTGGAGTCGGCGGTGCTGGGCTTCCAGGAGTTGGTCCGCTCCATCTTCTCCATGGGCGTGCAGGTGCCCCGGTAGAGGTAGGAGGCGGAGTTCTTCGTCGGGGTGGCGCCGCTCGCCTCGCAGAGCGGGACGGCGTAGGTGTCGGTGATGTCCTGGGCGGCGGAGGTGGCGCTCCAGGCGTAGTCCTCGCCGCGCCCCATCTGGACGTACATGCCGACGCCCGCGAAGGAGACGCCCCGGGCGCTGATGCCGGGTCCCTGGATTTCCTGGAGCATCATCAGCTGCGGGGCGAAGTAGCCGGTCTGGGGTCCGAAGACGGCGACCGGGTTGCCGCTCGCGGTGCGGGAGCCGGAGACCACCAGGGCGTTGGACATGCCGCGCTTCTGCGCGTCCGCGCCGGAGCCGGGGAGGGTGCCCTCGGGGACGACGCCGTCGTCGAAGACGCCCTGGAGCGGCTTGAGGGCGGCGGGCGCGGCGATCGGGGCCTTGAGGTTGGTGCCCGCGGAGCCGGTGCGGTCGTAGATCAGGGGTTCGGCGGTGACGGAGCCCTTGTCGGGGAGGGCGGTGCCGCGCGCGGTGGCGGGCTTCTGGGCGTACGGGAAGGAGGTGCCGTCGTGCACGGTGAGGACGGCCTCCGGGTCCTCGCGCTGCCGGAACGACTCCCAGACCCGGGTGCCCTCGGCGACGCCGTACTTCTCCTGGGCGGCGAGCAGCGAGAGCGCGGCCTGCACCTCGCCGCCGCCTCCCCCGCCGAACTGGCCGCCGACGACGGTGGCGATGGCGATCAGGTCGGTGAGCTTGAAGGACACGATCTCGCCGACGTTGGTGATCGAGTCGATCTTGCCGGTGAGGACGTACTCGCCGGGGAAGTTGCGGTTCGCCTTCGCCTTGTCCTTGTAGGCGTTGATGCCGTCGATGTACGCCTGCGCGTCCGCCATGGCCTGTTCGCCGCGGGCGCCCTCGGTGGTCCTGATCCGTTCGACCTGCGCTTCGAGGTCGGCCTCGGTGTACGGGGCCTGCGGCCAGAACTGCTGCTCCAGGCCCTGGTTGGCGAGCGCCCCGCCGGCGAAGGAGGTGAGTTCGCCGCGCCCGATGTGGCGGAAGAGGTCCATCAGCCAGAGCCGGTCCTGTCCGGCCGCGTATCCGGCGCCGAACTCGGTGCCGTAGCGGGTGGTCCCGACGATGTGCGGGACGCCGGTCTTCTTGTCGCGGGTGATGGTGACGTCGCTGCGGGGCGAGACGGTGGACTCGACCTGGCCGGAGGGGACGCCGAAGGACGCGTCGTTGAAGAAGTCGGTCAGTTTCGCGTCGGTGAGGGTGCTCTGGCCGGAGAT
This sequence comes from Streptomyces sp. NPDC060184, assembly GCF_042728795.1. Taxonomy (NCBI): domain Bacteria; kingdom Bacillati; phylum Actinomycetota; class Actinomycetes; order Kitasatosporales; family Streptomycetaceae; genus Streptomyces; species Streptomyces sp. NPDC060184. The sequence goes on from NZ_JBHWYX010000017.1 coordinate 142,268, forward strand.
CAGCGAGGTGTACCGGTCGAGCTGGTCGTCGCTGTGGGCGGGGTGGGTGCCGAAGAGCTTGTTGCCGAGGATGTCGGCGAGCGTGGCGTTGCCGTTCGCGCCGGGCGGCAGGATGTCCGCGCACTGCCCGGCGCAGTGGTCGGTGGCCGCGGTGACCGCGGCCTGGGCGGCGCCGGCCGGGAGTGATCCCGCCAGCAGGGAGGTGCCGAGTGCGAGGACGGCCGCGAAGGTCGCGGCGAGCTTGCCGGTACGTGTACGTGGGGGCATGCGTACTCCTCAGGGAGGCCGATGCGCCGGAGATTACCGACGGTAAGTCGGGTCCGTAAGGTGAGCATCAGTCACCTTTGCCGAATCGTCACACGCCCCCGCCCGGGCCCCGTCGGGCCGCGGCGCACAGCCCCGCGCACACCCGGCGCGCCCGGCCGCGTACCACCTCGCAGCCTCGCCGCGTACCGCCCGGCGCACCCGGCCGCGTACCGCCTCGCGCGCCGGGCCGCGTACCACCCGGCGCACCACCGTCCGATCCGTGGCCGGAAATCACCTTTCGGCGGCACCAGAACGGGCAGGCGTACGTCCACTCCACGACAGGAACACCGAACGACGGAGGTGGCGGTGGCATGGCCGGTTTCCGGAGCCTCGCGAGACAGGTCCGAGACCCCCGGGCCGATCTGGCCCTGCGGCGGTATTCGCTGCGCAAATGCCTGGAGCGCTTCGCCCCCTACGGGCACCGCGCGACCTGGGACCATCTGTGCGCCCGGCACGGGTTCGCCCCGGAGGACCGGGCGCCCGACCCGGCGCGGCTGACGGGCGCGCTGGCCGAACTGGAGGCGGCCCGGGCCCTCTGGCTGGCGTACGAGGCGGGGTTCGCCGAGCGGCGGCGGCGCGAGAAGCGCGAGGGGCTGCGCAGGCCCGGCGGCTTCGACGCCTGGCACCGGCGGATCTGGGGCGGCAACGGCGTGGCCCGCTGCGCCGACCCCGGTACGCATCCGAGCGCCCCGCTCCCCGAGGTGCTGCTCCGGCTGATCACGGCGCTCGGCGCGGAGCCCGGCACGGCCTGCCCGGTCTGCGCGGAGACCCGGATCGTCTGGCGCCAGGACCTGCGGCGCGAGCCCCGGTCCGGGCCGGTGTGCACGGGCTGCGGCATCCTCGTACCGCCGTCGGCGCTGACGCCGGGGACCCTGGCGCGGGCCCACCGGATAGGGCACCAGCAACTGACCTCGGCGGCCTGAGGGCAGGGGCGCGGGCGAGCCGGGCACGCCTTGTACGCCCTCCGGCCCCGGACGGTCAGTCGCGCGTCTCCGGCGCGGTCCGCAGCTCCGGCATCAGCCGGGAACCGGCCATTCGCTCGCCGGAGATGTCGTCCGGGTTGGAGAGGACGCAGTTCTCCAGCGAGAGGCAGCCGCAGCCGATGCAGTCGGTCAGATGGTCGCGCAACCGGCTGAGCTGCTTGATGCGTTCGTCCAGTTCGGTGCGCCACACACCGGAGAGCCGGGCCCAGTCCTCCCGGGTGGGCGTGCGCTCCTCGGGCAGTTCGGCGAGCGCCTCACGGATGGTGGCCAGCGGGATGCCGACCCGCTGGGCCGCGCGCACGAAGGCGACCCGCCGGAGTGCGTCCCTGCCGTAGCGGCGCTGGTTGCCGCTGGTGCGGCGGCTGGTGATCAGCCCCTTGGCCTCGTAGAAGTGGAGGGCGGAGACGGCCGCGCCGCTGCGCGCGGCGAGCTGGCCGACGGTGAGTTCGTGGAGCGACTGGGGAATCTGGGGCACGCCCCGAAATCTACGGGAGCGGGAGCGCGGCCACCTCGTTGACAGGAGCCTGTGCCCACTCCATGCTGAGCAAGCGCTTAGACATCGAGGCAGTGAGCCGGAAGGCAGGACCAGGACCATGGCAGAGCCGAAGATCTTCACCTCCGCACAGGAGCTGCGCGACGGTGTGGGCGAGCAGCTGGGGCACAGCGACTGGCTGGAGATCGACCAGAAGCGGATCGACCAGTTCGCCGAGGCGACCGGCGACCACCAGTGGATCCACGTCGACCCGGAACGCGCCGCGGCCGGCCCGTTCGGCACGACGATCGCCCACGGATATCTGACGCTCTCCCTGCTGCCGACGCTCGTGCCACAGGTCATGGCGGTCGAGGGCGCGAAGATGGGCATCAACTACGGAACCAACAAGGTCCGTTTCCCCTCCACGGTCCCGGTCGGTTCACGGCTGCGCGCCACGGCCGTGCTGAAGAGCGTCGAGGAGGCGGGCGGCGGGGTGCAGATCACCGCGGTCGTCACCGTGGAGCGCGAGGGCGGCGAGAAGCCCGCCTGCGTCGCGGAGTCGGTCTCGCGCTACTACTTCTGACACGTCCCAACCCCGCCCAGCCGGGACGGCCCCGACGCCGACGGGCCCGCCGCACCCCGCGTCCTCGGGGTG